>NZ_LT828648.1:2046428-2387500 GCF_900169565.1 Nitrospira japonica | reverse complement strand
AATTCCGCTTCGAATAAACTTCGTTGACTCGTGAGCACGTCGAGATAACTCGCGCGGCCGCCTTGATAGCGCTGATCGGCAAACTTGAGCGCGGATTGCAGCGCGGCCACTTGCTGCTCCTGCGCCTCACGCTGCTCACGCGTTTTCTGCACGGCGATCAGCGCATCTTCGACTTCCTTGAACGCGTTCACGACGGCCTTTTCATATTGCAGCGCCGCCTGCCGCGCTTTCATTTCGTTGACGCTCACCTGATAGCCCAACGCGCTCGCGTTGAGCAGCGGACCGGCGAGCGAGGCCGCGACGTTTTGGATGAACAACGGCCCGATCGACGTCCCGCTGAGATTCGCATTCGCGCCGCCGACGGCGCCGGTCAATGCGAGTTGCGGAAACCGCGCCGCCTGCGCGACGCCGATGTTGGCGGTCGCGGCGGCGAGCGTCTGTTCGGCTTGCTGCAGATCCGGCCGCCGCTGCAACAGTTCCGACGGCAGACCGGCCGGCACGGATGGCGGCATGGGCTGCTCCGTCAACGGCAAGCCGCGCGTGATGGCCGCCGGTTTGCGGCCCATGAGCGCGTTGAGTTGGTTCTCCTTCTGCACGACCTGCCTTTCGAGGTCGGCGAGTTTCGCCGCGGTGCCGGCCCGTTCCGCTTCGAACCGATCGAGATCCAATTTTGGAATGTATCCCTGCTTGTAGCGAAGCTGGGAGAGCCGGACGGATTCTTCCCAGGACTTGAGCGTGCGCTTGGTGATGTCGACCTGAAGGTCCAGCGACCGCAGCCCGAAATAGGCCTCACCCACGCTGCCGACGAGGCTCAGAATCACCGTGCGCTGGTTCTCCTCCTGGGAGAACATCTGCGCCTCCGACGCTTCGACCGCGCGCCGCAGCCGCCCCCACAGGTCGAGTTCCCATTTCAAATTACCGAATCCGATCGTATTCGAAAAGGTCGTACTGTCCTTCCCCGCCTGCCCCGGCAGCACGATCGCGCCGCCGCCGCCCGGAATCGTCGTCGCGTCCCCTCCCGTCGTGTGATACATGAACGCCGACGCCCCATAGGACAGCGACGGAGCCAAATCCCACTTGGTCATGACGAGCTGCGCGCGATATTGATCGACGGAGGCCACGGCGGTCCGGACGTCTTGATTTTCCGTGAGCGCGATTTGCATGACATTCTGCAACTCCTTGTCCTGGAGGAGCTCCCACCAGGACAAGTTGGCGATCGACTCGGTGGCGGCCGGCGCAATCCTCCACGACTCCCCGGATGGCACGTCGGGACGCATGTAGTCGGGCCCCATCTTGCATCCGGCCAGGACGGTCACCAGTAATAGAAGCAGGCTCCAGCGATACATCGTTTCCCTCCTTTTCCAACCGGCTAGGGGACCATGACCGGCGCGGCGATCTTCTCGCCGGCTTTTCGTTGCATCACCCATCGTTCGACGACGTAATACAGCACCGGAATGATCAGGATCGCGAGCAGCGTCGCGGCAAGCATTCCGCCCAAGACGGTAAAGCCCAGAATCACTCTGGCGTGGGCACCGGCCCCCGACGCCAATGCGAGCGGCAGGACCCCGAGGATGAACGCGAACGCAGTCATCAGAATCGGCCGCAGCCTGAGCCGCGCCCCGGCCAGTGCCGCCTCGATGACGGGACGCCCCTTTTCGACCTCCATCTTGGCGAACTCGACGATTAGGATCGCGTTCTTTGCGCTCAAGCCGATCAACATGACCAATCCGATCTGGGAATAGACGTCGTTCTCCAGGCCGATCGCCCAGAGAGCGCCGAAGGCGCCAAAGACGGAGATCGGCGTGGCCAGCAACACGCTGACGGGAAGCGCCCAGCTTTCATATTGCGCCGCCAGGATCAGAAAGACGAACAGCAGCGAGAACCCGAAGATCACCGCCGGCGGCACCCCTTCCGCCGCGACCTTTTCCTGGTACGACATACCCATGTAGTCGAAGCCCATTTCCTTTGGCATGGTTTCCTGGAACACCGCTTCGAGGGCGGTCATCACGTCTCTCGTGCTGTAACCGGGCGCCGGCATCGCGTTGATCTGCGCCGAGCGGTATTCGTTGTACCGCATGGTGAACTCCGGGCCGTTGATCGGCTTCATCGTCACCAACGTCGAGAGCGGCACCATTTGCCCCTGGTTGTTCTGCACGTAGAAGTCGCCGACTTGCTCGGCCTTGGTCCGGTATTCCGGTTCCGCTTCCACGTAAACTTGCCAAAGACGGCCAAACCGGTTGAAGTAGTTCACCAATGCGCCGCCCATGAAGGTCTGCAGCGTTTGATAGACGTCTTGGAGCGCCACGCCCTGTTTGAGCGCCTTGTCGCGATCCACTTCGGCAAACCATTGCGGCGTCCCGGCGATCAGCGTGGTGACGACGCGAGCCATTTCCGGCCTCTTGGAGGCCGCCTCCAGGAATCGTTCAGTTTGACCGGCAAGAAACTCGAACGTCGCGCCGGAGCGATCCTCCAGGATGAACGTCACGCCGCCGGAATTCCCCACCCCGGGAATCGCCGGTGGCGGAAAGGCAAATGCGACGGCTTCGGGCATCCGGCTGAGCCGTTTGTTCAAGCCGACGAGGATCGCCCTGTAGCGTTGCTCGGCGCTTTTCCGGTCTTCCCACGGTTTCAGGGCGACGAACACGACGGCATTATAGGTCGTAAAGGTCTGGCTCAATACGCCGTAGCCGGACACCGTCGTGTAGAATTCGATGCCGGGCGTCTCGGCCAGAATGGCATCGACCTTTTTCATCACCGCATCGGTCCGTTGGAGCGACGCGGCGGCGGGTAATTGCACGTTGAGTAGAAAGTAGCCGGTATCCTCAAGCGGAATGAACCCGCCAGGGAGTCGTGCGCCGAGGAACCCAGCCAGGACGGTGACGACCGCCAGCCCGAGCAGCGTCCGCCCCGCCTTCTGCATCAATCCCCCGCACAACCCCACGTACCGATCCGTCAGCCGTGCAAACGCCCCGTTGAACCAGCCAAAGAACCGCCCCAGCAGCCCCCCCATCGGCACCTTCGGCTTCAACAGCAACGCCGCCAGCGCCGGACTCAACGTCAACGCATTCACCGCCGACAACAGCACCGACACCGCAATCGTCACCGCAAACTGCTGATACAGCCGCCCCGTTATCCCCGGGATGAACGCCGTCGGCACGAACACCGCCGCCAAGATCAGCGCAATCGCCACCACCGGCCCCGCCACCTCGTCCATCGCCTTCAGCGTCGCCTCCCGCGGCCCCATCCCCTTTTCGATATGGTGTTCCACCGCCTCCACCACCACGATCGCATCGTCCACCACCAAGCCGATCGCAAGGACCAACCCGAACAGCGACAGCGTATTGATTGAGAACCCCAGCATCGGGAAGATCGCAAACGTGCCGATCAGGGACACCGGCACCGCCAAGAGCGGAATCAGCGTGGCCCGCCAGCTCTGCAGGAACAGAAACACCACCAAAATCACCAGCAGAATGGCCTCCCACAGGGTCGTGAAGATCTCGTGCAGCCCTTCCGTCACTGCCAGCGTCGTGTCCAGCGACACCACATAATCCAGATCGTCCGGAAACCGCTCCTTCATCTCGTCCATGAGCGACCGCAACTGTTTGACCGTGTCGATCGCGTTGGAGCCCGGGAGTTGGTACACGGCGATGACGGCGGCGGGCGCCCCGTCCAATCGACCCAGCACGTTGTACATCTGGGCGCCCAGTTCGGCGCGGGCCACGTCGCGCAGACGGACGAACGACCCGTCCTGATTGGCCCGGACTACGATGTTGCCGAACTCTTCTTCGGTGACGAGACGGCCCTGAGCGCGAACGGTGTAGGTGAACTCCTGTCCGGACGGCACCGGCTCGGCGCCGACCTGACCGGCCGGGTTGACCGTATTCTGATGGTTGATGGCGTTGATGAGATCCGTCACGGTCAATTCGAGCTTGGCCAGCTGATCGGGCTTCAACCAGAGCCGCATCGCATACTGGCCTGCGCCGAACAATTGGACCTGGCCGACGCCCGGAACGCGCGTCAGCGGATCGTTGATGTTGATGAAGGCATAGTTGGCGAGAAACGTCGCGTCGTACGTGCCCCTCGGGGAATAGAGCGAGAGCATCATCAAGGGGCTGCTGAGCGCCTTCGGATTGGTGATGCCGTACTGCTGAACGGCATCGGGCAGTTGCGGCACGGCGATCGTCTGCCGCATCTGCGTCAGGACTTGGTCGGTGTTCGGATCCGTATCGAGATCGAAGGCCACCCGGAGGGTCATCTGCCCGCTGCCGGCGCTCGTGGAGTACATGTAGAGCATGTGATCCACGCCGTTGATCTGTTGTTCCAGCGGCGTGGCGACCGCCTGCTCGACCGACAGCGCGTCGGCCCCTAGATAGGTCGTCTGGACTTGAATTTCCGGGGGAACCAGGTTGGGAAACTGCGCGACGGGAAGGCGAAAGACGGAAACGATCCCCACGAGCACCGTGATGATCGCGATCACCATGGCCACGATGGGCCGATGGATGAAGAACCTGACCATTTAGGTACCGGCGGCCGGCGGCGCGGGCTGCCGGTCCGGATCGGTGGACGCCGGTTCAGGCGGGACGGGTTTGGGCGAGACCACGAGGCCGCTGCGGACTTTCTGAAGTCCCTCGACGACCACCCGCTCTCCCTGGTTCAGGCCGGACGTAATCACCCACTGGCTCCCGATCCTCGCTCCCGGCTTGACGCTCCGGACGGCGATCTTGTTGTCCGCGTCGACGACCGCCACTTGATAGATGCCCTGGAGTTCCTGAACGGCGCGCTGCGGGACCAGCAACGCATCCCGGACCGTTTCCACGACCGCACGGACCTTCGCATACTGACCGGGACGAAGCACGTTGCCGGGATTCGGGAAATAGCTCACGATCGTGATGGTTCCGGTCTTGACGTCGACTTGCCGATCGGGAAGCGCCGCCTTGCCCTTGTGGGCGTAGACGGTCCCGTCCGCCAAGATCAGTTCCAACGGCGCGGAAGACCGCTGATCTCCGGTCGGATTGGCGACTGCTTTCTGAATGCGTTCCGCGAAGCGGAGATACATTTTTTCGCTGATGGGGAAGAGCACCTTGATCGGATCCACCTGGGATACCGTGGTCAGGACGGTGTTCTCCATGATCAGATCGCCGATTTGAGCGCTCGCGACGCCGGCTACACCGTCCACCGGCGAGGCGATGCTCGTCCAATCCAGGTTCAACTTGCCCTTTTCGAGATTGGCTCTGGCGGAAAACACATTGGCCTTGTTGGCCTCGTTGGCTTGAATGGAATCGTCCAGTTCCTTCTGACTGACCGCTCCCTGCTTGGCAAGCGGCGTGTCCCGGGCCACGTCCATCTGCGTCTTCTTGTAGGCAGCTTCCGCCCTGGCCAGCTCGCCCCTCAACTGATCGAAGGATGCCTGGTAGGGCCGGGCGTCGATCTTGAACAGCAAATCCCCGGCTTTGACGTAGGAGCCTTCGACGTAGTTGCGCGTCAACAGATAGCCTTGGACCTTGGCCCTGATCTGGGCGTCGATCGTGCCGGCCGTCGTCCCGACTCCCTCGGCGTAAATGGGAACGTCACGGCGGACCACCTCGGTCACCAGCACGTCGGGAGCGAGCGCCGAGACCGCGTCTTTGCGCTCGCAGCCGGAAGCCCCCAGCGCGGCAAGACCGACGATCGTCAGAAAAACGGCACCGGAGGGAGAGAATCCTGGGATGCGTGAACGAGCCAAGGCGGCAGGTCCTTCTTTGTTTTTGGGAAGGGCTTTACTTATACAATTGCCCTACCACAGCGTCAAGGTCCGGGCTTGCTATCGCGGGCGTCCCTGCCGTAGGCTCTCCTCCCGCTGTCTGCTCTGCACTGGAACCCGGAGGCCTCGATGCATAGATTCTCTTCGATCCTGTTCATCCTGGTTGTGACGCTGTTGGCCGCCTGCTCACCGACGAAGCAAGCGCGCTCCGTCGACACGTCCGGATTTCTCGGGCCGATCTATCCATTGATGCACAAGGGCGAAGACGGAGAAGCGCTGTTGCTCTACAAGAATCCCAAGGTCGCGACGATACCGCGCGGCACGTACAAGAAAATGCTGCTGGATCATGTACAGGTCTGGGGCCCGCCGACGACGGATCCGGATCGCCAAGCCCGCGCGCAGAAGATTGCCGATCTCCTCTACACCCTGGCCTACGACAGCATGTCTCAGGACTATGAAATGGCGTCGGAGCCGGGACCGGGCGTCCTGCACGCCCAGGTCGCAATCACGAGGGCCGATCCGGCCTACGTCGTCCTCCGGGCGGTCTCGACGATTCCCGCCCCGATGAACGCCTTTGCGGTGGCGTCGATGCTGAAGAATATCGGAACCGGCAAGCCGCTGTTCGTCGGCGACGCGAGCCTCGAACTGAAGCTATCGGATTCTCAGACGGGTGAAGTGCTGGCTGCGTCGGCCGATCGGCGCGTCGGCAACAAACGGCTCGACGCGGACTCCTTCGACTCCTGGGACGACGTTCACAAAGCCCTCGCGTATTGGGTGGAGAAGGCCAGATACCGTCTCTGCCAGGAACGGCATGCGCAGAATTGCGTGCCGCCCAAAGGCTGAGCCGACATACTCCCAGCGTGACGGAGCGGGGCATTACGGCTTGGAGGGACTCGGTTCCATCGCGTGACGGCATTCGGCCGTCAGTTCCGAGTCGTGTTCGTGCAAGCACTTGAGAATGCGTCCGCCTCCCGGCATGACGCCTTTACAGTGCCGTTTGGCGTCCTCGCCACAGGCGGCCTTCAGCCGGTTGAGATTCTCGTGACCACCGGCCGCCTGTGTCGGCGTTTGCTCGGGGGCGCCGGCCGGTTTTGCCTCATGCGAAGGCTGGTTGTCCGCGTCGGCTCCATGAGGCGCCACAACGAGCATCGCCCATAAGACGCACCCTGCAAGCACGCGGCACGCGATCGTTTCCGATCTCAATCGTTCCAACATCGACTCCTTTCCATCTGCATCCGTGACCGACTGACCATCGCCATTTCCCTCGAAGGACTCCGTCGTCCAGTCACGATACATGCCATCTCCTGCTTCCGCTTGTTGATTTGATCCGGCGAGACTATCCGGTTTTCTTGAGACTCACCATATAACTGGTGAGATCGCGAAGTTCCTGCTCGGACAGCGGGAACTTCGGCATGATCGATCCGGGCGACACGGATTGGGGATCGCGGAAATGCTTCATGTGCCATTCTCTGTCGGGACGTTCGTCGCCGACGTACGAAAGATCCGGGCCGATCGCTCCCCCCGTACCGTGAATCCGGTGACAGCCGGTACAGCCGAGGCTGGCGAACAGCGCCTGACCATGCGCGACGCCCGGATCCGCCCGCTTGACTCCGTACAGACTCTTCAACGACACGCCGAGGAGCGAAAAGACCACGAGCAAAAATATCGCGCCAAGCGCCATGCCGACCGGCCGCGAGGCGGGAGCCCGCACGGTCTTTTGCCAATCCAGAAACGGCCAGAGCAGCAAGGCCGCGATGAAGAGTCCCGGCAATATCCACGTGGCCACGGGCTCCAGCGGTCCATGCACGTACTTCAGCAATTCGTAATAAAACAGGAAATACCATTCGGGCACCGGGACGAAGCTCGTGTCGGCCGGATTGGCCTTGTCGGCCAAGGGAAAGGGAACCAGGCAGGCCAGCAGAACCAACAACGCGAACACGCCCACCATCACGACCGCGTCCATGTAGACTTGTCGGGGATGGAACGTCTCGCTGCCCGCCGCCGCTTTCTTCTCATCCCACGGACCGGCTGGGCCGACCCGCCGCAGGATGAACAGATGCAGCATAATACCGGTCACGATGACGGCCGGAAGAAATAATACGTGAACGGCAAAGAATCGGGAAAGCGTCAGCGCCCCGAGTGTCTCTCCGCCGCGCATCACCTTTACGAGGAAGTCGCCGACCAATGGAACCGTGCCGACCATGTTGATGCCCACTTGCGTCGCCCAATAGGCCGTCTGATCCCAAGGAAGAAGATACCCGGTGAAGGCGAACCCCAGCACGAGCAGCAAGAGCACCACGCCGACCATCCACATCAGTTCTCGCGGAGGCTTGAACGCTCCATAGAGAAACACCTGGAGCATGTGGAGTCCGACGGCGATCACCATGCCGGACGCGCCCCAATGGTGCAGGCCGCGGACGAACCAGCCGAACGTCACCTGATTTTCGATGAACTGCACGCTGTCGTAGGCATGGTCCGGGGTCGGGGCATAGTAGATTGCCAGAAACATCCCGGTGACCGCTTGGAGGACGAAGAGAAAGAGCGTGGCCGAACCGAACACGTAAATCCAGCTGGCGCCTCCCGGAATCGGTTCGTCCAGGAGCGAATGCTCGACCGCCTTCAAGTTCAGGCGGCTATCGAGCCAGGCATAGATGCGGGAGGCCATCGGTTCCCTCGAACTATCACGGATGCGGGGATTACTTTCTCAACGTCATCACGTAGGCCAGCACGTCTCCCAAGTCGGCCGGAGGGAGCAGGCCCTTCCAGGGGCCCATCGCGGTGCCCAACCGGCCTTTTTCCACCGTTTCCAGCAATTGGCCCTCGCTCTTTTTCTTGCTGGCTTCGGACGTAAAGTCGGCGGCAGGCGGCTTGACCAAGGTGCCGGTCGGTCCGTCGCCCTTTCCCTGCGGGCCGTGACAGACCAGGCAGTGCTTCTCGTAAATCGCTTTGCCCCTGGCCGCATCTCCTGCCGCACCGGCGTCTCGCGCGCGCGCCAAGAGGAGAGCGGAGAACACACAGACGAATAATGCCATGGCAATCCATCTACGGTTCATATTCCCTTCCATATTATTTTAGTGAGCAGTCTTCGCACGCACAGCCGCCACTTCCGCCGCCGATACGGAAGCTCCCGCATTTCCCCATGAGCTCCGAACGTAACTGAGGATCTCGGCGATTTCTTCATCCTTCAGATGTCCCATAGGAGGCATGGTGCCGTTGTAGGTTTCTCCGTTCACGTGAAGAGGTCCGCTGAACCCGTTGAGGACGAGTTCGATCACCTGCGCCGTCTCGCCTGCCACATAATCGGATTTCGCGAGCGGAGGAAACGTTCCCGGGATCCCCTGCCCTTCCGCCTGATGGCAGCCCATGCAATAGGTCTTATAGAGGGGCTCGCCGGAAGCGTGGCTGTCCTTCGTCGGCGGCGGGGATGCGGCTTTGGCAACGGCGCCCGTCGGATGATAGTCCGATTCCGCCTGTTTGCCCGAATACACGAGCTTGTTTTCCTGTCCTTCGACCTTCAACTCGCCGAGAGCGCCTTTATTGAATGCGCGCAGAATGGAGTGGTCCACGAGCTTATAGGAGCCGGGCACCTCCACTTTGAACTCCACGATGGCGGCGCCTCCCGCCGGCACCAGGGTGGTCTGGATGTGTTCCGAATATTTCGTTCCCGCCTCGGCATAGACGCGATCAAAGATTTCACCGATGACGTGAAAGCTGGAGACCAGGTTCGGCCCGCCGTTCCCGACGAAGAGCCGCACGCGTTCGCCGACCTTGGCCTTCAGTGCTTTCTCGCCCAGCAAGGACCCCTCCGCGCCGTTAAAGACGACGTAAGTCGGATGCTCTTCGACGGCCTTCCCCATGTCGAACGGCTGGTGCCCCTTTTCGTGATATTTCCCGGCCGTGTAGACGTCGCTTTGCATCACATAATATTCCCGGTCCACCGGCGACAGACCGCCGGGAGGTTCGACCAGGATCAGGCCGTACATACCGTTCGCCACATGTTCGCCGACGGGAGCCGTCGCGCAATGATAGACGTACAGCCCGGGATTGGAGGCCGTAAACGAAAACTGCGTCCGGCGGCCCGGTGCGGTGTTGCTGCTGGCGGCCCCGCCCCCCGGGCCGGTTACGGCATGGAGATCGATGTTGTGGGGAAACCGGCTGTCCGGATGATTCATGAGATGAAACTCGACCACGTCACCCTGGCGCACGCGGATGAATTTTCCCGGAACTGTGCCTCCGAACGTCCAAAACGTGTAGTCGACTCCCTCCGAGAGGGGAAGGGTGACTTCGCTGACTTCGAGCTCGACGATCACCTTGGCCGGCCGGCTGCGCTTGACGGGAGGCGGCACCGACGGTGCAGCGGACAGGACCGCACGAATCGTCGCGTCGGCCTGCTGATTTGATTTTCCGGCGGAGGCTCCGCTCTGCCCCTTCGCCGGTTTTGTCGGCGGCGTCGACGGTGCGGCCGCCCAGCTCGTGGATCCGAGCGCGACGGACAAGATGACCGGCAGTACAAGTTTCTTCACTTCGAATTGCGAGCCATATCGTGGCATAGCCGCCTTTCCGGAGATCTCGGTCCCCCCACACAGACAGGCGGAACCGGGTCAGGGTTAGAGCTCGACTTGTCCCGTTGCCCCCGACTTGAACTCCTTGTACATGACGAGCAGCCGTCCGTTCTCGGTCTTGGAAGGCAGCGCGTCCAGCGGGCGCGGCGCCGGTCCTCCGACGACGCGGCCGGACAGGTCGAATACGCTCCCGTGGCAGGGGCACTTGAACTTTTGTTCGCCTTCATTCCAGTGATACCCGCATCCGAGATGAGTACACATGGGGGAAAACACCGTCACCTGCCCGTCCGCCTGTTTGACGGCCCAGACCGCTTTTTGGGTCTTCGTCTCCAGGTAGCCGTCCTGGACGGTCGCCACGTAGTCCACTTGTTTGGGTTTACCGACGGACAGTTCGTCGAGGGCGGCCACATCCACCCATGACTGGGCGCGCCGCTTCAACGCAGGAGAAATCACATAGCCGACGAGAGGGATGGCAAGACTCAGACCGATGAGACCGGCTGCCGCGCTGGTGACCCACTGAAAAAATCGCCGACGCGTACCGGCGGGAGTGGACAATCCCGAAGCATCGGATGGATGTAGATCAGAAGCAGACATCGCGAGATGGGGACTGCCGTACTCTAGTAAGTCCTCCGGAACGAGTCAAGCGGGTGACCGGCTGGAGTGGATGAGTCTGTCATCAGGAATACTGAGAGTGACACGCCGAAAGCGGGAATCCAGTCGCAGCTTCGCCCGCTCGCTCATTGCGTCGACCATCGTCCTGTACGATAATGCTTATAGCGAGGTTCAGTATTTTTCGGAGGCACATGCCGTTTTCACGTCGAACCATACTCAAGGCCGCGGGATGGGGCGCCCTTGCCGGCATGACCGGCGGCTGCGACGACATCGGCGGCATTTTCGGCCGCATGTTCGCAGTCCCGCCGCGCGAGACCACCTATTTCACTCCCAACGGCAAATTTTACGTCGTCAATTACGCAGATTCCGCGGTCTCGATGTCGCGTGAGATCAACATCGAACAGTGGAAGCTGCACGTCAAGGGCCAGGTCAAGACGCCGCTCTCGCTCGGCTGGCGCGACATCCTGAATCGGGATTCCTACAATCAGATCTCCACCCTGATGTGCATCGACACGCTGCCCGGCGGAGATAGCATGGGGAACGCGACGTGGCGAGGGATCTCGCTCAAAAAACTGCTGCAGGAGGCCGGCGCCGACGACGAAACCGCGCGCGACGTCATCTTTCGAGGCATCGACGGTTACGACGACAGTATTCCCTTCAAGCGGGCCATGCAGGACGACGCCATGCTCGCCTTTCTGATGAACGGGGAGAAACTCCCGAAGGAGCACGGCTTCCCGATCCGGCTGATTGTTCCCGGCCTGTACGGGATCAAGAACGTCAAGTGGATCGTCGAGATCGAAGTCTATCCGGGAGACCATCTCGGGTACTGGCAGCGGAAAGGCTGGACCGACGACGCAACGATCAAGGTCTTCTCGCGCATCGATTCGCCCGGTCACTACCAAACGTTGCGGGGACCGGAACAGAAGTTTCGCGGCATCGCCTTCGGAGGACCGAACTCCATCGGCAAAGTCGAGATCAGTTTCGACGCCGGACGGAGCTGGAACGACTGTCAGATCGAACCGCCGATGTCTCCTTATTCCTGGGTGATCTGGAACTACAGTTGGAAGCCGCCCAAACAAGGCAAATTCCAGACGGTCGTCCGCGCAACGGACACGAAGGGACGGCTGCAGATCGCGGAAATCGTACGTCCCCAGCCGGACGGAGCCAGCGGCCTTCACACCATCGTCGCGGAAGTGGGCACCATCGAGAACAAATCGGGTTGACGCCCGGGCTCACGCGGAGGCTTCGCCGATGATCAGAAAACTCGCATCCGGCGGCTATCGTCTCTACTCCCGCAAGAAGGATCCGAAGACCGGGAAGCGCCGGAACCTCGGCACGTTCACCACGCGCGCGGCGGCCGAGAAGCACGAGCGGGACGTGCAGTATTTCAAACGGCACTAGCGGCGTCGATCCACGCGCCTCAGACCGCGGGTGCGTTGCAGCAAACCGGTTGCTTCCTCCCTGCTGAACGAACCATACGACTCGCCCGGTCGTCCGACCGTCGCGACATCCTCGCAAACGCTGCGGTTCCCCTTGGAATTTCTCCATACCGGGAGTACACTCCCGCTCAAATGACGGCTCGGAGGATGCATTCATGACGCGTCGCGCGATGGAAGTGATCGGTGTGGTCTTGGGACTTGCGCTGGCGGCCTGCGCACCGAAAGTGACGATCGACTTCGACAAAGACGTCGAGTTTGGACACTATCGGACTTACGCGTGGGAAAAAGGCACGCCTGTTCCCAACGACCTGGTGAACCGCCGCATCATCAAAGCGGTCGACGATCAACTGGCTACCAAAGGGTATCAAAAAGCAGAGAACAACCCCGATATGTTCGTGATGTACCACGCCGCGCTGGACAAAGAGGTCTACTACGTACGGACCCGGGTGGGGTCCCGGCTACGGGTGGTATGGACAAGGCGGCGGGTGGGGAATGGCTTCGGGGAGTTCAGTGACGACTCCCACGACGGTCGTCATTGGAACGATTCACGTCGACATTTACGACGCCAAGAACAAACAAATGATCTGGCGTGGAACGGGAAGCGACACGGTCAGTCAGAATCCCGAAGAAAACACCGAAAAGATCCGGGAGGTCGCGTCGGCGATGTTCGAAAAGTTTCCGCCGAAGTAGGACGACCCGGCCTCCATAGAGGCTATGCCGGAGGCTTGAACCCGTCTCTCACGCAGTATGTCGGCATGGTTTCGCCTCCGTGCCCCTCCGACTTGTGCGTCCAATCTCTCAGTATCCCCTGTTTGTCGAAGGTCAGGACATATTCGTCGCACCAGGCCCCGGGCGTGCCCCACTGATTGTTGACGCCGGTATCGACGAACAGGACCTGATACACCCAGATCGGCTCGCCGTCGGTCGTGACCGAGGTATATTTCGGCTCGCCGAGACGAGCGTGCACTTGTTCCTGGGTGGCATGATCCTTCGCCGCCTTGAGATACCGCGTTTCCTTGGAGACGAGAACGGTGCAGGAACTTCCCACCACCAGAAGCCCGAAAAGAGCGGCGACCATCGCAGTCTTCATCGACATCACCTCGCGTCGGAGCGCCGGCCATGAGCCGGCGCTCGTACGATTGATCGATTGATTACTGCTGCCCCCCAAATGACATCCGGAGACCGAAGAGCAGCGCCACGCTCCCGAGGTCCAGGCCGTCCGTCGTGTTCCTCGTGTACTTGACCTCGGTGTTCAACGCCAGATCCTTCATGATGTAGTAGTCGATACCGCCTGCGGCCCGCCAGGCAAACGTGTTGGACACGTCCTTGTTGTTGATGTTCACACCAATACCGGTTCCGACGTAGGGATACACTTGACCGAAGTGTCCGGGACGGTACTCCATGTACGCGGGCAGCAGCGTCACCGTCGAAAATTGTCCGCTGACTCCGAACGTCCCTTGACCATTATCCGAGATCTTGTGCTGTTCCCAATCCAGCGTCATGCCGACTCGGATATACTTGTTGAGGCCGTATAGTCCCTGAAAGTTGAGATTCGGGCCGACGGTGCTCAGAAACGGCGTCGTGCTGAAGCTGGGGCCGACGCGGAAGCCGGCGACGATTTCACCGGGCCGAGCCCCTCCGTCATGACCTGATTCCTCAGCCGCCAGGGACAGCGCCGGACCGGACAGGCCCACACAACCAGCCAACACACTCCACATGATCGCGGTTCGACCGAACGATCGCACTTTCATAGTCCCTCCTAAGTAGTAAAACCCGACGAGCCGGGCGGTAGTGTAGTCCAGATTTCGGCAAACCTTCAAGCGACTGCCTCAAACGCCCGACTGCCGTAAACACCCTTATTGCAAGCTGATTCTGGCCTGCGCTACACTATCGTCCCAGTTTCAATAGGGCAACCTGACGATCCGTGGTGACGCTGACATGCGCTGTGGTTTCGCTCGGTTGACCAGTTCGCTGCTCCTGTTGCCTCTGCTGCTCCACTGTCCCGTTCCCGCGGATGCTCAAGATCCGCCGTCCAAACGCGGCGCCGGCCCTGCGCTGAAAGC
Organism: Nitrospira japonica; assembly: GCF_900169565.1. NCBI lineage: Bacteria > Pseudomonadati > Nitrospirota > Nitrospiria > Nitrospirales > Nitrospiraceae > Nitrospira > Nitrospira japonica. The sequence continues at coordinate 2,373,084 of NZ_LT828648.1, read as the reverse complement.
CCCGACGAGCCAGGTTTCGATCCAGGGCGACTATTGGGCGCTCATCATCGGCATCAACAATTATCAGGGTCCGCCCAAACTGAAGACCGCCGTGGCGGATGCGACCGGGCTCCGCGACGTCCTGGTCGATCGCTACGGGTTCAAAGCGGATCACGTCAAACTGCTGCTGAACGAGCAGGCCACGAGAACCCACATCGAAGGTGCGTTCATCCGCCTCGCGCGCGAAGCCGCGCCGACCGACAGTGTCCTCGTCTATTACGCGGGACACGGACAATACAGCGACGACAACCAACTGGCCTGGTGGGTGCCGGTGGACGGCTCGATGGACGAGCCGGGCACCTGGGTGCTCGACGCGGCCATCAGAAACTACATCGCCGCCATGCGGGCCCAGCACGTGTACATCATCGCGGACTCCTGCTTCAGCGGAAACCTCTTCGCCCAGAACCGCTCCGTGGCTCCCACGGTCACCGATCGATATTATGCGAAACTCCATGCCAAACGCTCGCGCTGGGGGCTGACGTCCGGCAGCACGGAACCGGTGGCGGATCAGGGCAAGGACGGCCACAGCGTGTTTGCCTATCACCTCATCAAGTTTCTCAAGGAAAACGAGGAGCCCTACCTGGTCCCGAGCCGCATCGCCGATCACGTCATCCCGCTGGTCGCGCGGAATGCGGAGCAGATGCCCCGCAGCCAGCCCCTGCAGGGAGCCAACGACGAGGGCGGCCAATTCGTGTTTCAGTTGGCCTCCGCCGCGCGCGGGTTCGAAGATCAGGCCCGCAAGGCGGAAGAGCTCACCAAGCAGCAACGGGACAAAGCTCAGGAGGATTTCAAGAAGGAATTGGACCGCCTGGCGGAGGAACGCCGTCAGGTCGAGTTGGACGCCAAGATCAAGCTCGAAAAGGAGCGGGCGCATCTCCAAGAACTGGAGCGCCAGCTGGACCTGCAGCGCCGCGAGGAAGCGGAGGTCAAACGCCGCCTGGAAGAAGAGCATCGCCAACGGGTGGAGGCCGAGCGCCGGGCGACCGACGCGCTGCATTCCGGCGAAACGGCGGAACAGGCCGCCAGACAGAAAGCGGCGGACGACCTGCGTCAAGCCGAGGCCACCGCCAAGCGCAAGCTCGCCGAAGAGAAGCAGCAGCGTGAGGCCTTGGAACGGACGCTGGCCGAACAACGCCAGCGCGAGGCGGACACCAGGCGCGCGCTGGAGCAGGAACAAACCCGGCGCCGCGAAGCCGAGCGCATCGCGAAGGAGACGCCCGCCAAAGGGGCGCCGCCGGAGCCGGACGTCAAACAAAAGCAGGCCGATCGCGCTCCGTTCGTCGGCGGATTCTGACCGGCGGCGGCTGCCGCGGGAGACCGGAACTCAACCCAACCAGCTAAAGGAGGACTGCATGAGATGTGTGGGGGTCAGACTGTGGGTCGTACTGTGCGTGGTCGTGGGGCTCAGCCTGCCGACGTCAGCGACGCTGTGGGCGGCGGACCCGCCCAAGCCGGCTGAAGCGACGACACCGCCGCCGGAACCGGAGAAGCGCGGCATACTCGGAGACCGCTTCTCGCTGGATGCCGGGCTCAAGATCTGGGTGGCGAAGTGGCAACCGGCCGGATTCGTCAACGGCATCAACTCCACCCGCACGTCCGATACCACACCAATGCTCGGCCCCAGCGTCACGGGCACGTTCCGCTTGCGCAACGAAGAAACCTTCAATGCTCTGTCGGTGAACTTCACCTGGCTGCAGGCCGGCGGATTCAACTTCACGCCGTTCGGCTACAACAACGGGGGCAGCGGCCCCCCGATCGACAATACGACGGCGCTCCGCCGTGATTACTCGATCGTCGCCGCCCTGTCAATTTGGCGCGGGTTCGGCTTCTTCGCCGGCTACTACAACATGCAACAACGGTTCAACAGCACGTATCCCGGTGCGATCACCGGGCCGGCGCACGAAACCGTCTACATTAGCGGTCCACTGATCGGCTTCTTCGGCTCCGGCACCGTCGCCGGCCCCTTGAAGGCCTACGGAAACCTGGCCATCGGCTTCTACGACGAAAAGTCGAACAACAATCCCAGCAACACCGTCCAGACCACCGCGAAGGGCGTGCAGGGTTATTCCAGCGAATTTGGGTTGTCGTTGGACGGGCCCAGCCTGAAGACCGGAGCCGGATCGATCGGCTCGGCGCTCCAGGTCGGATTTCGGGCGCAGGTCATCAACGTGAATGCGAACGGGCTGGCCAATAACGACGTAACGTGGGGACCCACCTTCCAGGTCATCGCGCGCTTCTGATCCGGGCTTCCGCGGGGCGGGGGTCGATCCCCGCCCCTACTCTTCGATCCGATACGCCACCCACTCGCGGACCGACCGATTCGCATCGATCCGCACGAGCAGGCCGACCTGCGAACCGCGGTACGGATTCTCATATCGATAGTACAAGCCCTTGCGTGCCGTGAGCACAACGGCAGGCAGACCATACGCGGCTTCCAGTTGCGGAACCGGCATTCCGGCCGTCACCCCGCGGCCGGTCTTCCCCAACGCATCACGCTCTGCGCTCAGAAAAACGACGGCTACGCGCTTTCCGGCCGATCCTCGCATCACCACGGTCGTCCGTACCCCGCCTCGTGTCCGCGTCACGATCCGCACGTCCGGTCGTTCCTCGTCCGCCTCCCAGCGGCCGATCGTCTTGCTGTCTTGTTCCGCCAATACCTCCGTCGCATTGACGTCGGCTATATTCGTCCCTCCCACCGTCTCGGGTTGGATAGGCCTTGGCGCGTCGGCGGACGAACCGGTTCCGCGCTCGACGTCACGACCGGCCAAGACTGCCAGGTTGTCTTCGGCCGATGCGTGACCGAGAGCCCGCGCCTCCGTGAAAGCCTTGCGGGCCTCTTCGAGGCGATCCCTATGCACCGCCGCAATGCCGGCGATCACGAGCGCCTGGGCGGCAGTCCCATCCTCGCGCGCCTTCGTCGCGAGCAGGGCCTCGGCTCGTTGGGCGGCCAGATCCGGTTCGCCCAGCAAATCCAGCACGCAAGCCAGATTGACGGCCGCCGTGGCATAGCTCGGTTCAGCGGCCAAGGCCCGCTCGAACAGGCTCTTCGCCCGCTCCAACAGCGCCGTGCGCCGTTCGAGCCGCTCGGGTTCGTCTAACTCCTCGGCACCGCGCTGCCCCTCCTCGGCGAGCCGGGTGTCCGGATCGAATTCCAAGGGATAGCGGAAGCGGCGCTCGGATTCCGGGAACCAGCGAAGCGATTCGTTGGCCAGCGCCGCTCCCGCGTTGTTCAACATCTCGGGCCCGGGAAAGTCGGCGGCGATGCGCTCGAAGATGCGCGCGGCCGTGACATAGTCCTTGATGGCGGTCAACTGCACCCCGACGTCGAACAGCGGCATCAATTCTTGCAGCTTGAGCTGCGCCTCCCTGGCCGCCTCCTTGCGGCGCATCAGATGCTCGTAGGCCGGCAGCGCCTCGTCGAACCGGTACTCCTTGTACACGGCGTCGAATACCTGCGGCGCCACGGACAAGGGACGATACCCGGCCAGCAGACTGTAGAATCCGCCGAAGTAATCCGCCTCCGCTTCGACGCGCCGGCGTTCGGCCGGCGCAGCGGCCGCCGCCTGTGCCCCTCCAACCCCGGCTGCGCCATGCGAAACGGCGGCGCCGGTCTGTCGTTCGGCGAAGGCGCGGCCGAACTCCATCGCCCAGGAATGGTTCCGATAGAAGTGGGCCAGCTCGTGCCCGAGAATCAGGGCCAAGGCATGGGGTGCGTTCGAGGCGGGCAGGCGTTGCGCCAGGTCATAGAAGCGTTCCTCCATGATCACCCGGTGCTGCGACGGCGCGAACATCGCGACGTCGAACGCCGACGATTTGCCCCGGACCATTTTGAATTCCGGAGGAGTTCTCGCGTCCCCGATCGCCTGCACGACCCGGCGGTAGACCTGCTCGGCCTGCTGCACTTTCGGATTGCTGCGGGGGAGAAATTCGTCGGACGCCTGCACGGGCGAGCCGAAAGAGACGATCCCGGCGAGCAGGATCGGACTCAGGAAGCGGCGGACCGCGCGAAGCAATGGATCGACCATACTCAGCACGCAGGCGACGGTGTGGGGCGTGCTAGCGAGCGGGCTCGACCTGAACGGACGTGACGGGAATGTAGCCCATCTCCACGACCTCGCCTCGCTCAGATCGCACCACAAAGGGAATCACGTATTTTTTCTCGGGATCGTAGGGCGCATTGGTCTGAAACACCGCCTTGTCCCCCTGGACGTTCCAGGTGCCCTCCGACAACACCGTCGTCCCGGGAGGCGGTTGAAGCTGTTCGATCGACGTGACCTGCGCCGACAGGGTATTGAAGTCTCTGGTGGCCGCCTCCAGCTGGCTGTTCGCCTCGGCGGCGGCGGTCCCGGACTGGCCTGTCCCTCCAAATCCGAACGCCTGATCGCCGCCGGCGGCCTTTTCACGCAGACTCGCGACCTGCACCGCGGCGCTTTCCTTCTTGGCCAGCAAGTCGGTTTTGGCCTGTTGGGGAGTCGTCACGGTATTACCCTGTGCAAACTGCATCCCGACCTGGCAGTTCCAGGTTTCGGCGCCGAATTGTCTGGCGCCTCCCGGCATGGATCCGGAGACCCCGCATCCGACCTGAGCCGGACACCCTTTGGCCCCCAGACTCGCGAGCAGCAGGAGCGCGACCCATGCAGGGTGAATCCGTGAAAGCTTGCGCATAGCTCAGTCCTTTCTTCTGCCATCCTGTCGTCGGGATGGGCCAAGGTATAGAAGTGCTCTCGAAGCGTCAAGTAGGCGGCGCGGACGAATGCCGCTCCGTATCTTCATCATCCGTACAGCTCCGGCGTCATGTTCCGGGCGGCCGCGCCGGCGTGCTCCGCAGGAACATCCTGTCGATCGACCAATCCTGCTCACCCCGCAACGGCCGGCCGTCCGTCATGACCGGCCCGGACTCGACGAGTTCCGCCAGATACGGAATGGCGTGAGCCGACGTAATCACCAAATAGGTGTCCACCCCGTACGGAGGTTGGATCGTGACGACGCCTGATTCGCCCAAAGGAATCTCGGCCAATGCCTCCGGCGAACGCTTCAGATCGTCGCGCGAAGGGAGCAGATGCTCGTATTCCCGGCTGGCGGCATTGGGGAACAACTGCGTGCACCGCCCCTCGCGATCGATCACGAATACATACACGTAGCGGGGCTGCAGCCCCCAGGCCTTTTGGGCCAGTTCGATGTGGCCGGGGTCCGCCCGCAGCACCATGCGGTACAGTCCCTCGACGAGCTCACCGCGATCGACTACCGTCCGATCGGATTGGCGGCTGAACGCCAGCCGATAGGGAAACCGTTCCTCGCCCGAGGCGCCGCCGACCGTCAGCCAGTAATACAGCTTGCCGAGCCGCCCCAGACAATCCGGCAGCCCGCCCGCCTCGCAAGACCTGCCCCGGCTGGAATCAGGCTCGCTCCACTGACTCCACGAGGTTCGTTCCGGAAGCGGGAAGACGCGGCCCGGCTTATCGGGACCGGAAGCACGGGCCAGAACCCACGCATATTCAATGTGCGAATCGATCACCCGTCCGGTCAAGGCATAGACAGACTCGTCTGGCTTGGCGGCGACCGTCGCGCCGAGCGGGCCCAGTCGCCGTCCGTCGAATTGCCGTGCGACCTCCTTGGTCGGCGGAACGTTCAGAAACAGTCCTGCGGCGCGCGAGGCGGTTCCCAGACGACTCAAGATGTCGGCCGCGCGCGGTGCCGTGCCCAACAAGACAGGGCGATCGGCCTGCGACCAGAGCAGCCATTGCTCGCCGTTCCAGGACAGGACGTGGCTCGCCGTCGCCGCCGTCGGATCGTCGACCAGCGTCACGCCGCGCCCCGGCGCCTGTGCCGCGAGGTCTCGCGCCAGCGCAAGCGCGCCGCGGACATCCGTGACCGCCGGGCCTATCCACACCGGCAACGTGGACACCGGAGGCATCCCTCTCCGCACCACTTCGAACTCGTCCCCCGCCTTCAGCTCGCGCCAGTTGCCATTGACGACCTTGGCGCGGCTTCGGATGAGACCGCGAACGTCGGTGATGCGTAAGCGCACTTCCTGCGCCTTGCGGGCCGCAGATGCCGAGACGAGCTCCGTGTCCCTGGTCAGTCCGACGGCCGCTCCGCCCTGCAGTTCGACGTCATCCGCGGCATAGGCTTGCACGAGGTTGACGCGCATTCTCGCGTCAAGATGACCCGCCGGGTCTCCCAGCAAGGGCGCATGCCGCCGCGACGCCGGTCCCGCCAGAACGGGATCCTGGAGATGACCTTCGGCCGCCAAACGGGCCGTGACGCGATCAAAGAGCCGATCGGCGGATGCCTGCGCGGGCAGTTCGTTGAGGGACTGCATGAGGGCTAGGGAAAACGCGCCGTGCCATTGCCTCGCCGTCTCCGCTACCTGCACCGTCTCCTTGGCTTGCTGATCTTCCTGGGAGGCCGAGATGATCAAGGCTCCCTCGCGCCGTTCCGGCTCCTGGCCGGGAGGATGGGCGGGCACGTCCGGCTCCAGCAAGGACGCCACGTCGCGTTCGTCCTCGTCCAGAAACCTCGTCGCCGCCGAGACGGGAACCGCCCCGCGTGAGATAGACCCGCTATGACAACTGTCGAACAGGGCCGTCAGCCAGGCCCCCCGATCGAGCACCTGCGTAAAGAGACGGTCCCATTCTTTGTCTCGAATGTCGACGACCTTCCGTTCGCCGTCCGCGGTATTGGCGTCGGCCGGCACGATGGTTTCGTCTTTGCCATCCAATTCTGTCGAACGGGAATTACGGATTCGGGAGCCGTGCCCCGCGTAGTAGAACAGGCTGTGATCGCCGGATCGCGCCGGCGCGATGAGATGGCGTTGGAAGGCGGTGAGAATGGCCTGTCTGGTGGCCGCCTGATTTTCGAGGACCACGACGTCGTCCGGCCGAAATCCGAACCGGTGGATCAACACCTCGCGCAACGCCCGGACGTCGTTGACCGCGCCGCGGAGATCCTTCCACTTGCGGCGGCTCGTCCCCGCCTCGGGCTGCGATTTCGCGGAAACGTCGTCAGGCTGGTACCGGTCGATCCCCACCAGCAGCGCGCGGCGCGCCCCATGATCAGGGCCGGTCTGTCCGGTCGAGCCCAGGGCCGCGGGCGTGCAGACGAGACAGCCGAGCAGCACCCAGGCGGCGTACACCCCTCTGGCGGAGCGATGTTTCATATGAGATCGGCCGACACTCTATCAGAAACAGAACCGGTTCGTGGCCCCTTCCCGGGCCTCCAAACCTCCCTCCTGAGCCCAGTACCGAATTCGCGCCCGACTCTGCTAGACTGTGGGGCTTCAAGACAGGCACACAACCGGCGAACGACCGGCTCGCGCAGGGATCGCCATGGGGGCATGGATACAGAGGGTGACGGCGCCGCTCCATCATCCAGCGCTCATGCCCCTCCGCCGCCGCTGGCGCCGGTTCCCCCCCTTTCTGCAGCATCTCGTCAAAAGTCTCGGCATCGGCGTCATGGCCGCGCTCCTGCTGCACGCGGCGCGACCGTACGTCCCCGGGCTCGCGGGAGCCGAGACGGCCGCGACCGACTGGGCCATCAAGTTCTGGCAGGACCGCCTCGACACCGCCCGCGCGGCCGAGGAACGGTTCGTCTTTCTGGATATCGACGAAGCGACGCATCGCTCATGGGGCGAGCCGCTGTTCGTGCCTCGCGACAAACTGCTGAGTCTGATTCAATTCGCCGTGGACGCGCCGGCGAAGCTTCTCGTCGTCGACATCGAACTCACCAAACATGTGCCATTGTCGGTGCGGCAGGCCGGATCCGACGCAGCGCCGGGGACATCCGCATCGTCCGACGGGCCGGACGAAATCTTGGCGGCCTATTTGCGCCGATATTCCGAGCGTGCCGGCGCAGCCGGAACGGCAACGCCGACCCCGGCCTCGCCACCCATGCACATCCTGATCGCCCGTACGATCGGACTCCCGCTGCGAACCGAGACGGCCGCACCGGCGGAGACTCTTGAAACTTCGTCCGGTCCTCTGCGGGAAGAGCGCCCGTCCGAACTCCTGGAGAACATCGTCGAACGCTCCACGGTCCTGCATTGGGCCTCTCCCTTGAGCGACCGGGACGACGACGGCCTCGTCCGGAATTGGCGGCTGTTCGAACCGACCTGCCTCAACCGCTCGCCGCACGCTGTGCCGTCCGTCGCGCTGCTCTCCTGGGGGATTCTGCGCAGACCGCAATTGAGCCAGGAGGCCTTTTCACCCCGCGAGTTCCAGACCGAACTGCAGAGCCGGTTCTCTCCCCTTCCGCAAGCCTGCGGAGAAGCCGCCCCGGAACATTCCGCCGCGCCGGCCAATTCTTGGACGCTCCATGACGACGTGCTGGCCAAGCCTGTGACGCTCAGCACGAAGCCGTCCGACCTCGAACAGCGGATTTTTTACAAGTTCCATCCCTCGACCAGCCTCGCGGGACAACTCTCCAGAATCTCGGCGCGGTTGATCACGGAGCACGAGGCGGGACGACCATTGAGCCGCGAGTGGGTCGCAGGCAAGATCGTGGTCATCGGCACCAGTTTCGAATTCGGAAAGGACATGCACGCCACGCCGATCGGGGACATGCCCGGCGCCGTCGTCGTCATCAATCAGATCAATGCCCTGATGGAATTCGGTCAGTTTCAGGAGGTGAGCCGGAGCATTCGATGGACCGGACTGCTTCTGCTGATCGCGGTATTCAGCCTCTCATTCTCGTTGTTCACCAAAACGTGGGGCGCGCGCGTCTCGACGCTGGTCGTGAACGCGGTGCTCCTGCCGCTCAGCCTGTGGCTCTTTCAGTACGGCTGGTGGCTGGATTTGGTCTTCCCATTGTTCGTGCTGCAGGCCTATCAGAAATTCGTCGATATCGAGATCGCGCCTCAACCGTTGATCCGGCGACACCGGCATGCCGATGAACACACGTAACCCGCTCTCGCCACGCGCAACCGCAGGCCCCCGGCGTGGGACCGCCGTCATGGCCGGACTGATCCTGTGCGTCGCCTTACTTTTTAGCGGCCTCCATGAAACCGCCACCTCCGCCGTCCAGGAATCGGCCGCCCAGGGCATCGGCTACGTCGAGAAGATCGTCGGAGAGCTGAAGGAGATCCGGATCGAACGGGACGGACAACCGTTGACGCCCGCCTTGCTGCTGCCATTGCAGACCGGCGATCGCGTGACCGCGCTCGCACCCGGCAGCGAACTCTACGCGCAGGTCGGCAATCGCCGCGTCGTCGTCACGGTTCGCAACTCCCCCTATCACATTCCCGCCGTTGACGCGCCGCCGGGATTTATTACGAGGCTTCGCTCCACCCTGGTGTCCATGGGAGCCAAATTGACGACGCAGTATGTCCGTTCATCCTCACCGGTGAGCACCAGCAGCCGGGGGCGGGAAGGACCGCTTTCATTGCCCTTGATCGAAGACGGCACCAGCCGGATCAGCTCGAACCGCACCATGCTGGCCCTGGCATGGGACGGAGGCACCCCCCCGTTTCAGGTTCAGATACTCGGGCCGGGAGGACAACCCTTGGCGGCAGCTGACCGTGACGAATGGCGGGTTCGACTGGTCCTGCCGGCCGGCGGCGTGCCGCCGGGAGCGATTCACATCACGGTACAGGACCGGACCGGAGACACCGTGCGGCGATCCATCGAGGTCGTCTCTCCCGAATCGGTTCCGGCCGCGTCCCCGGCATTGTCGCACCAAGACCTGCCGCCGGATCTGCAGCAGGTGATGGCCGCCGACGCGCTGATCCAGACCCATCGCAAGCGCTGGGCGTTCGAGGCCTATCAGAACATCGCCCCTCTCGCGGACTCCTACGAACCGGCGCGGCTGCTCCGGGACTGCCTGGAGATGGTGCCCTCCTGCTACCACCAGTGATCGATTCACCGCCTCTTTCCCAATCGCCCGACAGTGCGGTACCATAGCGCGCCGCCGGAGAATCCTCATGAGCCAGGTCACGTTTACCGACCCTGCCGCACAGGAATTTTACAGACAGGGTGAGAGCGAGCTCGAAGCCGCGCAATCGGCCGATGCCGTCCTGCGCAAAGCGGAAGCCTTCGGCAGGAAGGACGCGCGGGCCGAGGTCATGCAGTCCGCCTTTTACTTCCTGGCAGCTGCGCACTTTTTGGAAAACCGGGATCCGGCCAAGGCGGCCCAGGCCTATCATCAGGCTGGCGGGCAGCTACACCGGCTCGAACAGTTCTCTCAAGCGGGACGCGCCTATTCGAACGCGGGACGACTGAGTGAACGGGCGGCACAGGCAACAGGTGGCGGGCCGGCCTCGCACGATCTACAGCACTTCGCGGTGCGGTCCTATTCGCGCGCCAATCATTGCTTCGCGGAGGTCGGCGAGTTGGAGTGGTCGGAGGCGGAGTATTTGAACGAGCGCAACGCCCGCGTCGCCTGGGCGAAGATGCAAGGGAAGCATCCCTGGGCCCAACTGGCCTGGAAGGCCACGAGCAACTATGGAACGAGCTTTTCCCGCTGGGGCCTCTGGGTGGCCGGCACCCTCGGCCTGTTCGGCCTGCTCTATGAAGTCTTCTACCAGATCAGCTGGCTTCAGCCGATGGACAATATGATCACCGCCCCGTGGATTCCCTTCTGGTCCGGCTTCTACTATTCCGTCAACGTGACCGCGGCCTTGGGCCTCGTCGACTATCAACCGTCGAACGTGATCAGCCAGGGCGTGGTCATCGTGAACGTGTTGATCGGCTACATCCTCCTCGGTATCGGCATCGGCATCATCGGCCGCATGATCAAGTACCGATAAGCTTTTTCCCATCCATCACTCGGACACGGCTCCCGCCGCGCGGTGAAGTACAGGCCGTAGTCCGTTCAATACGGTTCCGGCGGCCAGCGCGTTGCCGGCGGCGTTCCAATGGATGTCGTTGTCGACGTAGAGACGGCGTGTTTCGACGGACGCGGCAAAGGATGCGCTCAGGTCGATCACCGCAAGGCCTCGTTCGGCGGCCCAGGCGGACAGCAGGCGCTGCGGCTTCATGAAGTCATACTCGTCCGCCACGCCGCCGCTCATGTCGACGTACAGCCGCTGCAATCGGGGATCGACCTGTTCCTCGGCGGGCAGGAGCACCAGCACCCAGGGAACCCTGCGCGCGTTGAGCACGCCGTCGATCTGCTCGAGCGCGGCTTTCGTATCGTTCCAGCGCGCGCGAAAGACGGAGCTGTCCGCCTTGAGGTACTGGTCCCGCATGCCCTGGATCATGCGGACGTACCGGGGACTCCATCCTGAAAAAGCCTGCGGGTCATCCGACGCGGCGGGAGCAGGATCGGACGCGAACATGCCCAGATCGGACTTGCCCTGCATCCGCTTGATCCGGGCATCGGCTAAAACCCTGGCATAGGCCAGATCATGCGAAAGATACCAATGGTCCCACGACAGATGATCGTGAAACCAGTTGCCGTTGACGTGCACCCGATGCCGAAGACCCGCGACGATCATTTGCACGCCCTGCGCCGGCATGAAGTCATTGCCCACGAAAAAGTTCACGAGCACGAGGTCCGGTCCGTATGACAGGCCGTGTTCCTTGAGCAAGGCAGAATAGTCTTCAGGCTGGTACCCCACGATGCCGAGGTTGATCACTTCCGCGCCCGGCCGTTCATCCGCCAGCGCCCGTTCTACCAACGTCAGGTAGACCTCGTCGTACCGCGCGCCCGCCCCCCACGTGAAAGAGTCGCCCAGCGCGACCATGCGCCAGGCAGAAGACGTGCGCTCGATCGTTCGCTCCCGGTCACGGAATCCCAACGCGTTCGTTTTCATGCCGGAGCGGTCCGTGACTTGGTGAGGAATCCCTCCTCCCGGTGTGTCGTGAGCGGAACTGAAGAGACCGCTCTGCGCCAACAAGGGATCGGCCATCCGCAGACTGACTTCTGCAACGAGCAAGAACATTACGACGTTGATCAGGGCGATCCGTAACCAGCCATACACGCGTGCTTCAAGCATTCGGGCGAGACTGCTCGGATGGACAAGCAACCACGCGGCCCACGCGGAAAGGACGCCGAGCGCGAGCACGAACTTGTCGATGTGGTGATTGAAATACGGAATCGGGTAATAGACGAGGAATCCCAACACAACCGGTATCAGCCACAACAACGCGGTGGGCAGAGACCAGTCCTGCATCAGTATCTGCAAGCGCGAGCGGCGAAACAGCACGTTCCAAGCATTGGTGGCCCACAGGCCGGAGGTCAACAGGCAGAGGCCTGCGATCCATCTTAATTTTTCAGGCTCCCAGGTACCGGACATGCCGGTCCGCGTCGACGACAGCAGGAAGGTGAGCAGGTCGATCCCCGTGACGAGGAGACCTCCGGCGACGGCCGAGAATAGAAGGCCGAAGATCCGGCTCCGCCGATCAGACATGCGATGGCCTTCGTGGTGGAATCGAATTGAACAGAATCATGCCGACGTCCGATTGAAGTCGGTGCAGTGTATCGGAGCCGGAGCAACCATGCCAGCTCAGTCGGGCCAATAGATAGTCGGCCAATGCCGAGGGCAAGGCCTTGACTGGATTCCTTCTACCGGAATGACAACCTCCGATTGCCAAACTGATTCACGACCGGCAGATATTCGGCTTGCGCCGGCTCCGCAAGTTTGCTACTGAAGCATAGACGTACTCCATCACCCTTCAGGAGGCATCATGACGCAGCGTCCTCTTCTCCTGCTTGCCCTTCCACTGTTCCTGATCGGCTGTCAGTCCACAGGACAATCGGATCGTGGGTCCGCAAAGTTGGCTGTCGCGTCGGATCATACCGCAGCGAAGACGGCCGGAGAGGTCCGTCGTCGCCCGGTTCCTGCCGGTGGAGTCACGCTGAGCATTCTCGAAGGAGGCACCGGCAAGCCGGTGATCTTCGTCCACGGTGTCGTGACGACCAGCAACATTTTCCCCACGTATCTGCAGGCCTATTCTCCCGCGTATCGAGGGATCGCGGTGGATCTCCGGGGATATGGCGATTCGGAGAAACCCTCCACCGGCTTTACGATCAAACAGTTTTCCGAAGACCTGATCGCTCTGGCCAATAAACTGTCGATCGAAAAGCCCGTCTGGGTTGGCGTGTCGATGGGCGGCATGATTCTCCAGCAACTGGCGCTGGACCATCCGGAACGGGTTGGAGCGCTCGTGCTGGTCTCCACGACCGACGGCGCAATGGTATTGGACAAGGACCTGCCGACGATCGGACGCCAGCGGGACTACCGGGACGTCTCGCACAACATAATCGTAGAGAGTTTTCCACCCGGCACTCCTCCGGCCCTTTATCAGCCGTTGCTGGATCGCATTCCAACCTGGAACGGCACCGTACTGCGAGAGGCGCTGACCAGCATGGCGCAGGCCAACGTCCACGGCCGGTTGCATGCGATCTCGGCGCCGACGCTCATCGTCGTCGGAGAGAAGGACGACGTGGCGACACCGGCCATCGCCCGCGGGATTCAGTCGCAGATCGCCGGATCGAAGCTGGTGGAATTCCAGACGGGACATTTTATGATGGCTGAAGACCCCGAACGGTTCCGGACGGTATTAGGCGACTTTCTCCGATCCCTGAAATAGGGAATCGTCCCGGTTTCGGTCACGCCGGCGACGTCGCCGGTTGTCGAATCGCCGCGACTTCCTCCGGCGACAGCATCCGCCACTGCCCGGCCTGCAGGCCGTCGAGCGTAATCGGGCCGATCGCGACCCGTATCAGCCTCAAAGTCGGATAGCCGGCGGCGGCGGTCATGCGCCTGACCTGCCGATTCATCCCTTCCCGAAGCGTCAGTTCCAACCATGAGGTCGGAACGTTCTTTCTGTAGCGGATCGGCACCGGCCGCTCCGGCAACGACGGCGCCTGCGGCAGGAGACGAACTTGGGCAGGCCTGGTCCGCTTGTCACCGAGCCATACCCCTCGCCGTAGCGACTCCAACGCCGCCTCGTCTGGAATGCGTTCGACCTGGGCCAGATACACTTTCGGCAGTTTCTCCGTCGGATCGGTAATGCGATGGGCGAGTCCGCCGTCGGCCGTGAGGAGCATGAGCCCCTCACTATCCTTGTCCAGGCGACCGGCGGCATAGACTCCGGGAACGTGAATGAAATCCGCCAGCGTGGGTCTTCCTTCCGGATCGGTGAAACAGGGCAGCACGTCGTACGGCTTGTGGAACGCCAGCGTGAGCAGCTTACCGGTCGGGAGACGTTGCTTAGGCATGTGCGCACGACGGGACGACGATTCGGGACAGAGCGGATCCGCCCTTGTACGGTTGGACCGGAATCTTTCGGCAGACTGACTGAGACGGCGGCTCGACGAGAACCGCGCTACCTCGCGTCGGCCACTAGAACCAACTCCGGATGATCGCGCACGATCGCCCGCATGGAGGTCAGCATCTCTTCGGGCGACGTCTTGGGTGACTCGACTTCCGTATAGCGAGCCTGCGCAAGAAGCCCGAATTCCTGACTCCGGTTCTCGGCCACTCCCAGCAATGTCGCGAGGGACGCAAGATGCTCCCCCTCTCCTCTGGCGATATCCCGTTTCACGCTTTCATAGTTGTAGGTGGCAAAAATGATCTGGCGATGTTCGGCTCGCAGCAATCCATCTTGGGACCAGGCACCGGGCGTGGTGCTGGACGTAAAGTCGGTGATATTGTCCAAGGTTCCCTTCACCGACTCGGTCACGGTACAAGCGCCGGCGAAGAGCCCGCAGGCGACGACGGCGATCCCCAAGAGTTCCGTTCTCCGCACAGCCATGTTCCACCTCCTTGATACAACCATCTCAGATCTCACTCGCAACGTGGGCAGTATAGTCGCTGCGGCATACCTTGACAATATACGGGCCGGCGCCGGCCCGGCCGGGTGTTGATCCTTTCCCATCAGATGTGCTTCCATGGCAGCCTAACCCGGTCGGAGGCCCATGCGCTGGGAAGGGCAACAGGATAGCCAGAACGTCGAAGACCGTCGCGGAATGGGACCGGCGCGTATCGGCGGCGTCGGTGGTCTCGGACTGGGCGGCATCGTCCTCGTATTGGCGGTCAGTTACTTTACCGGCACGAATCCCCTCGCCCTCTTGGAAATGCTCGGCGGGATTCAGAACATGTCGCCGGAATCCTCCCAGGAGACAGGGCCGACGGGACCTCCCTCCGACGAACTGGGAAAATTCGCGTCCGTCGTGCTGGCGGACACCGAACGGACCTGGGGGCAACTGTTGCCCGCGCTCGGACGCTCTTATGAAGATCCGCGCCTGGTGCTGTTCACCGGCGCCGTGCAGTCCGCCTGCGGTACCGCTTCGTCCGCCGTTGGTCCCTTCTACTGTCCCGGCGATCGCAAGGTCTATCTGGACTTGTCATTTTTCAACGAACTGTCCCAGCGGCTCGGCGCGCCGGGGGATTTCGCCCAAGCTTACGTGATCGCCCACGAAGTCGGCCATCACGTGCAAAACCTCCTGGGCACGGCCGAGCGGGTCACCAGGCTGCAGCGGCAGGCCTCGGAAACCGAGGGCAATGCCCTGTCCGTGCGGATGGAGCTTCAGGCCGATTGTTTTGCGGGTGTTTGGGGCCATCACGCCAATAGGGAACGCAACCTCATCGAGCCTGGGGACTTCGAAGAAGGTCTGCGCGCCGCCGGGGCGATCGGAGACGATCAACTGCAGAGAACGTCCCACGGCCACGTCCGTCCGGAGAGCTGGACCCACGGCTCGTCGGAACAGCGGATGACCTGGCTCCGGCGAGGGCTGGAATCGGGAGATCCACGGGCGTGCGACACGTTTGCCGGTAAGAACCTGTGAAGGAACCGCTGGACGACGACGCGGAAGGAGCCTCGCCTGCGCCGCGGGGATTCTTCGAAACGCTGGTCGCGGATGGACCGTGGACGGCCAAGTCGTTCGTCGCGGTGTCCGTCGCCACCGTCGCCGCACTGGTCGCCTGGGTCACGAGCTTTTCCTCGCCTGACGCCGCCCGCTTCGGAGGCAGCTACCTCGGCGGCTATTTCATCGGCTGGGCGTTCCGGCGATTCCTGAGGTTCGCGGCATTGGTCGCCGGCGGCATCCTCGCCGCCGTCACTCTCTTGAAAAACACCGGCTGGATCGATTTGGACTGGGGTTCCGTGGAAACCCAGGTCGGTCAGGCCGCGGCGTCCATCCACCAAGGGGCGCAGGGATTGAGACAAACCCTGTCCGGATATCTGCCGTCTGCCGGCGCCGGCGCCGCCGGAGTGTTTTTCGGATTCCGGAAAAAATAGCGATGTCACCTGGCACACGCGCAGACACGCGCGCGAATGCATAGGTTCAAGGAGGGAGATTCACGTGAGGTTGTGGCGTCTGCAAGCAGCGGTCTGTCTCGTGCTGGCCTGGATGACCCTATTGCCTGCTCCATCATCGGCCGGTTCATCGGACCAGGCAGCGATCCTTGAACAGGCCAAGCGAGCCACCGTCGGCGTGTTGGAAGATACGCAGGATCCCCGTACCCCGGAGAAACCCGGTCGAATCTCCGTCCGTGGCACCGGCTTCCATCTGCGCGACGGCTACATCGTCACGGCCCGTCATGCCGTCGAGAAGAACAGTCCATCGGGGCCGACCGTCGCCAAGATCATTCATGTGCTGACGAGCGACCTCCATGAACTCGTCGCCCAATTGGTCGGCGACAGCGCCTATCTGGACGTCGTCGTCTATCGACTGAACGAAAAGGACCGGCCGACAGTGACCACCTCGGCTTCCTTCGCCGCGAGTGAGGCCGGTTCCGGCACGGAGGTATTTACCATCGGCTATCCGCTGGGCTGGGGCCCGACGATGGCGTTCGGACGGATCGGCAATGCCAACACGTTCCTCCAGACAGTCGATACCCGCCTCCTGCAAGCCGACCTGTCCGTCTGCAGCGGCAACTCCGGCGGCGCACTCTTCAACGGCGCGGGCGAAGTCGTGGGAGTCATGCATGCCATCATTCAGACGGAGAAAGACGAGCTTCAGGGGCATTGCAGCCGGTTGGCCTTCGCCATTCCGACGACGCTGGCGGAACGCATGGTCAACGCCGCGCTGAGCGGGAAACCCCTGGCGTTCTCGAAGCTCGGCATTCACATGACGACCGTGAAGGACGGCACCAAATGGCGAATCGCCGTCAAGGACGTGGGCGAACCGGCCAAATCCGCCGGCATTCAGAAACATGATCTGCTGCTGGCGATCGAGGACACGGACATTCTGGACGCGGCCCAGTTGAAGAATTATCTGATCGAGCGGACGACGCCGGGCCAGCGTGTGGCGGTCAAAGTCCGCCGCATCGATGCCGACCTCACCTTCCACGTCGTACTCGGCGGCGGCTAAACAAGGGGACAGTCGACCTCGTCCTCAGGGCTGCGACCATGTGCTCTCGCCAGAACGTTCAAGCGGCCTGCTCGGCAAGGCCGCAGCGAGAGAAGCGGGCGAATCGTACTGAACATCCTACGTTGAGCCGCTGAACGACAGAGCGACGCTGACAGGTCGTTTCAGCGTCCTGGGAAAGCCTGGTACCAGCCGTTGGCCTGGGCGAGTGTCACGGGACAATCGAAGAGTTCCGATAAATTCGCGTTTGTCAGCACGTCGCGCTTTTCTCCATCCTGAAGAATCTTGCCCCGCTTCAGCAGCACGACCCGTTTGATCTCCGGCGGGATTTCATGGATATGGTGCGTGACGAGCAACACGGTTTTGCCATGCTGCATGTGCTGCCGGATGAGATCCAGATAGTGAAACGTGGCCGTCAAATCAAGGCCGCTGGTTGGCTCGTCCAGTACGAGCGCGGGCGGATCATGGACCAGCGCCCGGCCGAGTAGACAGCGGCGCTGCTCTCCCGTGGACATCTGGCCGAACGGCTTGTCCCTGAGTCCCTGCGCGCCCAGATCCGCGAGAATCTCGTCGGCCCGCGCAAGCTGGCCGTAGTTGAAGTCCTGCCGCTCATAAATACCGATGCTGGCATAAAAACCGGATAGGACGACTTTCATGCCCGTCACCTCGTCCAGGTACCGGTGTTGGAGATCGTGCGAGACCATGCCGAGCCGCTTGCGCACGTCCCATACGCTCCATTGAGCTTCTCCGAATACGCGGATCGACATACGGTCGTCCGCGACCGGATGTACTTCGCCGGCCAGGAGCTTGAGGATGGTGGATTTGCCGGCGCCGTTCGGCCCGAGGATGGCCGTGTGATGGTCCTCCTCCAGCGAGAAGGAGAGATCGTCGAAGACGCAGGTGTCGCCGCGATAGACGGTCGCGTTGCGGATGTCGAGGATGATCCCGTCGTCGGCGAAAGACATCGGGAATGTACCAACTACGCCTCGTGGGGTTCCGGATCGACTTTTGATGCTGAGGACGGACGGACCGGCTGGCGGGAACGGCCGATCGATCCCGCGATCTTCGGGGTGGCGGTGCGAACGTCGGCATTCTGCGCGCGCTGCAGCAACGCATGATCCATCAAGACCAATGCGAGCATCGCTTCGGCGACCGGCGTCGCGCGGAGGCCGACGCAGGGATCGTGGCGCCCGTTGGTCTCGACCGTCACCGCGTTGCCCTGCTTGTCGATGGAGCGGCGGGGCAGTCTGATGCTCGACGTGGGCTTGATCCCGATGCTGACCACGATGTCCTGGCCGGTCGAAATGCCCCCCAGAATTCCTCCGGCATGGTTGGAGGCGAAGCCTTCGGGCGTCAGCTCGTCGCCGTGCTCCGATCCACGCTGGGCGACCGAGGCGAACCCTGCCCCGATCTCGACGGCCTTGACCGCGTTGATGCTCATCATCGCCGCAGCGAGATCGGCGTCCAATTTCGCATAGACCGGCCCGCCCCAACCGACCGGGACATGTTCGGCCACGGTGGTGATTCGCGCGCCGACGGAATCGCCGGACTTGCGCAGCTCGTCCATGAAGGCTTCGAGCTGGTCCACGATGCCGGGATCCGCCGCGAAGAATGCGTTGGCTCCCACCTCCTCCCAATTCTTGAACGGAATAGGGAGCGGCCCGAGCTGACTCAGATATCCGCGGATGACGACACCGTACTTTTCGTTGAGCCATTTTCTCGCGATCGCGGCGGCGGCCACACGAACCGCCGTTTCCCTCGCCGACGCGCGTCCCCCGCCGCGATGATCGCGGATGCCGTACTTCTGCCAATAGGTATAGTCGGCATGGCCGGGACGGAAGGTGTCGATGAGGTTGCCGTAGTCCCTGCTGCGGGCATCCTGGTTTCGGATCAACAACGCGATCGGCGTGCCGGTCGTCTTTCCTTCGAAGACGCCGGAGAGAATTTCGACGGCATCGGTCTCCTGCCGTTGCGTCACGTGTCGGGACGTACCGGGTTTGCGCCGGTCGAGATCCTTTTGAATGTCTTCGGTGGTGAGCACCAGCCCGGGGGGGCACCCGTCCACGACGCAGCCGATCGCAGGCCCGTGGCTTTCGCCGAACGAAGTCACGGTAAAGAGACGACCGAACGTGTTGGCGGCCATCGGTTGAGGCGCTCCTTGCTGACAGGAGAGGAGTTATTCCACGAGATCAAGCTTGATCCGCAGTTCTTTCAGCTGCTCGGCGCTGACCGGCGACGGCGCGTCGGTCAACGGGCACTGAGCGCGCTGCGTTTTGGGAAACGCGATGACGTCGCGGATCGACTCGGCCGCGCCCAGCAGCATGATGAGCCGGTCCAGACCGAAGGCGATCCCGCCGTGCGGCGGCGCGCCGTAGTCGAGCGCTTCGAGCAGAAACCCGAACTTCGCCTGAGCCTGTTCCTTGCCGATGCCCAGCAGATCCAGAATCCGTAACTGCACTTCACTGCGGTGGTTGCGGATGCTGCCGCCGCCGATCTCGTTGCCGTTGAGCACCATGTCGTAGGCCTTGGCCCGGACTTTCAGCGGCTCGGTATCCAACAATGGCACGTCCTCGTCCATCGGCGCGGCGAACGGGTTGTGCATGAAGATGTACCGTTTTTCTTCCGGCGAATAGTCGAGCAGAGGGAATTCCGTCACCCACAGCGGCTTCCAGGCGGCCTTGTCGATCAATCCCAATTCTTCGCCCAACACGAGCCGGATGCGCCCGAGGACGTCATGGACGATCGCGGGTTTGTCGGCGCCGAACAGGATCAGGTCGCCCGGCTTGGCCTCAGGCAGCGCCGCTGCAAACGCGCGGGCGTCGAGAAACTTGGCGATCACGGATTCCAGCTGGCCTTCGGCGGTGATCTTCAGCCAGGCCAGGCCCTTCGCGCCGAAGCTCTTGGCCATCTCACCCAGCGCGTCGATGCGGCTCCTGGGCATGGTCGCGCCGCCCGCGACGATCAGCGCCTTGACGATCCCGCCCTTCGTCGCCGCCTCTTTGAACACTTTGAACTCGCTGGCCGCGCCGAACGCCGTCACGTCATGAAGCGGCATGTCGAACCGGAGATCGGGCTTGTCGGAGCCGTACCGCCCCACGGCCTCGGCATAGGTCATGCGCGGGAAAGGCGCGGGGAGCCGCACGCCGCCCGCCTCCTGGAACACCGAGACGATCATGCGCTCCATCAGGCTCATGACCTGTTCGCGATCGACAAATGACATCTCCACGTCGATCTGCGTGAACTCCGGCTGGCGGTCGTTGCGGAGATCCTCGTCCCGGAAACATCGGGCAATCTGGTAGTAGCGGTCCACGCCGCTTGCCATCAATACCTGCTTGAACAGCTGCGGCGATTGCGGCAGGGCGAAGAACTGTCCCGCGTTGACCCGGCTGGGCACCAGGTAGTCCCGAGCCCCTTCCGGCGTACTCTTGGTGAGAATGGGCGTCTCGACTTCGAGGAACGATTCGGCGTTCAGGAATGCCCTCACCGCCTGCGCGATACCGTGGCGGAGGCTCAACAGCCGCTGCATTTTCGGCCGGCGCAAATCCAGGTATCGGTACTTGAGCCGGATCGATTCCGTGACGTCGGCATCGTCTTCGATGAGGAACGGCGGGGTCTTCGCCTCGTTCAGGATCTCGACGGCGTCGACGAAGACTTCCACGTCGCCGGTCGGCAGGTTGGGATTCTTTGATTCCGCCGGTCTGGCCATCACCTGGCCGGTCACCGAAACCACGCATTCGCTGCGTAGCGTATGGGCGGATTTGTGGACCGCTTCGTTGCGCTCGGCGTTGAACACCACCTGCGTGATGCCGGTGCGGTCGCGCAAGTCGATGAACATGACGGTGCCATGATCCCGGCGCCGCTGGACCCAGCCGTTCAAGACGACCGACTGCCCCACGTGGGAACCGTTCAGTTCACCGCAACGATGCGTCCGGATTTTCATGTCACGCTCACCTTCCTCATCGGACGATGAAAGGCCTCTACAGGAGAACCTCTTTGATCGTCCTCAAGACATCGAAGCTCATGCCGCCCGGCCGCGACTCTTCTTCCCTCTGCTCGAACGCGCCCAGCCTTCACGTTTCGCCGGTCTCTGGCGCGGACGCGTCGGAGATTCCTGCCCGTCATCCGACGTCAGCCGCCTCTCGACCAACTCGCGAAGCGCGTTCGCTTCACGGTCGGTGAGGAATCGGAATTCGCCCGGCGCGAGATCGCCCAGCGCGAGCGGCCCCATTTTCACCCGCATGAGTTTGATCACCCGATGGCCGACCGTCTCCAGCATCCGCCTGACTTGATGTTTACGCCCCTCTCGAATCGTGACCTCCAGCCAGGAGTTCTGTTCGGCTTTCTTGATTTTTTTGACGATCGCCGGACTGGTCATGCCGTCTTCGAGCTTCACGCCGCGCTCCAACTGGACAATCTCGTCGTCCGTCGCCACCCCTTTGATCTTGATGAGATAGGTCTTCGGCACGTGATACCGGGGGTGCAGTAAAGCCTGCGACAGATCGCCGTTGTTGGTCAGGAGCATCAACCCTTCGCTGTCGAAATCCAGACGTCCGACCGGAAACACCCGCACCGAGACTCCGTGCAGGTAATCCTTCACCGTCGTCCGGCCGCCCGGATCGTCCAGCGTGGACATGACGTTCTTGGGTTTGTGCAGCAGCAGATAGACGAACGGTTGCGCCGCGCTGAGATGCTTGCCGTCCACCTTGACGTGGTCGCGGCCGGGATCGACTTTCGTGCCGAGTTCCGTGACGACCTTGCCGTTGACGGTCACCCGGCCGGCCGAGATCAATGCCTCAGATTTCCTACGGGAGGCGAGACCGGTTCCCGCGATGAGTTTTTGTAGACGGACTTCCATTTTACTTCTTCTTTGTGAAGCGTATCTCGCATCTCGTCGTTCGCAGGATCGACGACGATTGTGCTTCACGCTTCACGAGCGACGCTTCACGATTCACGTTACTCCCATTCTATGGTGCTGGGAGGTTTCGAGCTGATGTCGTAGACGACCCGGTTCACGCCCTTCACTTCGTTGATGATGCGGTTCGACATGCGGCCCAGCACCTCGTTCGGAATCTTCGCCCAATCGGCTGTCATCCCGTCGAGACTGGTGACGGCGCGGATCGCCACGACATGTTCGTAAGTCCGCTGGTCGCCCATGACGCCGACCGTCCGGATGGGCAGCAACACCGCGAAGGCCTGCCAGATTTCGCGGTAGAGTCCGGCGCTCCTGATTTCCTGATCGACGATGGTTTCCGCCCCTCGCAGAATCATCAACCGCTCTTTCGTCACCGATCCCAGAATCCGGATCGCGAGACCGGGACCGGGGAACGGCTGCCGCCAGATAATCTCGTCCGGCAGACCCAGTTCTTTTCCCAGCACCCGCACTTCGTCCTTGAAGAGTTCGCGCAGCGGTTCGATCAACTTCAGGCGCATGCGCGCGGGCAGGCCGCCGACGTTGTGATGAGTCTTGATGGTCGCGGACGGTCCCTTGAAGCTGACGCTCTCGATTACGTCCGGGTACAGCGTCCCCTGTACCAGATATTTGATGTTCTTCAGCTTCTTGGATTCCGCCTCGAAACTCTTGATGAACAACCGGCCGATGATCTTCCGCTTTCGCTCCGGATCGGTCACGTTCTTCAACGCGGCCAGAAATGGCTTGGTCCGGTCGAGAATCCGAAGATCCAGGTGCAGCTGCGAGGCGAACGTCTTCTGGACTTGGTCCCGCTCGCCCGTTCTCAGCAGGCCGTTGTCGACGAAGATACAGGTCAACTGGTCGCCGATTGCCCGATGCGTCAACGCGGCCGCCACCGACGAATCGACGCCTCCGCTCAACGCGCAGATGACGCGGGACGTGCCGACCTGCCGCCGGATGTCCTCGACCGCACTGTCCGCATAAGACCGCATCGTCCAGGTCGGTTTGCAGCCGCAGATGTCGTAGACGAAGTTGCGAAGGAGCGTTGCCCCTTCGGGCGTGTGCGCGACCTCGGGATGAAACTGCAGGCAATAGATCCGGCGCGTGGCATCTTCGCGCTTCATCGCCGCGATGGGAGAATTGTCCGTATGGGCGATGGACCGGAAGCCGGGCGGCATCCGCTCGATGCGATCGCCGTGGGACATCCACACCGTCGTCGCCCCGTCCCCGCCGATGCCGCGGAACAGCCCGCCCGGGTCGTCGATCATCAAATCGGCGCGGCCGAACTCCCGGTGCTTGGACCGGGCGACTTCGCCGCCGGACAGGTGCGTGACCAGCTGCATGCCGTAACAAATGCCGAGGATGGGAATGCCCTGGTCGAACAATTCCTTCTGGACGGTCGGCGCCTTCTTCTCGTAAACGCTCGACGGACCTCCGGACAACACGATCCCTTGAGGGCGATAGGCCAGAATCGTCGCCAGCGGCACCGTGCAGGGAAGGATTTGAGAGTAGACCTCGGCCTCGCGAATACGGCGCGCGATCAATTGGGTGTATTGCGACCCGAAGTCGAGAACGAGGATCCTATTGTGCCAGAGTTCCATGATTGAGAAGAGCGTATGGCTTATAGCTATTGGCGGATAGTCGCAGAAAGAAAAACATTGGGCAGGCGAGGGAAATCGATATCCGGCGATTAAGCTATCTGCTATGCGCTATACGCCATTCGCTCCCGTGCTTATTCCCAATCCATCCGGTAGTTTGGCGCTTCCTTCGTGATGATCACGTCGTGGACATGGCTCTCGCGCAGGCCTGCCACCGTCTGCCTGATGAAGGTCGCCTTCTGCTGCAAATCGGGAATCGTCCGGCATCCGCAGTAGCCCATGCCGGATTTCACGCCTCCGACCAGCTGGTACATCACGGCTGAAATGGGTCCCTTGTAGGGCACGCGCCCTTCGATGCCTTCCGGCACCAGCTTCGGCGCCGGGCGCCCGCCCTGGCCGTAGCGGTCTCCGCCTCCGCGCTCCATCGCGCCGATCGATCCCATGCCGCGATAGACCTTGTAGGTTCTCGCCTGATACAGCACCGTCTCGCCGGGCGACTCCTCGGTGCCCGCCAGCAGACCGCCGAGCATGACGCTCGAAGCCCCCGCCGACAGGGCCTTGGTGATGTCGCCGGAAAACTTGATGCCGCCGTCCGCGACGATCGGCACGCCGCTGCCCGCCAGAGCCTTGGCGCAATCGGCGATCGCGGTCAATTGAGGCATGCCCGAACCGGAGACGATGCGGGTCGTGCAGATGGAACCGGGTCCCACCCCGACCTTCACGGCATCGACGCCGGCCTTGAGCAAATCCTTCGCGGCCTCGGCGGTTGCGATATTGCCGGCCACGACCTCCAAGGCCGCATACTGCTTCTTGATCAGTTTCACCATGTCCAACACGGCCTGGGAATGACCGTGCGCCGTATCGACGACCACCAGATCGACGCCGGCCCGCTTCAACAGGGCGACGCGATCCTCCGTGTCCGGACCGACCCCGACGGCCGCCCCGACTCGAAGCCGTCCATGCGTATCCTTGCACGCGTTGGGATACTTGATGCGCTTTTCGATGTCCTTGATCGTGATCAGGCCCTTCAGCTCTCCCTGCTTGTTCACGACCGGGAGCTTTTCGATGCGATGCTCGTGGAGGATTTCGCGCGCCTTCTCCAGACTCGTCCCCTCCGGAGCGGTCACGAGCTTGTCCCGCTTCATGACCTGGGCCACCTTGAGATCCATCCGGGTTTCGAACCGCAGATCGCGGTTGGTCAGGATGCCGACGAGCTTCTTGTTCTTGGTGACGGGAATGCCGGAAATGCGGTACTTGGCCATGAGTTGGTGGGCGTCGCGGATCGTTTCGTCCGGCGAGATCGTGACGGGATCGAGGATCATGCCGCTTTCGGACTTTTTCACCCGGTCGACCTCGGCCGCCTGATCGGCGGGAGAGAGCACGCGATGAATGATCCCGAGCCCTCCTTCCCTCGCCATGGCGATTGCCATGCGGGACTCCGTGACGGTATCCATCGCCGAACTGATGATGGGTACGTTGATCTGGATGTTGCGGCTCAGTTGCGTCCGAACGTCCACCTCGCTCGGCAGTACCGCCGACTTGGCGGGCACGAGAATCACGTCATCGTAGGTCAGGCCCAGACGCGGTTCCTTATCCAGCATAAATCCCCTCGACTGCCCCTTGGTTCCCGGCCGCTATGGTTGCACCCCGACGAGACCTAGGCGCTCGTGGCGCCCTGCGCCTTCGCAATTTCAGCCGCCGCCTCGGATTCCTCCTGCAGCCGCTCGCTGCCTTCGTCGGACGGCATGAACTGCTGCACCCGCGTGTTTCCGCTGTCCACGACGAACACACTGCCTTTCGCGTCGACCGCAAGTCCGTACGGAAAATTGAACTGCCCGTCCCCGTTGCCGTACCCGCCCCACTGGGTGATGAAATTGCCTTCCTTATCGAATTTTTCCACCCGATGGTTGCCCGTATCGGTGACGTACACGTCGCCCGCTCCGTCGACGGCCACGCCCCAGGGCGACCGCAATTGTCCCGCCTCCTGGGCCAACTGGCTGCTGGCGTGCCCGGGCTCCGAGCTGCCTCCCCACTTGGTCAGCAATTGAGGGAGGACGTTGGTGCTGGTGTCGAACTTCTGCACCCGATGGTTGCCCATGTCGACGACGTAGACCGATCCGTCCGATTGATCGACCGCCACGCCCCTCGGGAAATAGAACTGGCCGTCGCCGTTGCCGAAGCTGCCCCACGACATGACGAACTCGCCGGCCATATCGAACTTCTGCACGCGGAAGTTGGCGCTGTCGACGACGTACACGTAGCCGCGCACCCGGTCGACCGCAATGCCCCACGGCGAATTGAACTGTCCCTCGCCGTTCCCCCTGGAACCGAATTTCATAATGTAGCCGCCCAGCTTGCCGTCGAATTTCTGAACCCGGTGGTTGTTGGTGTCCACCGCCCAGACATCGCCCTTGCCGTCGCAGGCGATGCCGGTGGGATTGTGAAAATTCGAGTTGGCCGAGCCGAAATTTCCCCAGAGGATGATGAAGTTGCCGGTGTTGTCGAATTTTTGGATCCGGTTGTTTCCGTTGTCGACGACGAACAGCGATCCTTGCTGGTCCACCGCCATGCCGTACATCGGCGCCATGAACTCGCCGCCGTGCAGCAAGGACGCGCCCCGGCCGGGCCGGCCCCACTTGGCCACGCAGAGGTAGCCCGACGTATTGACTAAAATGGTGGCCGAGGCCGGCGTGGAGACGTTGCCACCGATATCCTTGAACCAGACGTAGATCGTTTTGGGTCCGTCGCCCAGCGAGAGAATGAAGGGAATCGTCGCTCCGAACTTCAGCGCCGGCGTGACGTCGACCCAGCCGGGCGTGCCCCCCATGGGAGTCAGGGGCGCTTCGGAGATGAAATAGGCGCCGACGCCCGTATCGACGTCGTTGGCCGAAATCGTCACCACCACTTCCGGCGAATTCGTCATGAAAGCGCCGTGGTTGATGACGGCGTAGGGGTTCTGCGGAGCCGTAACGTCGATGAGGACCGGCATCGCAGTGACTTCAGCCGACAGCTCGCTCTCCGTTCCGTTTTCGAACACAGCCGCGACGGCGTAAAAGTATGGCGTATCGTTGGTCAGGCCCGTGTGCGTGAACGGATTGGTCACGCCCTCGATCTTCGTGCCGGTCTGTTTGGCCACCCCTTGCGTGGTGTTGAAGTAGAGGTTGTAGGACACGGCCCGCGGTACTTCCATCCAGCTCACGAAGATTTCCGTATCACCGGCCTTGACCACGACGCTGTGCGGTGCTGGAGCCTCGACCGACTCCTGTGCGGCGGGAGTCTCGTTGCCCCGACTCAGTTCCTCGTCGGTCGGGACGTACTTGAGCACCCGGTTGTTTCCGCTGTCGACGACGTAGACGCACCCTTCCTTGTCGACCGCGATCCCATAGGGGAAATTGAACTGCCCCTCCGTCTTTCCGCGATTACCCCATGCGCAGAGGAACGTTCCGTTGCCGTCGAACTTTTGGATCCGGTGATTGCCGGTATCGACGACGTAGACGTTGCCGACCGCGTCGCAGGCCACGCCCCATGGCGCCTTGAACTGGCCGGGCCCAGAGCCCTCGCGGCCCCACTTGGACAGGAAACTGCCCCGCGCGTCGAACTTCTGGATGCGGTTGTTGCTCTCGTCCGCGACGAAGATGTTGCCGACGAAATCGACCGCGACCCCGCGGGGAAAGAAAAATGCTCCGTCGAAGCTGCCGTCCCGTCCCCATTTCAGCAGGGGCGTTCCGTCGGCCTTGAACTTCTGGATTCTGGAATTGCTCGTGTCCGACACGTAGAGGTTGCCCTCCTGGTCGGTCGCCACGCCCCAGGGCACGTCGAAGACGCCCATCTCGGCGCCGCGCCAGGCAAAGCCGAACTTGCCCCAGGCCTGCATGGCGTTGCCCTCGAGATCGAACTTCTGCACCCGGTTATTGCCGCTGTCGGAAACATATAAGGTGTCGTTCGCGCCGACCGCGAGCCCGCGCGGGTAGTAGAAGCTGCCCTCCTGCGACGAGGGCTCTCCGCCCCAGCGCGCGATGAACTTTCCGGTCTTGTCGAATTTCTGGATCGAATGGTTGTCGGTATCCGCGACGTAGATGTTGCCTTCTTTGTCCAGCGCGATTCCGGTCGGCGAGCTGAATTCTCCGTCGTCCACCCCCTCCGCGCCGATGTTCATGGCGAGCAGGTAGGGCGCGGGAATCGCCATGACTTCCTGCGATTCGAGACTTTCGCCCTTGGGCGTCACCACCGTCACGACGTAGTGATAGCAGGTCCCGTTGGCCAGATCGTCGTGCACGAACGGCGATTGCGCGCCTTCAAGACAAGTCCCCTTGTCCTTCTTCACGCCGATGACGGCCTTGAAATCGTCCGCGCTGGCAATCGGCCTGGTGAGCTCCGAAAACTTGATCTGGACGCCCTTGGTGGTTTGGAAATACAGGTTGTAGTACATGGCGTCCGGAACGGGATCCCAGGTCACGGTGAGCCGTCCGTTGCCCGCTTTGACGGCAACATTGGCCGGTGCCGGCGGCAACTCCTCTTCTTCGGCGATCGAATCGCCGGCGCCCCACTCGCCCGGATTTCCCTCCGCCGACAGCGGCGCGCGATCAAACCGGAACATCTCGTCTAAGAGCCATGCTTTAATCATAAATATTGCCTCGTGTGACAGCAGCGCATGAAGCGAAGAACCAGCCTCTTTCAATAACTTAGAAGAAGACTGAGGAGTCTAGCAAAGCGGCGGAAAGAGAGTCAAGACGAGATACGACCGTGCGACACGGTCACCCTCCTGCCCGCGGAGCGCACGGCTTCAGAAGGCCCTCGCTCGACGCCGCGCAATCGAGGGTTAACCGTGTTCACGGTCCGAAAGACAGAGAAAGCTAAAATAAGGAAGGCACGGTGCTCACGCGACGGGTGCAGTCGAATCGGCAGATGGGTAAAGGCTAGACCTGGTCGACCGATTCACCCGCGAACGTGTGATCGCTTCCGGCGACCATTGCCATCTCTCCTTCCTCGGACTGAAACGGCGCTGGTTCCATGGAATCGGAAGGCGAATCTGAAGAAGACTCGGCAAGGGACTCGGAGGGAGACTCTGAGTCGGCTGGTTCCGCTTGCTGCTCGCCGACGATCGTCACGTCTTCGATGGGCAACATGGCCTGCTCCGCCTCACCCAGTTCCTTGAACTCGCGAAGCGGCGGGAGTTGGCTGAGGTCCTGCAAGCCGAAATGCTCGAGGAAATATTTGGTGGTGCCGTACATGATCGGCCGGCCCGGCACTTCCTTCCGTCCGACGATACGAACGAGTTTCCGCTCCAGCAGCGTCCGAATGACGCCGGAGGTTTCCACGCCGCGGATTTCTTCGACCTCCGCACGAACCAGCGGCTGCTTGTATGCGATGATCGCCAGCGATTCGAGCGCCGATCGCGAAAGCCGCTGAGCCGTTTTGGCCTTCTCCAACCGTTTGAGCCAGGGCGCGCAATCCGCCTTCGTGGCAAGCCGATAGCCTCCGGCGACTTGGACCAGTTGGATCCCCCTGCCGTCGTGCGCCAATTGCTCCCGGAGATTGTTGAGGGCCTGCTGCACTTCCGCTTTGGAGACGGTCCCGATGGTCGTCGCCAGACGGGCGAGCGGCATCGGCTCGCCGGAAACGAACAGCAGGGCTTCAAGAATCGCGGTGAGCTCCATCTGATCGGAAGCGTGAGCCGCGACCGCATCCGGCGCAACGACCGCCTCCTCCGTACTCGGACCGGTCTGCTCGGAAGCGGCCGCCTCCGGCCGTTCCATATTCCCGCTTTCCTGCAGTTCGGTCTCGCTCATGCTTACCTCCATTCCGAATCGTCCAGTTCCGCCGGTTCCGGCACCAACGAGAAATTGCGCGAGACCAGGATCGGCCCGAAATTTTCCGGCTGGTACACACGGGCCGTCCGCAGTCTGATCAATTCCAACAGCGCAAGAAACGTGACGATGATCACCAGCCGGTGCGACGACGCCTCGAACAGCGCCGCGAAGCTCACCGACTCCCGTCCCTCCAGCGCCTCAAGAATCGTGTTCATCCGGTCGCGAACCGTGAGGTTGTCGGGGATGATTTCCATGAGCGACTTGCCGGGATTCCGATTGAGTATTCCCTGCAGCGCGTCCACCAGATCGAACAGGCTCACGTCGTCCAGCGTCTCTTCTCCCGCGGGCCCTTCTTCTTCCTGCGGCGCCGGAGCCCTGGTATAGATTTCCCGCCACATGCGCTCCTGCGAGTCCAGCTGGCGGGCGGCATCCTTGTAGCTCTTGTATTCGAGCAACCGCCGCACGAGTTCCTCGCGCGGATCCGGCCCGTCATCCTCGTCCTTCACGGTTTCGTCGACCGGCAGCAGCATCTTCGACTTGATCTGGAGCAGCGTGGCGGCCATGACCAGAAACTCCCCCGCAACGGAGAGATTCAACTCGGTCATCGTTTCGAGGTAGTCGAGGTACTGGCCGGTGATCAGCGCGATGGGAATGTCATAGATATTGATCTCGCTCTTCTTGATGAGATGCAGCAGAAGATCGAGCGGCCCCTCGAAATTCTCGATGCGAACCTGGTATGGGAGCTCGGTTTGACCGGCTCCTTCGAGCTGGTTATCCACAAGCCGCCTTATACCAGCTTTGGGAGATTGGAGCAAGCCTCTGCCTATTAGTTGTGGTCGGCGGGAGCCATTCCACTCATCGGGATCGGATCAGATAGGCGATCAGCGCGGCGCTGATGACGAGCAAGGTCAGGGTGATCCCGTACTGCATCGGCCGGTCCTGGCCTCCGGGCGCCGGCGGCTGATCCCGGCGCGTGACCCTGGCGAATTTGGCCTCTTGTTCGAAGACCGTGCCGGAGAATTCGTCGCGCCCGGCGAAGCGCGCGTCGTCGAAATCCGCGATCGCGCGGAAGACCGTGCCCCGAAACCTGGCGTCGCCTTCGAAGCGCGTGAAGGTGAAAAATGCCTCCCGTTCGAACCGCGCGCCGGAAAAATCCGCTACGCCGTGAAAGACACTCCCGGAAAATCCGGTTCCGGATGCGAATGCCGATCCGGTGAAATCGGCGTCCGGGTGAAATTCGACCTCGAGGAACTCCGCGAGCCCGTTGAACCGTGCGTTCCGGAACGCCGCCCGGTCGTGAAACCGTGCGCGATGAAATCTGGTGTGAGGACCGAACGCCGTGCCCTCGGCCGTCAGGCCCCGGAGAAACCCGGCCCGGACGAAGTAACATTCCCGGACACACACGGCATCCGAGAGCGTCACCGGCTGCAGAAACTCCGCGTGGGACAAATCGACCGTTCGTTCGAACCGTGTCCCACTCAGGTCGACGGCTCCCTTGACGATCAGCGCGTCCCGCTCCGTTCCATGCCGCACCGCCCCGCGAACGATTGAATGCGTCACCGACAGAGCACCGGGAACCACGCGCGCAGTGCTTGCCGGATCGATTGGCTGACGTTCGCTCCCGGGAGGAAGGGCCCCGAGATGGAGTTCATCCAAGCGCAGATCGCCCTCGATCACCACCCCGGCGAGATCAATCGATTTCCCTTGCTTGATGGCGGCCAGCACTTCAACGGCTTGGACCTTATACCGTTCACGGTCATGCTCGGTGCAGTCCGAACTGAGCCGCTTTTTCAAAGTGGATGAGGCTCGATCAGAAGCCGTATCGATCCGGCACGATGCCGCCGATACGACGGCCGGCATGCAGACCCACAGCAGACAGCCTGCCAGAACTCCGACGGGCGCGCGCATCCACATGCCGCCCCTTATACGAGATGCCAGAAAGCAAGGCAAGGCGACGAGCCTTTATCTTTACTCCCCGTGGGAAGTTGCTACACTTTCCCCCATGACAGGCCGGGACGCAGTTCTCAATGGATCAAGATCACCGCACCTGCCGTTTCGACTACCCCGGATCGGGCTGCTGCTCGCAATCAGTCTGGGCCTCATGCCGGCCGCACTTCCTTTACCCGTTGCAGCCGAGCACACGGTCGAGCTGCCGATGTTGGGAGCGATTCACGCAAACGATCGGGGCGTGTTCGAGGTGCTGCTTATGGCGTGGGACGGCAAGAGCGATCCGGCGCCGCCGCAACTCCAATGCGTGATGGGCGGCGTGCGATTCGGGCAAACTCAACTCGGGGCAATGGCGCAGGCCTTTACCTATGCGATGCAACGGACTTCCGGCTTCCCGCACGGGGGCACCGTGACGGTGCGAGGGGCGGCCTACCGGCCGGTGGGAAGCGACGGCCCGAGCGGCGGTGCGGCCATGGCCGTGGGTTTCATCGCCCTCTTCAAAGGAGATCGAATCCAGCGCGGCATCGCCATGACCGGCACGCTGGAACATGACGGAAGGATCGGCACCGTCGGCGGAATCCCCGACAAGATCCGCGCCGCAAAGCGGGAAGGGTATCACACGGTCCTGGTTCCCGGCGGACAACTTCACGATGCCGGATGGAATCTTAACGAACTGGCGCTTCACCTCAACATCGCCGTGAAGGAAGTGCACACGGTCGATGATGCCTACCACCTCATGACCGGCAATCGACTCTAGCAGGATGTTGAAAAGTCCGCTCCCGGCCTCCGACGCCAACAGGAACAATTGCCGATCGGAAGGACGGCAGTGCCGGCACCGCCGGAGAGCCGTTACGCGCTGGAATCGGCCGGCAACTTTGCGGCGATCGCGTCGAATTCCGCCTGGGTCACGCGGTGCATGCCAAGGCTGAGCCGGCGCGCCAGTTCCGTCTGATCCGGAATCTGCAACACGTCCAAGAGCACGGCCTGGCTCACCGTCGAAGGCAACGTACGCCGGCGAATCTCTCCGATCCGCACGTAGCCGAAGCGTGCTTCCGTCCGCAATTCGTCCTTGAGGAAATCGTCCAGTTCGGAGAAGTCCCGTACCGGCGGCAAGATCTTGAATTCCGCGCACACACCGATCTTGAGCGCATAGACCAGTCCGCGGGAATGCGGCTCGAGATAGGTTTGGAGGTTCGTCCGGATCAGCGAACTGCAGAGTCCCCAGACGCCGTTCGAGAGCTGGATCTCCGCGCTTTCCTGGGACGTGCGCTCGCGCAAGGCGCCGGCGATGAACAAGAAATGGCTCACCTCACGCTCCTCGTCTGATGACCGCCTGAAAGGAGGGCCTGGCGGGTAAAGACAGGCACGGCGTGCTACGGCGATAAGCCGGAGCGATCGCTCATGCCGACGTGATCAAAGACCAATCAATGGGTGCGGTAATCGTCGGAATCGTCCAAGAGGTCTTCCGACTTCTCGAGATAGTCGACGTCCTCTTCGTCATCGTCGAGCGTGAGGTCTTCTTCCATGTCCTCTTCCATCTCGCCGTCGCCGCCCATTTCGAGTTCCTCGTCGCCCATCTCGTCCTCGTCGAGTTCCGCCTCTTTCGGCTCAGTGACCGGCGGCTTGGCTGTCGGTTTGGAGGACACCGGCTTTTTGATTTCGTCGTCCACGGCGGGCTTCACCGGCTTCTTCACGGAGGGCGCCGCCGGTTTGGGGGCGGGAGCCGCTTTGCGCACAGGCTCTTTCACGGATGGCTTCTTCGCTTTTGCCGCGGAAGACTTCCCGGACGATTTCTTCGCAGGTGTCTTCGCCGCTCTCTTGCCGCTTGCTTTCATCTTTTTCTTCGCCGGTTGTTTTTTCGCTTTTGCCATTGAATGACTCCTTCACCCACTCCAAATGCTGACCGTGGTTCCATCTAGCATGAACGCTCTGCGTCTTGCAACGGCCTGTTGCCGTCATCGCACCGGCAGGGCGCCACATTCCTGATATCCCCGGTATACCTCCTGAGACTAAGGATTTTTTGTTCGAGCCGTTCTACGGACTGACCCAAACGGAAATGACGGCCGGAGCACTTTCGGCGCCCTTCACGCGGTCCGGCCCGGCCATGTCGATCACCGTCAACGAAAATTGGAAGAGCTTGCGCTCGGTCACCTTGGGCGCCATAAACGTCGCCTTCGCCTCGTCCACGCTCGATAAGGCCACGCGCGGCCCCCTCAGCTGCCTCCATTCATATCGCAACGGGTCCCCGTCGGGATCGCGGCTCCCCAGGCCGTCCAACACGACGAGATGATCGGACCGAACCTGCAACTCCCTCTCGACCGCCGCGATCGGCGGACGGTTCGGGCTGGGATCACCGTTGACGACCACCTGAATGGTTCCAATTTTTCCTTGGTTTTCGACCGTGACCTGAGCACGGCCGTTGCCGGTGACCGTCAAAATTCCCCCCTCGTCCACGGTGACCACCGCGTCGTCCGACGACGTGAACCGGCTCCCGGATGACGGGCCCGTGAGCGGGCGCGAGACGCCGTCGTCGTACTGGCCGACGACCGGCACGGACATCCGTTTTCCGATCGTGTCGAACCGCCAGGGCCGCTGAACGGAAAACTCGATCGCCCCCAGCGGAGCATCCGGTCTCACCTGCACGATCACTTCGTCGAAGTCCTCGGCAGTCCCCAACCGGCCCCTGGTCAATTCTCCGATGGCAAGCAGGCGCATCGCCCCGTTCGCCTCGGTCGGGACTTCGACATACCCGGAAAGCGGGGCGTCGCCGTCTGCGGTCCTGAACGGCGCCGGCAACGTCTGATGAGCATCCACCGGCTCTTCGTCGAGGCGATACCAGTAATAGCGGATGGCTCGGATGTTGACGTCGGTTCCGACTTGGACGGACACCGCCACGCGCGCCCCGGACCGGAGCAGTGCCTGTTCCGTCGGCTCGGTCAGGGTAAAGGCCTCGGCGACCCCCAAGACGCCGACGATCAACGTGCCCGCCAGCAGCCTCACCCATCCCACATCATGCACGACCGGCTGAACCATATTGATTGGATCTCACTTCGGGCGAACGGTCAGGAGCATCGTATACTCGTCCCCACGGGTCAAGACAAGGGTCGTAGTGAATCACAAGTTCAGTGCGGACCCGAGTGGATGTCTCCCCTTGATCAGCATGATACAATGATTATGTTTTAGGTTAGGATTGAGGTAATGCTTATGACACTCCGCATTTTCATGGCCTTGGCCATACTTGTGCTCGTGGGAGCCGGTCCGACGACGGCCACCGCCCCTTATACGTCCATCATCATCGACAGTGGCTCACCATACTTTGTCCCGAAATCCGCCACCGTCTCCAGCGGGTCCACCATCAGGTGGGAAAATCCGACCCCGACCGAACATACGATCACGCATACCGGATGCATGGAGGACGGCGCGCCCTGTGCCTTTGATTCCGGCCTGGTCCTTCCCAACGACAGCTTCACGATCCAGGGACTTGCTCCCGGGAAATACCCCTACATCTGCCGTGTGCATCCGATCATGTACGGCATTCTTACGGTGACCGACTCGCAACAGCCTTCCCAATTGTGATCGACTGACTCATTCCATCTCCCATCGGGACTCTGCTCCTTGTCTCCCGCTGACGACAGCGAGCCGCATGTCGTTTCACATCTTGCGGGACCCGCTCGTCCTCATGTAGGCTGCGACGCTCGAACCGGAACTCTTATCCATGAAACCCGCCGTCGCCCTCCACGAACCACGCTCTCTTGAGGGAGAGACCCTCTCGCTTCTGTCCTGGCACATCCCCGACCTGGTTGCCTATCAGCACAGCGAAGACGAATGGTGGTTCGCCCCGCTCGACGACAATCTGCCGATCGTCCGGCTCAACCGGACCGGGCTTGAAATGCTCACATCGATGAACGGGCATACGACTGTGCGCGCGCTGCTGGAGAAGTACGGATCAAAGGTCTGTGGCCCGGATGGAGAGCCGGGACGGTGGCACCTGGAACGCTGGTCGCTCCCCACCTATTCCCTCTGTTTCTACGGAGCCGAGCCGCCGGGAGGACATCGACACAAGGCCAAGTGGGATGTACTGCTCCAGCAGATCCGGGAAGGCTGGTCCGGGCAGGAAGGATTCGAAGGCGAGGAACACCTCGAAGATTTTCACGCGCACGAACTCACCGAAGGCGGCGAAGACGACGGGCATTTCGATCTGATCGAAACGACCGTCTCCCACCTGTTCCGTGAACCGAACGAGACGCTCAACGGTCTGTCGTACGGACGGCTGCTCATGCAGAAGTTGCGCCGGCTCGGCTGGTTCAGTCCCAAACCGAAGGTACTGGTGGAGATCGGCGGAGGACTGGGGTATGTGGCGCGAGAGCTCGGCAAGGAACTGCTGCCGTTTGAAAAGCAGGGCGTGAAATACCTGTCCGTCGACATTACCAAGCCCTTTCTGAAGCGACAGTTGGTCCGTGCGGCCGAAGGAGGCTGGTCCTGCACCGGCGCCCGGGCAAATGGTGAATTCCTGCCTTTCAAAGATAATTCCGTCGATCTCGTCATCGATAATGAAAACATGGCCGACATGACGCCGGTCAAGTTGTCCAGACGGGAATTGACCTCCGGCAGCGGCGACACGCCTCAACATCAGGAAGCGCTTGACTGGATCAGGCGCATGCGACTTCCCATCGGCAACGACCCGCCCGACGACGTCATCTTTAATCTCGGCCCCCTGCGATTTGTCGCGGAACTCTGGCGGGTACTCAAACCGGGTGGACGGGCGTTCCTGACGGAGTTCGGAATCGAGGACGGCTGGCCTGCGCCGGTGAAATTACCGGGCCATACGGAATACGAGGTGCAATACGCCCACCTGCGGCAGGCCGTACGGTGGCTCGGTTTTCAGGAGCAGTTCCTCACGCTCCCGCAGTTCCTGACGATCAAGCCGAGCGTGAAGGTGCTGTGCACGGGTGCCGCCTATACCATCCAGCGATTCTGCCGGGGGATCAACCGGCCCTTTATCGTCCGAGCCTATACCGAACGTGAGATCCAGGAGGCGTTGGGCGACATGCTCCCGCGATTGCAGGGCCTCCATTATCACGACGTGGCAGACCCGGCCTGGTTCGGTCTCATCGATTTCAAAGTCTTGTTATTGGAAAAACCGGGAGGCGCGCCGCGGACCAATTTTACCGAGACCAATGGTTACCGCTGGTACGCCCAACGGTGAGCGTGGCGGATCGGCCCGCCGTTCTACATGGGCCGGCAGGTGCATCCGTCTTGTACGGTCGCCTCATCGGTCACAACTGAGTCGTGAAAGGAGTCCGGCCGGCGGCCAGTCGGTCGGCGAGCGTCAGTAACACCCCTTCGCGCAATCCCAAATCGCTCACCAGACATTCCTTCTCTCCTAACGCGTCCATGACCGTTCGGATGATGACCGCGCCGGCGGCGATGACGTCTTCGCGGTTCTTTTCCAATCCAGGCAAGCCGACACGAGCCGCTTTGGTTCGGCCGAGCAGTTGCCTTTCCAGGTCGACGATGATTTCCAACGTCAGCCGATAATTATGGATCCTTGCCGGCTCGTAGGAGGACAGCCGCTGCGCCATCGCCGCAAGCGCAGTGATCGTTCCAGCCGTGCCGACGAATGTGAGGCCGGCCCGTGAGGGCATGTCGGCCATGGCCCGTTCCGTTTCTTGCCGGACCCATTCGCGAGCCCGCTGAATCTCCTCCGCCGTGGGCGGATCGTGGTGCAGGATTCGCTCGCTGAGCCTGACGACGCCGATGTCGATCGATTTCACGACAGGCTGCCGCCCGGGCCGATCAAGAATGAATTCCGTGCTCCCTCCGCCGATGTCGAGCCCCAGAACCCCGGTCACGCCGGCGGGCAGACCTGAACGAATGCCGCGCATCGTGCGGCGGGCTTCTTCGTCACCTGAGATGACATCGACGGTGAGTCCGGTCTCACGCGTGACGAGCGCGAGAAACTCGCTTCGATTCGCCGCATCGCGCACGGCGCTCGTCGCCACCACGGCGCAGCCGTCGATCCGATGCTCGCCGACGGCTTCGTGCCATCCCTTGAGACAGTGCACGACGCGCTCCATCGCGGCCACGCTCAATCGTTTCGATCGGTCGACGTCCTCACCCAGCCTCAGGATCCGGCGCTCGGCGTGGACTGCCTTGAGGCGGCCGTCGGGCAGAAGATCCGCGATCAGCAATCGGCAGGTCAACGTACCGATGTCGATTCCGGCGAGACGCACTGGGCTCACTCGGAATTTCTGATTTCGCGCATTTCCGCCTCGAGCTTCCGGCCCGCGTGCTTGAGTTGATGGATCTCGGCCACGAGCCGGCCGACCTCCGCGTCATACAGCACGCGCTCCGCCGGCTCGCCCGCCTCGCGGAGATCGACCGCGCGCTCACCCAGGTCACGATAGAACTCGATGAGACGTTGATCGATTTTGCGCGCCTCCAGACGCAACCGCAGGAGTTCGGTTTCTTCCAACGCCCGATTGGCGGCCTGGGCCGTTCCCAGGCGCAACGTGGCAAGGCCGGCCTTCAAATCATGCTTCAACCGTTGCAGCAACCCCATTCTTTTTCCTCTGTCCGTTCTCTTCTCTCCCTTGGGAAAGGTCTTTCACTCAGCGGGTGCCTCGACCAGGTGTCTATTTGCCCGCAGCGTAAGGGACCCACTGGGGGATGGGTGGAGCGAGGACAAATAGACACTGGTCGGGGGCAGGCCCCGCGCTTTTTAACTGACCGATCCCAACTCCAATTTCTTGCCCCACCGTCTGATCATCGCCTCGCGCAAGCCTCGATGCGCCGGGGCGGACAATGTTCCGTCGTTCTTCACCAGGGCAAACGCCTCCTGTCGAGCCTGCTGGAGCAGGTCGGCATCACGGATCAAATCCGCCACGCGAAATTCCGGCAACCCCCATTGACGATAGCCGAAAAATTCCCCTGGGCCGCGGATCTTCAAATCTTCTTCGGCGATGACGAATCCGTCGGTCGATCGCACCAGCGCTTCCAACCGATCGCGGGCCGGGACACCCGCTGTATCCGCCATGCCGTTGACTCTCTTGGCTCCGCCCCCCCGCGAAGCCATGAGCAGGCAATACGACTGCTGCTCGCTGCGTCCGACCCGTCCTCTCAATTGATGAAGCTGCGCCAACCCGAAACGCTCGGCATGTTCGATCAGGATGACCGTAGTATTGGGGACGTCGACGCCGACTTCAACGACGGTGGTCGAGACCAGGACTTGCAATTTGCCACTCTTGAAGTCCTCCATCGTCCGATCCTTGTCCGCCGACTTCATCCGCCCGTGGAGGACCCCCACGTGAAATTCGGACAGCTCTTCCGCGCGAAGCCGCTCCGCCCCCTGAATGGCCGCCTGTAAATCGATTTTCTCCGATTCTTCGACCAGCGGGTAGACCACATAGGCCTGGCGGCCCGAGCGCACTTCGTCCTTTAGAATCTGATAGGCGCGCCGCCGCTGCGACTCCTGGTAGAGAAAGGTTCGG
Organism: Nitrospira japonica; assembly: GCF_900169565.1. Taxonomy (NCBI): domain Bacteria; kingdom Pseudomonadati; phylum Nitrospirota; class Nitrospiria; order Nitrospirales; family Nitrospiraceae; genus Nitrospira; species Nitrospira japonica. The sequence continues at coordinate 2,334,038 of NZ_LT828648.1, read as the reverse complement.
ACCGGCTTGCGGCCCGGGGGCAACTGATCGATGACCGAAACGTCGAGATCTCCATAGACGGTCATGGCCAGAGTTCTGGGGATGGGAGTGGCCGTCAGGACGAGCACATCGGGGGTATATCCTTTCTCGGCCAGGGTCTTTCGTTGCAGCACGCCGAACCGGTGCTGCTCATCGATCACCACCAGTCCGAGCTTGGCGAAGGTGACGCCCTGCTGGATCAAGGCATGGGTCCCGATCGCCACTTTGGCCTCTCCCGATGCGACCCGTTCGCGCGCCGTCTTCCTATCGTTCGCGCGCCCGCCTCCGCTGATCAGCGCCACCGACAATCCCAGCGTGTCCAGCAAGCCCTTCAGATTCCGGTAGTGTTGTTCCGCCAATATCTCCGTGGGCGCCATCAGCGCCGCCTGATATCCTGACCCGCAGGCCAGCACCATGGCGTGCAGCGCCACCATCGTCTTGCCGCACCCCACGTCTCCCTGGATCAATCGATTCATCGGCTTCGGCGATGCCATATCGGCCAGGATGTCGCCGATGACCCGCTGTTGCGCGGTGGTCAGTGTGAACGGAATGCGCCGCGACAACGTGGTCAGCAATGCCGTCTTGGGATTGAACCGCATGGGCTTGCGTTCTTCCTTGAGCATACCCTGCCGTGCCGCAAGCGCCAGTTGCAACAGGAGTAGTTCCTCGAACGCGAGCCGGCGATGCGCTGCCGTCAACCCGCGCTCCAATGCGGGCATCGGCGTACCCGGACGCGGGAAATGCACCTCTTCGATCGCCTGGTCGATCAACGGCAGCCGATAGCGGGCTCGCATCGCAGTCGGAAGGATTTCCTGGAGCCCGGTCGTATAGGCGTCGAGCAACCCTTTCGTCAGCACCCGCATGTGTCTCGACGTCCAGCCCTTCGTTTCATGATAGATCGGCACGATCCGCCCGACGTGCACGGGAGCTTCCGCGTCAGATCCGACGACCTCGTACTGAGACACGTCCATTCTGATGTCCACCCACCCCCGCGCCCCGGCGACGATGCGGCCGGTCAACAACACCGTGACTCCGACGGTGAGAATCGGTTCCAGGAATGATTGATTGAAAAACACCGCCTGCATACGACCGGTCCGGTCTTCTACAAAAATGTCCAGGATACTGAGCCGGCGATGCCGGGCGCGTCTGGCCTCGCTGCGCACGATGATGCCGCAAATCGACGCGTCCATCCCGGGTGCGAGCCGTCCGATCGGCGTGATGACGGACCGGTCCTCGTACCGCCAAGGAACGGTCCACAGGGCCTGTTCGACCGTTTCGATTCCAATCCGCTGAAGCAGGGCGGTGCGCTTGGGGCCGACCCCCTTCACAAACCGAATGGGGATCGACCAGAGGGCGGCACGAGGCCCGCCTTCCCCACCGGACAGGCCGGCCGGCGCGGTAGGAGCCTCGCCAGGCGGAGGCCGGTGATTCATGGTCCGCAACGCCTGAACGATTGCGGCAGCCTCACGGAGCCGCCGCTGCTGGTTGGCGGGCGAGAGCGTGCCTTGGTCCCCACCGAACAGATCCCGCAACTTCAGCAGCGAGGCCTCGACCGCCCTGGGATAGGACTGCCTGGACAACGTCCGCATGACCTGATCGGTCACGAAACTGTCGAGATTCTTGATGAGGGGGAGACGCGCGCCGGCGTCGCGGGTGGCGAACTCGATCGGACGCGCCAGACGATCCAGCCATTGCTGGAAGGGCTCGGAAGGTTCGGCCTCGGCTGGGCGCCACATGTCGGCGAGGATCGTATCATAGGCCCAAGGTGGGCTCAACGACGGCGTCTGATGATTTGCCGACAATTCTTTGCCGCACTATTGTTGGGTGTTAGACTCGAAAGCACATCGAGAGACCCGTCAATTCATGTATCGCCGAAACATCTCGCACCTCCTCTACAAGGTCGCGCTCGTCGTGGCCTTGATCATCATTTACGGGGCATGGTTCAAGCCTACGTACCTCCAGCGACCGCCCGGCCAAACCCGGGACGCCCAGGAAGCGGAGACCAAGGCCCCGCCGGAAACCCTGCGCCCCGCCGAGGCGGTGGAACCGCCCCCGAAGCAGACGAGGCTGATCGATCACAGCGTCGTTCCCCGCAGCAAGCATCAGGACTTCTTGGCCGCCATCCGCGACGATCTGGAGAAGGGCGACCTCGCCGCGGCCACGTCGAAACTGGACAATCTCTCCACCTCGACCACCAACGATCCCGCCGTCCGGCCCTACCTCGCCGTCCTGTGGAACAATGTCGGGATCGAACAAGAAAAGAGCAGCGGAACCAAGGAGTCCGTTCAGACGTTCAAGAGAGCCGCCTCGCTGGATCCGAAGAATCCTGTAATCCAATTGAATTTGGCCCACGCCTATTGGGAATTGCGGGACCCGGCCATGACGGTGGAGTTCCTCGACAGGCTGATCGCCCTGGCCCCGGACGAACCCTTTCCCCACTTGGCCATGGCGGAATTGCTCCAGGAACGGGATCGTCTGAAGGAAGCGGCGCAGCACCTCGACCAGGCGACGGAGCGCGCCGCAAAAGATCCGGCCGTGCAGTCCTATCTGAGAACCGTCACGGCCAAGGTTCGCAAGACGGATCAAGCGGAGGAACAGTTGACCAGCCGCGAGAGCGCCCACTTCATCGTCAAATTCGACGGGCAGGCGGATCACACCACCTGGACGACCGCGCAGGACATTCTCGAAGAAGCCTACCGGGAGATCGGTCAACGACTCGGACATTTCCCGTCGAAACCGATCGTCGTCGTGCTGCAGGCGGAGACGGCGTTCCAAAGTGCGACCGGAAGCCCGGTATGGGCGGACGGACTGTTCGATCCGGTTCTGGGCCGCATTCAGGTCCCCTCGCAAGGCGCACTGACGGATCGAGCCTGGCTCACCAAGGTGCTCCGGCATGAGTTCGCCCATGCCGTGCTGCACGACATGCAGGGACACAGCGGCAGCGCCATTCCCACGTGGCTGAACGAAGGGCTCGCCATGCAGCTGGCCGGCGAGCACTGGTCGGAAATCCAACCGGTCAAACACCAGGAGGTCGCCCTGATTCCGCTGACGGCGTTGGAAGGAGGCTGGAGCAATCTGACGCCGGAAGCGGCGTCAGTCGCGTATCTGGAAGCAAACTCCGCGGTCCACTACATGATCGATCGCTACGGCCTGCACGGAGTCAATCAGCTATTGGGCCATCTCAAGGCCAGACAGTCGCTCAGCGCGGCAATGCAATCCCAATTGTCCCTCTCGTACGAACAGTTTCAATCCCGCTGGGCCGACCAGTTCAAAGGGGAACTCGCCAAAGGCTAGCGTCAGATCTCTTCCCTGTTGGTTGAATCACTCGGCCCGACGAACCATTGCGGAATGACTCCGGCCTGGTCTTGGGCCAACTCCGACGATGGACTCCCGTCCTCCGTCTCGGCTATCCGATCTTCCCAGAGCAATTGCCGCCCGTTTTCATCGAACATCCGGATACGAAAATCGACGTCCTGGATATCGATCGGTCCCGGGTTCGGACCGAATACGCCGATACGTTCCGCGCGGACGCGCGCGCCCTCGGTCGAGAATTGATCGAACCACATCAGCCGGCCGGTATCACGATCGAGGACCCGGAGCAGGAAAAACGGCTGCCCTGCTGGGTCGGTTTTCTCAACCACCCGGGTGACGGTCGCCTGGGGCCGAACCGCGACCGCGACGGGAACAGCTTCTCCCGCCGAAGCGGTGACATTCAGGTTCAGGCGGCCTTCCCAGAGAAATTTCCCGTCCGCCGCGTCATAGACGCGGAGCATGAACTCGGATAGCCCGTCGGCTCCGATTCCGACTCCTCCGGCAACGATACGTTCACGCGGCTGTGGCATCGCTGGTGATCGATCGTCTTTGATGTCGAGTTCATACGATTCATCGGAAAGAATTTCGCCGGACTCCGCATCATACGTCCTGACGGTAATGACCGACGACTGGGCGTTTTGCACGCCAAACCCCGCCGCAACCGTCTTCCTGAGCTTCGATGAGTTCGGTAGGCTGCGCTCCCCGGCTTCAGCCTGAAACGGCAGCCCTGCCATCAGCAGAGCCACTGCCGCCAGCATCATCGACCCCAGCCCGAAGATTCGCGCGCCCCGGGATCCCGTTCGCCGATAGGAAACCGGCACGGGGTCCATGACCCTGAACTGCGATTCGACGAGTGACCGAACTGCAAGCCATAACCATGTAAAGAGCATGAGCTTCGTCCTCCTTGCCTGGCAGTGTCCCAGCAAGAGGCCCCAGGGTAAATTCCCCGGTATGGGCAAACAACCCCCGAAAAGAGGGGGGTGAGGATTTGAACGGATTTGTACGGATCGGTCGGAACGAGATGAGATGGTCAACCGTTAGGAGGAGAGGATGATGGCTCCTGTGGTAAGCGGGCCTCGCCGAAAAGTCGATACCGGTGCTTGGCGACCATGCGGTACAGCAATCTGGCCATCGGCCTGATTAACGGGAGGCGAAAGAAGCGGGCCAGAACGGCCCCGCCTCTCATGGCGGGAAGCAGCGGCAGAAACGCATCGAGCCCTGTCGTGATGGTGCCCGTCGAATCAATGAGAAACGCGACGTCAGGACGGCCCGGCCGATAGGCCGATCCAAGCAGCCGTCTTGCCTCCTCGCCGTCGTATGGAACCATTCGCACGGGCGTTTCCGACCGTCCGGCCGTCCTCTGTTCAAGCTGAGTCTTGGCCGTGACACAGAGCTGGCAATGGCCGTCATATACTAGGGTGCAGGGCGCCGATCCCTGAATGGCCGGTCGCTCGATATGATCGTGACGGTCCTTCATCCTCGTTCACACTAGCAGCCGGTGCGAGCGGGAACAAGCACGGTTGCCCCTCCAACAGGGCATGCGTATGATGCCCCATGCGCGCGGCGCTGACCATCATCCTGACCGGCTTGCTTCTGATCGGATTTGAAACCCGTCCTATGACGACCGGAGCGAATCTGCTTGATCGAGGCCTGTCGTCCTGGGATCTGTTCTTGGTCGTGATCCCGCTGGCACTGATCGGATTGGTATGGACCAAATGGACGTGGCCCGGGATGGCCTGCGTCATCTATGGAACGGTGGGACTTGCCTTGGACCTTGCCAGCTTGACCGGCGCGGCGGGGGAATCCCAGCCCCGCCTCACACCGTTGAACTGGCTGAGCGGAGGCTTCAACCTTGCGCTGACCGTCGCCGGTTGGCACGCGTTCGTGCGATCGCTCTGGGGAGACGGGCCTCCAACACCCCTCCCTCCCAATCCTCCTGCCCCTTCTTCGTCCTCAACAGCCTGACGGATTCGAAGCCGGCCGCATTCAACCAGGCCGTGACCTCGGCCGCACGATAGGTATCGCCGGTTTCCGTGAACAAGAGCATGGACACGGCGAACAGGCTGGCATCCTCCGGGCGGAGCCCTTCCCGATCATGAAGGAACGCGTCTTGGATGATGAAGCGCCCTCCCGGATTGAGCGCCGCCCTGACCCGCCGAAAGATCGACCGGTTCTGCTCGGGAGAATAGATGTGCAGGACGTTCGAATACCACACGACGTCATAAGAGCCGGGAATGGGATCGGCCAACAGATCCAGCGGGAGATACCACAGTCTTGCACCGGCTTGATGGTTCTTGGCGATCGTCTTCGCCACCCGGAGCGCGGCGGGACGATCGCACACTGTCGCCTTCAGTTCCCTGTTTTTTGCAAGGAAAGCCAGGGCATACGTTCCCGGTCCGCCGCCCAGATCCAACAGGGATCGTGCCCCGCGGAGCGAAATCCTCTCAGCGAGACGGGGCGCGAGATCCATCGTGCGCTGATGCATCGCCCAGGTGAATCTCGAACGATGATCCGGCTGATCGGGCTCGTCATGATCGACCGGTTTCCCGGTCCGCACCGATTCGGTCAAGCCGGCCCAATCGTTCCATTGGCTGGTGAGCAGATCGAGATACCGGCCCCGATACGCAGGATGACGGGCATTCAACAGCGTCGAGCCCAGCCGGCCGTTCCGGTATCGAGTCCCCTTCTTGACGAGCAACCCGGCCATGGCCAGATTCCGGCAGAGGATCGTCACGCCCCGTTCACTGACCTTGAGCAAGCGGGCTAATTGAGACGGGGTCCACGTCGACGTGCCCATGGCGGTGAAGAGCTTCAATTCGAGCGCGGTGAGGATGATTCGCGGGAGGCGATAACCGGCAAGCAGGTCGCGGAATTCCGAAAAGGTCTCCGGCGGGCCGGTCATGCCGCTCCGCCGATTTGCCGGCGGCACCAGCGGATGAGATCTTCAACCTTGGAAAGATTGTGAAAGTCGACCGGCCGCTCGAACGTCACCGCGACGTATTCGTCGTTCATCTCGGACTGCTCGGAGAATCCCGACTGCAGAAGGAGGCTCCTGAATTTCGACACGGCGGGCTGGATGAAGTACTTGGCTTGTTTCGCGATCTCGTCGGTCCCCAGATCCTCCGGCGTGCCGTCGGACATCAGGCTCATAATGTCGTCCATCGCCACACCGTACTGGCACAGCACCTTTCCTTCCGGCTTGAGTTCCAATAGCCAGCCGTCGGCCCCCAGGTCCAGCGCCAACGCGCCTCCCGGCTCGAGTTCGTAGAACTGTGGAAACGTTTCGTTCAGTTTGGTCCGGGCTTCAGACCAGCCGGGCGACGTCGGAGCGCTCATGCGGATTGTCCCATGGCTCGTTCTTTTCGCTCACGGAGATCCTGAAGGCGTCTGGTGTTCTCGTCCAATTTCGGCAGCTGATACTTCCGGTCCATCTCCACCACGCGTTCGAGCAACGCAACCGCCTCGTCGAAACGGCCGAGCTCTTCATAGCACTGGGCCAATACATAGCGCGCTCCGCCCGCGCGGAGTTCGTCGTGCGCCCGCTCCGCAATGGATTGGCTGGTTTGGCAGCAGGCAATCGCGTCATCATGACGACGCTGCATCAAGAAGGTCCGTCCCATCATGCGCCACGCATCCGCCGTGCCGCCTTGATTTCCCAAGCGACGCATCAGCACGAGCGAACGTTCATAACACCGGATGGCCTCCTCGAATTGACCGGTCTCTCTCGCAATCAAGCCGAGATCGGAATACAGCACCGCTTTGGCCGCCTCGTCATGCGTCTTGGTCATCAAGTCCAATGCTTCCAGGTAATAGGCCCGGGCGCGTTCCCACTCCCCCGCATCCGCGCGCAGATTACCCAGATTGGCCAGCGTCGTCCCGATCCCCTTCTCGTCGCCGAAGACTTTTTGCAATTCCAATACTTCCTGATAATAATCCTGCGCCGCGTCCCGCCGGCCGCTGACCGCACAGATGTTGCCGAGATTGCCGAGCGTCGCCGCCAACGCGCGCTGGTCGCCGGTCATCCGGTCGCATTCGAGGGCTTTGGCATAGCAGGTGTAGGCCTCGGTATAGTGTCCGAGCGAGAAGTGCTCGTTCCCCTGCCGATTGAGTTCCTCCGACAAACCGTTCTTGAGCATCACGGCGGCGAATCCTTCAGCGCCAGCTCGACCACCGGCTTGGCTCCGGTAAGAATCGAAACCCCATCACCCACCAATAGTGCGTCGAACGCATACTTCAGCAATCGGCGAAGCCCTTCCCGCGCCTTGCCGGCATCGGCATACTTCTCCGCAGCCAAGAGGCTCACCGCCCCCGCGGGCTTTCCGATCAAGGCATCGCCGACGACGAGGATGCCCTTGCCCTGCGGAATGAAGAGCGCCGACTCCCCGGGAGATTTTTGATCGGTTAAACGGACCACCCACAGCCCGCCGGGCAACAGTTCACCGTCCTTGAACGTTCTCGTAGGCTGAAGGTCCATCTGGCCGGCATCCTCATGTGGTACCCACAGCTGGCAACGGAATTCGTGTCTGCACGTCTCGGCCTCGCGCCGGTGGTCGCGATTCGTGACGACGATGTACTCCACGCCTCCCTGCCGGCGGATCAACGTGGTCGCTTCCGCCGTCAGGGGCGGCGGATCCACGAGAATCTTGTGTTCGCCGATCGCCAGAAACAGCCCGTTGAAGTCGAGCTGCTTCTCCTCGGAGAACCAGGACCATTGCCAGATGCCGTGAAACAGTTGTTTCATGAATGACCCGTCGTCGCGCGGCCTGGAGCGCTTTCGTGCGGGAAGCGGCGGTTGACCGCCCGCGCCTGAGATGGAAGGGAAGGGTCGCGTCGGTTCATAGCGCCGCAACCGCGTCTTTCACGACTTTCGTGACCTTGGTCTCGATGCCCGGTTCGTTGGGCAGATCGATGATGTCGTCCTCCGGAAGCGTGATGAACTTCCGGTTCGGCCCTTTCGTGAGGGAAATCAAAAACATGCTGTTGGAAGACGAGACAGGTATGACGACCTGCACCGCGGGGTCTATGGCCTTGACGATCTCCAACAACCTCTGTTTCCCGGCTTCGATCTCATCCATGGGACATTCCGCCTTCCATCGGCCGCATGGCTACATCTTGTTTCCCGATGCCGCCAGCAGTTTTTCGACCTCCGCCACGATCACGTCGGCACCCGCAAGGTCCATGTTCCCCACGCGCTGCCATCGAATCACTCCCTCTTGATCGATGACATACACGTTGGGAATGAATTTCCCCCCTCCGTACAACTTATCCGTCACCTTCCCGGGATCCAATAGGTACGGATACGTCACCTTGACGGGAAACGCCGAAAGAAATTCTCCGACGTCCTTTTTCGCATTGCCGGCGGAGTTCACGCCGATCACCGCCACGTTCTTCCCTTGCGTTGATTCGTAGACCTTCTGAAGATTGGTCCCCTGCATCATGCAAGGATCGCAGATATGGAACAACCCCAGCACGACGACCTTGCCCTTTTGGGACGCGAGACTCACCGTGTCGCCCGTCAACGCGTTCAACGTAAAATCAGGGGCTTTCTCCCCAACCTTGAAGAATCCCGCCGCCAGCACGCCATACGACACCAGCATCGGCACCGCCAAAGCCGCCGCTACGATAAGGATGGACCGTTTCATGACGCCTCCTTCTTCTTGTCGACCCGCGCGATCCCGCGGGTAAGCGGCCGGCGGATGCCGGCCGCGTCCGCGAACACCGAACCGTCGTTCGGACACGTTCCGGCTATCCTACCACGTGGTTTTTTTGAGGAGCAACGACGGAGAATGCGGGGGAGGTCAGCATCGAAGATCGGCGGTTCCGACGCGCCCCGTAAGACGGGCCATCCCGCGGCGCGCCTGCTTGGCCAAAGGCAATTTGACGATCCACGACCGGACCGGTTGTATCGCGCGCGCCAATTGCCGAAGGAACCGGCGATGACGGAGCCATTCGGGCGCATCATAGACCACCCGATGTTCGTCGCGGCAAAGCTCGAGCGCATAGCGCCACTGCTCCAGTATCGTATCTTTCAGCGCATAGTACAGCGCGGGCCCGTCGTGCTCGTCGATGCCGTCCTGCTGGTTGAAGAGCAGGCTTTTCGGCATGCGCGCCGCCAAATCCAGCACGTCGGCGTCTGCCCGGATCGCCGTCCAGATCGCAGGAGGCAGCTCCGCATTCATCATCTGCTGCGCCTGTCTCAAGCCAAGCAACACCATGCGGCGGCACTTCCACCGGTTCGCCGTGGAAAGCACCCGGTCCCAGTCCGGCGATTGCGCCCGGATCAGCGCGGCCACGTCCACGACCCACTTCAGCCGTTCCCACGCATGCTTCGATCCGTGCACGCACAAGATGATCAACAGTTCCTCGGGAGCGATGGTGCTGATCCGCCCTCCCTCGACCGACAGGGACATCCGCCGGTCCCAAATGTCGGGGCGGTCCAGGCGGAACGAGAACTGTTCATGGGCCATGACCCATTGCAGATCCACCAGCAAACGGCTCGTCTCATGCACATACAAATGGTAGGGCTCGTGGTAGTGCGCAGCCTGAAAGGACTCGCGGGACTGACTCAGGGGCCGATATCCATGAGCCGTCAGGATGTCCTGCGCCTCGGCCAGACGGGCTTGCGGCACGATGAAATCCAGATCGTCGAAATCCCGAAGGTTGGCGTCCTTGTACGCCACCGCGGCGAGCGCGGCCCCCTTGAACGGAATGGCCGGCAGGCCCCGCTCTTCGAATGCCCGGCTGATCCGGACCGTCTCGCGGACCAACGCACCGTTCAGCAGCGTACCGGCCTGCGTCACTTGGCGAAGCGCCGTCAGAGCCGCGGGCGGCACCAGATCCGCGCAGGTTGCGGAGATCGACCGCCACAGCAACGGACCGACCCCGTGAAACCGCGCGAGGTCCAGCACCAGCGACCAATCGAGCAGTTCCAGAGCCGTTTCTCTGACGCGCTGCCGAACCGCATCGCTCAGGGATGTGCGGGCGCACAACAGGATGAATCTCGCCTCGGGAAACCAGGACGAAGTCGGCGTCCTCTTAAATCCCAAAATTGGAGCGAGCGGGGTCACCAGCTGTTCAGACGATTCCTGCATCATCCCCTCCTGCTTTCTATGGGCACCAGCGCCTGAAACGCCCTCACGAACGGCGACAGATAGAGTCCGGATACGGATGTGAACTCCCGGCGGTCGGCATCGGGAAGGCCGACGCTCAATGCTTCCCGCCTCCCCGGTAGGTATAACGTGCCGAACAGCGCATCCCAGACGGCCAGCTTGACCGCGAAGTTCTTGTTCCAATGATGCGCGTCCACGCTATGATGAATCTGATGATGCGCGGGGCTCATGAAGACTCGATTCAATACCGGTCCGTAGGAAAACCACACGTGAGAATGCCGCAAGTGCGAGCCCAGGATGCCGGAGACGAACGTGAAGACGCTCACCCCGAACACCATGGTGATCCGCTGCTCCTCTCCCAGGATATTCTGGTACAACACCGCGGCCGTGCCCAAGACGGGCGCTTGAATCGCCGCGAAGGCGAGCAGCTCGACCGGATGCACTCGGAACGCCGCGGCCGGCGTCAACACCTCCGCCGAATGGTGAACCCGATGAAACGACCAGAGCAGCGGGATCCGATGAAACAACACGTGAGTGCAGTAATTGACGAAGTCGTGCAGCACGAACCATCCCACCGCCGCAGCCGCGATTCCCGTGACAGACAGGGTGTGCGGCGGCTCCCAACCCCAACTCCCGACGAGCAACGCCGTCATGGCCTTCGCGCCGAGCAGACCCATGCCAGTCATGACCGGCGTGTACAGCAGGAATTGAAGCGTCAGGTCACAGATACCGAATTTCCAGTCCAGCCTCGTCGAAGGGTGCCGATACAGCCGCGCGGGAAACGCAAACTCTACGAATGATCGGCACTCCGTCTCACCGCGCCGCTTCACCGCCAGAAACAGGATCCAAGCGATCACCAGGCTGGACAATAGATAGGGCCAGGCCAGCGGGTGGGACAGGTCCAGAATCGCCAGGGGAATCTGGGCAAGCGCGGCCCGGACATTCGACCAGGACGAGACGGCCTCCAAGCCGTACTCGGCCGCCCGCTCGACGAACCAGGTGATCGCGTCAATCGCCATGGCTGTTTACGCGCTCTTGCGCAGCTCCAGGAGAGGCTTGATCAAGTCCGGCAGATCCAGGATATCGCGCCCGAAATGCAGGCGATAGCAGTCCGTCTGCTGGACCAGTTTCGACAGGGCATGAAACTCGCGCCGCGCCACCTCCTGATCGTAGACCAGCAATCCCTGAGGCATGAGCGCCTCCAGGGCGCGGCTTTTTGCCAGGGGTTCGAGGCAGCTGTGCGGCATGTCGACGACGTGGGGAAACATGATGATGGCCGGCACGCACGACGTGCCGATGGAATTCTCGTACAGATCTTCGGCATGGAAGAATTTCTTGCAGATTCCCTGCTGCAACAATCCGGTCGGCGCCGTTCTGAGTTCCGGGAAAAACTCCACGCTATGGTCGGTGACATCGATCTTCATCGGAAACGCCAGGAGTTCCATGTGACCGCCGAGGTCTCGGATCAACGGGTAATCATCGGACAAATAATGAAAGCCCGAACGAAGCAGGGATAGAAACGCCGTTGTCTTGCCTTGACCGCTGTAACCGGGAATCAATACCCCGCGACCTTGAAACTCCAAGGCGGTGGCATGGACCGTGAACAAGCCCCGCCGCTTGAGAAGTTCCGAGAGCGCGAAATGAAAAAAGCTCGTGCGGACGTCCGCGTGCATGGCCTCTGGATTGATGAAATAGCCTTCGGCCGTTCCGAGCACCCCATCGATCACCAAGAGGCCTTGATCATGGAAATCGGCGACCAGCCGGTCTCTGTCCTGTACCACGTCACAACGCCAGATCGACCGCAGGGAATCGCCCATGGCCGGTCTGGTTCCGGAAAACAACGTTTTCGACGTCTTGGATATGCGATAGGGGATATCCGCCGTGCTGCGGACCTCCTCGAAGCGAACCGTCAGGACTGTTTTCTCGGAGGCGGACTCGCTCCGGTAGTGCCGAAGAAACGCCAGGACTGGCTCCGCCAGCGTCACGGACGACGCGTGATAGTGCAATTCGATTCCATGGAATGCGAACAGATAGTCCTGCACCGGCTTCGCTTCGATCATCTCGCACCTCTTCTTGTTGCTCGCTCTGATGCCACCAGTAGCTGGCCGATCTTCAGAGACCGGCCAGCCATGGAATGACGGCAAGGTCGGAACACAATTAGTTATCGTTGACCTTGTCGCGATACTTCTCCCGGTACTTGCTGCCGGTGATGTCGCGCAGCAATTCGTGCGCCATCAACACAGGCTCCGTATAGGATTCCTTCTGTTGAGCATCCATTCTTCTTCACCTCCTTTCCAGTGTTAAGAGTCCCTCGTGACCCAATTGGGTGACGAGAGCCAGAAGATCGTCGGCAATGCGCTCGGGCGCCGCGTCGTATCTGGCGCACAGCCCCTCGTGAATGTCCTGCAGCGATTCGCTCCCGGTACAGTGCTCCCAGACGGCGGACCCGACCCGATTGAGCGTGTAGTACCGTCCGCTGGTGAAATCCAACAGCACGGTCTCCCCGTCCAGCGTCGTGCCCTGCACGTTCGTGCTGGCCCGCGGGATCGAGGCCATCAACTCCTGGCGCTTGCCTTGGTCACCGCGTTCGACTTGCTGCCGCTCCTCTTCGCTGAGCAGGGCGCGGGCGGCTTCGGCCAATTGTTCTGTGCCGGCTGAACCACCGACGTGCGCCTGCTCCGCGTCATCCTCCGACACATCCGGCCTCAAGTCTGCTGTAATGAAGGGTTGTCTGCTCATGATCGACGCTCCTCCTTTTCCGTCTCGTCCGCATCCCATGGCCGGCGGACTTCCATTCACCTTCCTGCCACCGGCCCCGCGTGCCCGTCTCTTCAGTCGCCCTCAGGCGGTTCCCGTAAGGAGCAAGTCCGCCAGGGCGTCGCCGATCCGCTGACCCGTATGATTTTCGAACAACGTAAACGCCGGACTTGTGTTCACTTCGAAGCAATAGTAGGAGCCGTCAGGCGTCCGGCGAAGATCGATTCCGCTGAGGCTCAACCCGATCCCGCCGACGAGATCCAGACAGCGGGCATGGATCGCCGGAGGCAACTCGACGGCGCGCATGCTTCGGCGGCCGCCCTCATCCGCCGCGTACCGATAGTCGACGCCGTCGGAGACCACCTCGGTTGCGAAAAGTCGGTCCCCGACCGTATGCACCCGCAGGTCCGTGCCGGGAATCATCTCTTGAAACTGCGTGGGGCATTCCCGCACCAAGTCCAGCCGCGCGAAATCGTCGGGGGTCAGCCGTTTCACGATCGATCGCTCGGAGCTGATCGACTTGTAGATGACACGGCCGCCACACTCATCGTAAAAGGCACGGGCTTGCTCCGGCACCATCGTGACCAGGGTCTTGGGAACTCGAAACCCGTACCGTTCGATCAGCTGCAGCTGATAGGGCTTCGACATGTTGGTGTGCGAGGCCTGCCTTCGATTCACGACGAGGACCGGAAGGCTCTCCGCGAACTCCCACAGCGACGTGACGGCCATCCGCGCGGCCTGCATGGAGGTGTCACGGCTGGTCATCGCGCGAAGGTAGACGGACTCGATGTCGGACCCACGGACGATCCGATTCCCCAGCCCGATCCGGTCCGAGACGCAGCCGTCTTCGATCGCCCACGACAGATTCCACGTGTCGCCGTCGGCATCCGGATGGACGAGCATCAAGTCAGCGTTCCGGACCGCCAGTCTGGCACAGACGTTGGCCAGCACCGGATCCGCCATGGGTCCCACGAGCAGAATCATAAAATGCCATACTCCTCTCTTCCGACAAACAATCGGCAAGACGCTGCACGAGCCGGCGCTGCACCGCCCTGGTGCAGCGCCAATAATTGGGAGCACCGTTCACATCGAGACAACAGATCCGCCCGTCGGCAGCGACCACGACGTGGCATTCGGCAAAACTCAAACCCAGCGCGCGGACCAGGTCCACGCAACGCCCGGTCGGAAATACCGGCAGATCGGCGGTACGTTGCGACGATTCTTCATCCGCGTGAAGGATCGTCGCGGCCGCGTCCCCTCCCACGACATAGACGGTCATGCGTTGACCTTGCGGAATCGCCTGGAGCGAGACGGCATGGCGCTCCATCACCTGACGGATGTGCTCGATCCCATTCTGCCGACTGAGAACGACTCCCGGCTCCGCCGACCCCAACGCCTTGAGGTACGCCTGCTCGTTCCAGGCCGCAAATTGCAGAACGGCGTCGGCCTCACTCGACGTGTACCGGGCAGCCGGAAGATCGAACCCGCAATCACGTGCGATCTGCGCAGAGACCGCGCTGCCTCCGAGCAGAGCCGGACGTCCTCCCGGCACCGGCCGGTTGATCACCGGGCAAGGAAGGCTGTTCAAGAAGGCAATCCACGCCGCCGTGGTCTCACGGAGGACGTAATCACGATCCTGGACGGAGAGATCGTCGAGAAGCAGCGGAAGCGGCAGGACCCACTGGACGAACACGCCTCGAAGGGCACCGCACTCAAAAGAGCGGCCGTCGATGACCATCGTACCCGCCACGGTCGGTGAGCCGGCCGCCATCGGCCAATTCAGCCGGATTCTGTCCAGGAGTTCGGCCCGGGGGATGAGGAGTACGTCCAATCCACGCCTGCACAGTTCCGCGTGTACCAGCGACGCCCAGGGATCGGTCGTATCGGCCAGCACCAGTACCACGCTCGAGGATTCTCCCTTCAAGATCGGATCGCCTTCCGCTCCACTGCGCCTGCCTGAAAGGCCGCGCCAACTTTTTGGCAGAGTAGTTCAGGATCCTGATATTTCCTAGCTCCCTGGAAGCAGGGATCCGGCCCTACTTAGGCAGGTCAGTAGTACTGCTTGGAGCGAGACACCGAACCATGCGGAGACGCTGTTCGAGACGGTGGCGAACGTTGCTCGGGAAGAAGAATCTTGAAGAAGTGTGGCGAGGATGCGGCCGTCAGGCCACGCGTGCGGAATCGGTCGGAGTAGGCCGGCTGTGAGTGCCCTCCTCACTCACCGTGAGCTCGGGATACGAGAAGGTCACAGCGTACTGTCGCCATTGGTCGCTCGGCTCGTGAAACGGTTCCCGATCGAGCGTGAGCCATGCATGGCCGTCGAGCTTCAACCCCTCTCGCTTGATCCCACAGTGCAATCGCACGGGACAGCCGGCGCGTCTGGCCAGCCAATAGAGCGTCACGGCCCGAGGAAAACAGTTGCCCTTGGTGTTATAGGGAAGGAGTTCCAGCCAGCGATCCAGATAGTAGACTCGATGTTCCAATGTGGCGAGATCGCGGCCGGCTGCCAGTGCCCCACGATCGAGCATGCCCAAGACGTTGGGGAGACTCTTCCACCTCAACAAGAATCGCACGGCACACACGAGCAGTCCCACCAGGGCAATCGTCCCGTACTTCGATAGCATCTGGATCATGATCGGCTCAGTGTAACAGGGCGGGAGGGGAAATCCAGTGTTCGCGCGGTCTGCGATACCTAGGCGGTCAGAAATAGTCAGATGAAGAACACGTGGCGGGTCGTACATCGGAGCCGACTGCCGGACGGAACCCGCGGCGGCTACGCAGATGGTTCAAACAGTCCCAGCTGCAGTTCTTCTGCCCTGGTAAAGGAAATCGGATACTTTTCGGTGAAGCAAGCGTTGCAATACTGGGTGGGCGAGCCGGGGGCGGACTTCAACATGCCCTCCAAGCTCAGGTAGGCGAGGCTATCGGCCGTAATGTATTTTCTGATCTCCTCGATCGAGTGACTCGAGGCGATTAGTTCCTTTTTCGTCGGCGTATCGATACCGTAAAAGCACGGAGAGATGATCGGCGGGGAACTGATCCGCACGTGGACTTCCTTCGCACCGGCCTGCCGGATCATTTTCACGATCTTGCGGCTGGTCGTACCCCGTACGAGCGAATCATCGACGACCACGACGCGCTTGTCCGCCAGAACCTCGGGGACGGCATTCAATTTGACCTTCACGCCGAAATGGCGGATGGACTGTTCGGGCTCGATGAACGTCCGGCCGACGTAATGGTTTCGGATCAGCCCCGTCTCAAATCGGATGCCTCCGCCTTCGGCATATCCCAGGGCGGCCGGCACACCGGAGTCCGGCACCGGAATCACGATGTCGGCCGGCACCCAGGATTCCTGAGCCAGTTGCCGTCCCAACGCCTTTCTGATGCCGTAGACCGCATTGGCGCCGTAAATCCTGCTGTCCGGCCTGGCAAAATACACGTACTCGAAGACGCACATGGCCGGATCCGCCTGGGGAAAGGGATGATGGCTCTCCAACCCTTGATCGTTGATCACGATCAGTTCGCCCGGCTCGATTTCCCTGACGTATTCCGCGTCGAGCAAGTCGAACGCGCAGGTCTCCGAGGCCACGATCCAGCTGCTTCTCAGCCGTCCGATGCACAGCGGCCGCAGCCCGTGCGGGTCCCGCGCGGCGATCAGGCCGTTGTCCGTCATCAGCGCGACGGAAAAGGCGCCGCGGACCTGGCTCAAGGCATCGATCACGCGAGCGAGGAACGTGCTGGCCCGCGAATGGGCGATCAGATGGATGATGACTTCGCTGTCGGAGGTGGATTGAAAAATCGCGCCGTACGCTTCGAGTTCGTGCCGCAACACTTGGGCATTGATCAAATTCCCATTGTGCGCCAGCGCCAGGTTCCCGAACGCGAAGTTCACGATCAGCGGCTGCACGTTCTTCAGATCCTGCCCGCCCGCGGTCGAATACCGGTTGTGCCCGATGGCCATGTATCCCGGCAACGATTCCAGCACCGACTTATTGTAGATATCCGCGACGAGCCCCATCCCTTTTTGCACGAAAAACTGGTCGCCGTCCCCGGAGACGATGCCGGAGGCTTCTTGCCCGCGATGCTGGAGGGCATAGAGGCCGAGATAGGTCAGATTGGCGGCCTCTTCATGGCCGTAGACGCCGAATACGGCGCATTCGTCGTGAAATTTGTCGGGAGAAATCAGTGGAAGTTCTTTGATCATGATGCCACTGCCGTGGGTAGGATGATCCCTGGTTATTCCTGTACCAATGTCCGTTCCAGCGAGTGGGCCCAGGCCTCGTACAGTTCCGAGACCGGCCTATCGATCACCCTCGTCGTCGAATGCGCGTCCCTGACGTAGGCCACGAAACGCGCGCCCCCGACTCCTCCGATGATCTCGGCCGGCACGCCGCGCTGCCGCGCATGTTCCAAAACAGCCTCACGATTTTCGGGTTTGGACGACAAGACGACTCGCGACTGGCTTTCTCCGAACAGCACCGCATCGTGCCTCAATCGTCCGACTGGTAATGTTACCACAGCACCGAGCCTTCGGTCTTCGGTGGAGATACAACATTCGGCCAGCGCGACGGCTAGGCCTCCATCTGAGCAGTCGTGGGCCGACTGTACCAGACCCGCACGGATCAGGCTCAAGACACAATCCTGCACATGCCGTTCGGTTTCCAGATTCAGAAAAGGCGGAGACCCCTGTTCACGGGAATGCACGACTTTGAGATATTCCGATCCGCCGAGATCTTCCCTCGACGAACCGAGCAGAATGATGTCGTCGCCGTCCTGCTTGAACCACTGGGTCATGGCGCGGTCGGCATCCTCGATCAGCCCCACCATGCCTAGCATGGGGGTCGGATAGATGGACAGTCCGTTCGTCTCGTTGTAGAAACTCACGTTGCCGCTGACGATGGGGACCTGCAGGAATTCGCAGGCGTCCTTGAGACCTTCGATGGCCAGCACGAACTGCCACATGATCTCCGGCCGCTCCGGGTTACCGAAATTTAGACAGTCCGTCAACCCGATCGGCTCCGCTCCCGAACAGACGAGATTGCGGGCCGCTTCCGCGACGGCCAATCTCGCGCCTTCATAAGGATGGAGCAGGCAATAGCGCCCGTTGCAGTCCACGGTCATCGCCACAGCCTTGCCGGTCCCCTTGATCCGAACCACTGCGGCATCGGAGCCCGGCCGAACGACGGAATTGGTGCGGACCATGTGATCGTATTGCTGGTAGACCCATCGTTTGCTGGCGATCGTGGGCGACTCCAACAAGGCCAGCAACGCGGCATTCGCGTCCTTGACGTCTGGCACCGCATCGTAGTTCAGATTGGCCAGCATATCCTGATAGGCGGGCGGTTGGTGCGGCCGTTCATAACGAGGTCCGTCGTCTGCCAGTGCCTTGGCGGGAATCTCCGCCACCACCTGCCCTTGATCCTTCACCCGGAGCATGCCATCGCCGGTCACCCGTCCCACGACCGCGACGTCCAGGTCCCATTTCCTGCAAATCCGGATGCAGTCGTCCTCCTTACCGGCCTTCGCCACCATCAACATGCGTTCCTGCGACTCAGAAAGCATCAATTCATAGGGGGTCATGCCGGGCTCTCGCCGGGGAACATTCGTCAGGTCGAGGTCGATCCCATTGCCGGCCCTCGACGCCATTTCGCACGAGGAACTCGTCAGACCGGCTGCGCCCATGTCTTGGATGCCCACCAGAAGATCCTCCGCCATCAACTCAAGGCAGGCCTCCAACAATAGCTTCTCTTGGAACGGATCTCCGACCTGGACGGTAGGACGCTTCTGCTCCGACTGGTCGTCGAACGAATCGGACGCCATCGTCGCGCCGTGAATGCCGTCACGACCGGTCTTCGAGCCGAAATAAATGACGGGGTTACCGACGCCGGCCGCCGTGCCCCTGAAAATCTTGTCCTTGTGCGCCACGCCGAGGCAGAACACATTCACCAGCGGATTCATCGAGTAAATGTCGTCGAACCGGACTTCGCCGCCGACGGTGGGCACGCCCATGCAGTTCCCGTATCCGGCGATCCCGGCCACCACACCTCTCATCAGATGACGGTTTTTAGCCGAACTCAGCTCGCCGAACCGTAACGAATCGAGCAGCGCGATCGGCCGCGCGCCCATCGTAAAGATGTCGCGCAGGATCCCTCCCACGCCGGTCGCCGCGCCCTGATACGGCTCGATGAACGACGGATGGTTGTGCGACTCCATCTTGAAGACGACGCAGAGGCCGTCCCCGATGTCGACGGCGCCGGCGTTTTCACCCGGTCCCTGCACCACACGCGGGCCGGTCGTCGGCAGTTTCTTCAAATGCACGCGCGAGCTCTTATACGAACAGTGTTCTGACCACATCACGGAAAACATGCCCAATTCCGTGAGATTCGGATCGCGCCCCAGGATCTCGACGATCTTCTTGTACTCGTCGTCCGTGAGATTGTGCTGGGCGATGAGATCGCGCAGTCGTGAGTCACCAGCGGTCATCGTTATCTCGTCCCTTCGTCATGCCAGGCCGCATCGCCCCGATATCTTGGGATCCGCCATGCTTCGCTTCGACGGCCGATCCCCGGCGTCACACTCCCGCCATTTTCAGCTCGCTCCGCTTTCCTCTCATCGTCTCCAACATGGACGCAAAGATCAGACGTCCGTCTTCATTTCCCAACAATGCTTCTGCGCAGCGTTCGGGATGGGGCATCATGCCCAAGACGTTGCCTTCGGCATTGCGAATGCCGGCGATCCCGTCCAAGGATCCGTTCGGATTCGCCTCCGTGCCGACCGTGCCGTCGGCGGCACAGTACCGAAAGACGATCTGGGCGTTCGCCTGCAATCCCGCGAGCGTTACCGGGTCCGTATAATAGCTGCCCTCGGCATGTGCGATTGGAATCCTGAGCACTTGTCCGGGGACACAGGCGTTGGTGAACGGCGTGGCCGCATTTTCGACCCGCACGAAGACGTCCCGGCAGACGAAATGCAGTTCGCGGTTCCGCAGCATCGCGCCGGGCAGCAATCCGGCCTCGAGCAGGATTTGGAACCCGTTGCAAATCCCCAACACCATCCCGCCCTTTGCGGCAAACTCCTTGATCCCCGTCATGACGGGCGAGAACCGTGCGATCGCCCCCGTGCGTAAATAGTCGCCGTACGAGAACCCTCCGGGAATCACGACCGCGTCCAATCCGGCCGGCAACGCATCTTTGTGCCAGACCATCGCCACCGTTTGACCGAGCACGTCTTGAAAGACATGGCGGCAATCGTGATCGCAATTGCTGCCGGGAAACACCACGATCCCGATCTTCACGTCTCCCCCCTCCTACCATGCCGTTGAGTAAATGCCCTTGCGCGGGTGGCACTGACAGAGGGTGCCCGCCGCGTGCAGAGGGGGTCCCCCACACCGGGCGGGGGAACGAGCACGGCGGACTCCGCCGGTGACAGGACCCGCGCTCTTGTTCCGAAATATTTCACGACAACTCGTACCGATATTCTTCGATGACCGTATTGGCCAGCAGCTTTTCGCACATCTGCTTCAGCAGAGCTTCCGCCTTGGCCCTGTCCGTTTCGTTCAGGTCCAGTTCCATATACTTCCCGACACGGACGTTCGACGCGCTCTGAAAGCCCAACGATTGGAGCGCATGCTCAATCGCTTTCCCCTGCGGATCAAGAATCCCCTGCTTCAATGTCACGTGGACTTTTGCTTTCACGATTGGCTCCCCCGATCCTGTTCTGCCTTGCTCAACCCGTCGATGTACCGCCTGATCCGGAATATGGCAACGATCGTCAAAATCCCCGCGAAGACCAGGGCAATGAAGGCCCACCGCCACGGAGAATCCTCCAGCCGATAGGCCATGAGACCGACCACGGCGGCCCACACCAACACCGCCGCCACGAGTCCATAATTTAGAAACCCCTTCAGCATTCTGTCTCTTCCTCGCCCTCCTCCCTCCCTTCACGAAGGTTAATTAGGAGAGGCTGAGTGTTGCGCCGCGACATCAGCGGAAACTCGGATAACCACATTTATCTTGACTCGGTGGCCCGTGCGGGTGGCGGCGAACGGGCGCCCTAGCGCACGCAGCGGGGGTCCCCACACCGGGCGGGGGTGCGAGCACGCTGGGGCTGTTCGCCGACAGGACCCGCGGCGCCTATCCGCAGACTCGCTTCAATACCTCCTGATACGCCTCCTCGATCCTACCCAAGTCCTTCCTGAATCGATCCTTGTCCATCGACTCCTTCGTCGTCTGATCCCAGAACCGGCAGGTATCCGGAGAGATCTCATCGGCCAGGATGAGCGTTGCATTGTACAGGCCGAACTCCAGCTTGAAGTCGACCAGGATCATCCGCCGTTCGCCGAAGAACGGCTGCAGCACGCCGTTGACTTTCAGCGCCAGCTTCCTGATCTCCGCCATCTGTTCGGGCGTCGCCAGCTTGAGCAGACGCACGTGATCGTCGGCAATCAACGGATCCCCGAGCGCGTCGTTCTTGTAATACCACTCGACGATCGCGGGCTCGATCGGTTCGCCTTCCTTCAACCCCAGGCGCTTGGCCAGGCTGCCCGCGACGACGTTCCGCACGACGACCTCGACCGGCACGATCGCGACCTTCTTGGTCAGCATCTCGCGGTCGCTCGTGCGCGCGACGAAATGCGTCGGCACGCCGTTCTGTTCCAACAACCGGAACAGCCGCTCCGACACTTTGTTGTTGACGACCCCTTTTTCAAGGATAGTCCCGCGCTTCTGTGCGTTGAAGGCCGTCGCGTCGTCCTTGAAGTACTGGACGACCTGATCGGGATCTGACGTCGTGAAAATCTTCTTTGCCTTGCCCTCGTAGATCATGGTGCCGCTGGTCATGGCGCCTCGCAATCAGGCCCGTCACTGAGCCAATGTTTCGATGAGTTGGTCGAGGGACTTCGACGTGCCGAGCAAGGTGGGGTGGCCGAATCGCCGCGTATATTGAAACTCCTTCACCTTTTCCAGCGACAGAATGAGGTTGTGGAAATCCTCCAGGTTCGAGGTCTCGAAATAGGTAATGAAGTCCAAATCGTCCAGCCCGCTGGAGTGATAGAGCTTCCGCTTCACAGTTTTGTGATAGGGCAGCGCCGCTTCGGTGTGTTCCTTCATCATGACCGCGCGCTTCTCCTGATCGAGCGCCCACCATTCGGCGCTCTTTCTGATCGGAATCACGATCGCATAGGGAACGGGGCCCGGCTCACTGGCAGTCTTCAGATCCGCCTTCATCTGGTCGGGAAACCCCGGAACGTAATTCGCCTTTTTGCTCATCCCGTTCAGAACGCCCGCCCCTTTCAGATAGCGTCCCATCGGACTCGCATGGAGATCGACCAGGAACTTCTGCGAATCCCGCAAGTCCGCCGCGTGAATGCGGAAGAGAACGTCCGCATGGTCGGACAGCCCTCGGAGGAGATACAAATCGATCGCGACCTTTTCGCGATGCTGCTCGACCACGCCCTTCAAGGCAGTCAGGTGAGCGATCTTTGCCGGAGCGTCCAGCCTGCCCCATTCTTCCGTCAAGCCGAACGCGGCAAAGGTCCCGTAGATGCCCGGTTCACTGAGCAGCTTGTCCCGATCGGCGGCGGCGTAGGACGCCGACACCCACCCTCCCAATAGGACACACAGCACAATGGCATACAGCCCGGCACAGCGTGATCGACTCATCGGCCTCCTCGCTTTCTTTGGGCGCCCCTTCTCCGTCCCGGGCCTCTGAACACCCGACGAAATACTTGGTCGAGGTGCCGCAGATAATACCGCGGGTCGAAACAGGCGGCAATTTCGCTCCTCTTCAAATGTCGCGCGATGAACGGGTCTTTGGCCGCCAAGTCCTGCAACATGCCCGCGCCTTGCCATGACGCCATGGCGTTGCGCTGGACCGCCTCGTACGACTCCTTCCGCTGAGCCCCTTTGGCGACCAGTGCCAACAGCAGGCGCTGCGAATATACCAACCCTCCGGTCAACTCCAGATTGCGTTTCATTCGCTCCGGATACACGACCAGGCGGGCGATCAGATCGGTGACCTTCGCCAGCATGTAGTCCACCAGAATCGTGCTGTCCGGCATGATCACGCGTTCGACGGACGAATGACTGATGTCCCGCTCGTGCCACAGCGCGACGTTCTCCATCGCGGCCAGGCTGTTGGCCCGTACGAGGCGGGCGAGACCGCACAGGTTTTCCGATACGATGGGGTTGCGCTTGTGCGGCATCGCGGACGAACCCTTTTGACCCTGGGAAAAATATTCCTCGGCCTCCAGCACTTCCGTCCGCTGAAGATGACGGATCTCCGTGGCGATCTTTTCGATCGTGGCGGCCAGCAAGGCGAGGGCCGTGGCGAAGGCCGCATGCCGGTCCCGCTGCACCACTTGATTCGACACCGGATCGACGGACAGCCCCAGCTTGGAACAGACGTAGGCCTCGATCTCCGGCCCTTGATGGGCGAACGTCCCCATCGCCCCGGATAGCTTGCCCACCGCAATGATGCCGCGCACCTGGCGCAGCCGTTCCAGATGCCGACCGATCTCTTCGTACCAGATGGCGAGCTTGAACCCGAACGAAATGGGCTCCCCATGGATGCCGTGCGACCGGCCGACCGTCACGGTCCGCTTGTGCCGCAAGGCCTGGTCCTTCAAGACCTTCTGAAATCCTTCCACCCCGTCGAGAATGAGATCGAGTGCCTCGGTCAGCTGCATGGCGAGCGACGTATCCACGATATCGGAGGACGTCAGTCCCATATGCAGGAACCGATGCTCCGGCCCGACGTCATCCGCCAGCGATTCAAGAAACGCGATGACGTCATGCTTGGTCACCAACTCGATTTTCGCGATGCGCTTGACGTTGATCCTGGCCTTCCGACGAATTCTGGCGGCGGTACCGCGCGGTGCCTGGCCGGCCCGTTCGAACGCCGCACAAGCCTGCAATTCCACCTCGAGCCAGATCTCATACTTGTGTTTGAGATCCCAAATGGCCTTCATCCCCGGACGGGTATACCGATCGATCACGATGCCCTCTTCCTTGTCATATGTCCTTCACGGCCGCCCGGACGCCGCTTTGCGCTTGGCTTCCAACCGCGCTTCAGCGGCCAGGACCTTGTCCAACACACCGTTGACGAACTTGGCCGCTTCGTCATCGCCGAAGTCCTTGGCCAACTCGATCGCTTCGTTCATCGTGACCTTCGCCGGCACATCCTCGCGCCACAGGAGTTCATAGATCCCCAGACGCAGAATATTGCGATCGACGACCTGCATCCGGCTGACCTTCCAATTGGTCGCATAGCGGCCGAGCAGCGCGTCCAATTCGGCCCGATGCTCCAACACCCCGCGGACTAATTCTTCCGCGAAGGCCCTGACGTCTTCCGTCGCCTCGCACTGGTTCCAGAACTCGTCGAGCCAGACGCCGGGCTTGCCGTGGATATCGTATTGGAACAGGATCTGGAGCGCCCGTTCACGAGATTGATGGCGGGAACCCATGATCAAGCGGAACGCCTTCGAGCCGGCCGCCGCACGCCGTCGTGTTTGAGTTTTTCAGCGGACGGTGCGTCTCCGACCCGCAATGCCCGCATCACCGTCGCCATCTCGATCGCCGACTTGGCGGCCTCTCCGCCCCGATTGAACTTGGCCGGGTCCGCCCGTTCGATCGCCTGCGCCACCGTATCGGTGGTCAGTACCCCGAAGATGATGGGGACATCGGCATCCAGCGCCGCCTGACCGATCCCCCGGCTCGCCTCTCCGCTAATGTAGTCGAAATGCGGCGTATCCCCGCGAATCACCGCGCCGAGACAGATCACCGCGTCGAATCGCTTCGTCGCCGCGAGCGTCCGCGCGATCAACGGAATTTCGAATGCCCCCGGCACGCGCACCACTTCGACGTCCTGCTCGACGACACCATGTTTCATCAAACCGTCCAGACAGGAGGACAAGAGTTTGCTCGTCACGAACTTGTTGAACTTCGCGACGACGATCCCAAACTTCAACCCCGTCGCGTTATGGGAGCCCTTCCTGAGCTTCATCCTTCTGTATTGATCCCTTCCCGAGACATCCCGATCACAAGACAAGAGGCAGGAGTGCACCACATGCACGTTGACCTGGGCGAGCGCCGATTTTTGGTGCGCGTTCCTCGAGCACGGGCACCATCCCGGTCGTCCCTGCTCAAACTTTTTTCAGGATGTGCCCCAACTTTTTCTTCTTGGTCCGCAGATACCTGACATTGGCTTCGCGGGGCTGGATCTCGATGGGCACGCGCTCGACCACGTTCAACCCGTAGCCGTCGATCCCAACAATTTTTCGTGGATTGTTCGTCATGACCCTGATCGCATGAAGTCCCAGATCCACAAGAATCTGCGCGCCGACACCATAAGTCCGCAGGTCGGGCTTGAAACCTAACTTTAGATTCGCCTCGACGGTATCGCTGCCTTGATCCTGCAGCCCGTAGGCTTTGATCTTATTGAGCAGGCCAATGCCGCGCCCCTCCTGCTTATTCAGATAGAGCACTACGCCCCGCCCCTCCTTCTGAATCATCTCCATCGCCTTGTGGAGCTGATCCCGGCAATCACAGCGTAGGGATCCCAAAACTTCGGCCGTTAGGCAGCCTGAATGTACCCGCACGAGTGTGGGTTGGCCATCATCTATCCGACCTTTCACCAGTGCAATATGAGTTGCACCGTCGAGCTGATTCTCGAAGGCTATTGCCTCGAAGTCGCCGAACATGGTCGGTAAACGGGCGCTCGCCGCTCGTTTCACAAATGTCTCTCGCTGCATGCGGTATTCGATCAAGGCCTTTATCGTGATCATCCGGAGCTTGTGCGCTTTGGCAAACTTCGCCAATTCCGGCACACGGGCCATCGTGCCGTCCTCGTTCATGATCTCGCAGATCACGCCGGAAGGATTGAGGCCGGCCAGCCTCGCCAGATCGACCGATCCTTCCGTCTGACCCGCCCGCTTCAACACCCCGCCCTGCTGCGCCTTCAGCGGGAAAATATGGCCGGGCCGGGCAAGGTCGGGCGGCTTGGATTTTGGATCGATCGCGACATGGATCGTAGTCGCCCGGTCCGCAGCGGAAATACCGGTCGTGATGTCCTTGCGCGCATCGATGGACACGGTGAACGCGGTACCGAACGCGGCCGTGTTCTCGACCGCCTGCTGAGGCAACTGCAGCTCTTCCACCCGCTCCGGCGTCAACGCAAGGCAGATCAACCCGCGGGCATGCTTGGCCATAAAATTGATGGCCTGGGGAGTCACTTTCTCCGCCGCAATGACCAGGTCGCCCTCGTTTTCGCGGTCTTCGTCGTCCACGAGAATGACGAACCGGCCCTTTTTGATGTCTCGAATCGCGTCCTCGATGGTATTGAACGGGGTGCTCATGGATGTTCGCCGAAAGGTCAGATTTTGAACTGAAAATTGGGGAACGAGCCGGTCTCAGCTAACTCCGTTTCGGTCTCGGCTGTCAACGGGAAAAAGGACCTAGGTTCATCCATTTCGCTGCGGCAGGTTCATTCGTCGATTATACAGGCGAACGGTGGCCCACGCACAACCGGCCGCCGCGGCGAACGCCCACCAGCCCGCGGCATACGTGCCGGTCAGATCCTTCAAACTTCCCAAACCGAAGGGAAAGAGAAAACCACCGATTCCTCCTGCCGCTCCGATCAGGCCTGAGGCCATGCCGATCTCTTTCGGAAACTTGTCCGACACCACCTGAAACAGGACGCCGTTCCCGAACCCCATGGCGGTAATGGCCGCCATCACACAGACGACCGCGGGCACGAGAGACGGAAGCGTCCCCACGGCGACCATACTGGCCGCGATCGCCATGAACACCGCCGGGAGCACCAGCGCTCCACCGACGCGATCCGCCACATACCCTCCCAGCGGCCGGATCACGCTGCCGAGCAATCCGCCGAGCGCCGTAATCGATCCGGCCGTCACGAGATCCACCCTATACTGATCGTGCAGGAAGATGGGCAGTGCGCTGCAGACACCGACGAACCCGCCGAACGTCACGCTGTACAGCAAACAGAGCCAGTACATCGCCGGCCGAGCCAGACTTTCTTCGAGCTTTCGCCGCCAGTTTGGAAATACTTCGCGCGCCGACGCGGCGTCGTCGCGGCGCACGAGCACTGCAAACAGGACGACCGTCACCAGCACCGGTGCCAACATCACGCCGAAGACCCCGCGCCAACCGACCCACTCGGCCAAACGCGGCGCGAAAAACATGGCCAGTACCGTGCCGCTGTTAGCCGAGGCGGCGAGGCCCATCACCAAGCCTTGATGTGCCGGCGGATACGCGCGGCTGGCCAGCGGCAGCGCAACGGCGAAGCTGGCTCCCGCGATGCCGAGCATGAACCCGATACCGACCATCTGCGAAAACGTCCCTCCACCCGTCCATCCCCAGAGCAGCGCCACCATCTCACAGAACAACACGTACAGTCCCGTCGTCTTGGGTCCCAGATAATCACTGCCGAGTCCGACGACGATACGGAACAGCGCTCCGCTCAATAGCGGGCATGCCACCAGGAATCCCTTCTGGGTGGCGGACAGCGACAACTCTTCCGCGATGGACACGCCGAGCGAACCGATCAGCAGCCAGGTCATGAAACTGACCTCGAAATGCAACCAGGCTCCGATCAACGAAGGCCAATGCCCGCGTCTGAGCGCCCACAGCACATTCGCCATGCCGCCTCCCGTGGATCAAACAGGTCACTATAGGGGACGCGGTTTCGCCGGTGCAAGCGACGACGGGCGGCCCCCTCCGATCCTTGCGCTTGGTCCCCCGTCGAACGGTGTGATAGTCTCGACCCTGATGAAGCGAAAAAATAAACCGGCGGCCGAGGCACCGCTGGAACCGGAAATTCTCGGACCTTCCGAAGAGGATCCGGTCGAAGAGCAGACGAAGACGGACACCGGATCGGACGACGCGCCCGCGACGCGGGCGGCCGTCGATACGACCGCAGTCGTACCGGTTACGGCCCTCCAGCAATACCTGGCCGAAGTCCGGCGGCATCCGTACCTGACCAAGGAAGAGGAACAGCGTTTATTCGAAGAATACCGGACGCACGGCAGCCGCGAAGCCGCGGTGAAGCTCATCATGGCCAATCTCCGGGTTTCCGTGGCTATCGCATCCGAGTACCTGCATACCGGCGCCGACCACATGGATCTGATCCAAGAAGGCAACGTGGGCCTGATGCAGGCCATCAAGAAATTCGATCCGTCGAAGAACGTGCGCTTCTATGCCTATGCCGCCTGGTGGTCACGGGCTTACATCCTGCGCTACCTGCTCAATACCTATCGTCTCGTCAAAATCGGGACGACACAGGATCAGCGCAAGCTCTTTTACAATTTGAAGAAGGAGAAAGCGAAGCTCGAACGGCAGGGCTTTGCGCCGGACACGAAGCTGCTCGCCGACCGGTTGAACGTACGGGAACGAGACGTCGTCGAAATGGATCAGCGTCTGGGGAACTGGGAACTCTCCCTCGACCAGCCGATCGGCGAAGAACAGGACGGCACCCTGCTCGACGTGCTGCCCTCTCAGCAGGTTGGAGCCGATGAGCAACTCGCTCAGCACCAATTGCAGACGCTGTTCCGGGCAAAGCTGGCGGAGTTCGTCAAGACGTTGGACGAGCGGGACGAGGATATTCTGCGCAATCGTCTCTTGTCAGAGACGCCGCTCACGCTCGACGATCTGGGTGAGAAGTACGGCATTACCAAGGAGCGGACCAGGCAGTTGGAAGCTCGCATCATCAAGCGGATTCGCGACTATATCAAGAAGGACGTCAAGGATTTCGATCGCTTGCGTGTCTGACCTCCACCGGCCTCTCTATCGCCGACCGCACCAAAAATCTCCCTGGCATATTGGAATGTCAATAGGTTATGATGCCTTCCCGACGACGAAGTGGGGCTGGAAAGAAATTCTGAATCCCCCCCTTGACTTGGACTGACCTGAGGCTATCTCAACCCCCGAGTTTGCAGATCAGGGCTTCTGCTTGAGGCGCGCAGTCATGCGCCGTCGAGTTTGAACCAGTACCAAATCGTCACTATATCAACCGGTTCACTAATCAGCACGAGGAGGGTGTTGCATATGAGCACAGCAGCGAAAGAGAAGAAAAACGTCGCCAAGGGTTTTCAGCCACTGGGTGATCGGGTGTTCATCACCTACACCGAGGAACTGGAACGGACCGCGGGCGGAATTTACGTGCCGGACTCGGCCAAGGAAAAGCCGCAGCGGGGCGTGGTGCAGGCCGTGGGGAAGAAGGTTGAAAACGTCAAGGTCGGCGACCAGGTGCTCTTCGACAAGTACTCCGGCAGTAAGCTCCGGATCGAGGACGAGGAATGCTTGATCCTGAAGGAAGAGGACATTCTCGGGATCTTCGCCAACTGAGGATCGTCCGTCACACGTCCATTATTGATTGAACATACGACACCAAGGGAGGAATCACATGGCAAAGCAACTGTTGTACAGCGAGGCAGCTCGGGCCTCCATTCTGAAGGGGGTCAATCAGCTCGCCGACGCCGTCAAGGCGACGCTCGGCCCGAAGGGCCGGAACGCCATTCTCGACAAGAAGTTCGGCGCCCCGACCATCACCAAGGACGGTGTCACCGTCGCCAAGGAAGTCGAACTCAAGAATCCGTATGAAAACATGGGCGCGCAGCTGGTTCGCGAAGTCGCAAGCAAGACCAGCGATACCGCCGGAGACGGCACCACCACCGCCACCGTGTTGGCCCAGGCCATCTATCGCGAGGGCGCCAAGAACATCACCGCCGGCGCCAATCCGATGGAAATCAAGCGCGGCATCGACAAGGCCGTCGAAGCCGTCGTGGCCGAATTGAAGAAGCTCAGCAAGCCCTGCCAGACCAAGACCGAGATCTCCCAGGTCGGCACCATTTCGGCCAACAATGACAAGACCATCGGCGATCTGATCGCCGAGGCGATGGAAAAGGTGGGCAAGGACGGCGTCATCACGGTCGAAGAGGCCAAGTCGATGACCACCTCGCTGGACGTGGTCGAGGGCATGCAGTTCGATCGCGGCTACATCTCCCCCTATTTCGTCACCAACGCCGAGCGGATGGAATGTTCGGTCGAAGAGCCGCTCATCCTGATCAATGAAAAGAAAGTCAGCAGCATGAAGGACCTCCTCCCGATCCTCGAGCAGGTGGCCAAGATGGGCAAGCCGCTCGTGATCATCGCGGAAGAAGTCGAAGGCGAAGCCCTGGCGACCCTCGTCGTCAACAAGCTCCGCGGTACGTTGAACGTGGCGGCCGTGAAGGCTCCCGGATTCGGCGATCGCCGCAAGGCCATGCTGGAGGACATCGCGATCCTGACCGGCGGACAGGTGATTTCCGAAGATCTCGGCATCAAGCTCGAGAACGTGAAGCTGACCGATCTCGGCCGCGCCAAGCGCGTGACGATCGACAAGGACAACAGCA
Source organism: Nitrospira japonica (assembly GCF_900169565.1). Classification (NCBI taxonomy): domain Bacteria; kingdom Pseudomonadati; phylum Nitrospirota; class Nitrospiria; order Nitrospirales; family Nitrospiraceae; genus Nitrospira; species Nitrospira japonica. The sequence continues at coordinate 2,303,435 of NZ_LT828648.1, read as the reverse complement.
CGATCGTCGAAGGCTACGGCGACCCGAAGAAGATCGAGGCCCGCGTCAAGCAGATCAAGGCCCAGATCGACGAGACGACGTCCGACTACGATCGCGAGAAGCTCCAGGAGCGTTTGGCGAAGATCGTGGGCGGCGTGGCCGTCATCAACGTGGGTGCCGCGACCGAAACCGAAATGAAGGAAAAGAAGGCGCGCGTCGAAGACGCCCTCCACGCGACGAAGGCCGCGGTGGAAGAAGGCATCGTCCCCGGCGGCGGAACGGCCTATCTCCGCTGCATCAAGGCCCTGGACGGAATAAAGGATGTGCCGGCCGAACAGAAGGTCGGTCTCGACATCGTGCGCCGGTCATTGGAAGAGCCGATCCGGCAGATCGTCGCCAACGCAGGCGGAGAATCCTCCGTCGTCGTCGGCAAGGTACGCGATGACAAGAACACCAGCTCCGGCTATAACGCGGCGACGGATGAATACGTGGACATGATCAAGGCCGGCATCATCGACCCGACTAAGGTGTCGCGCTGCGCATTGCAGAACGCCGCCAGCGTCGCAGGCCTGATGCTCACGACCGAAGTCATGATCACCGACATCCCTGAAGAGAAGAAGGAAGCCGCGGGCGGCCACGCAGGCCACAACCACGGCATGGAAGGGATGTACTAAGAGACGCAACCGAGCTGACGGCGTACAGCCGATAGCTCGAGGGAAGAAGCGAAGGGCCCGGCGGTTTCCCGCCGGGCCCTTCTGCTTTCAGGCTGGTCTCTCTGTGGAGGATTCCTCACCGCAGGCTTCTACCGGTCTCTCTGGGCCTTGAGTATTCGGTCCCATACGACGGCGAACCGGCACAGAATCCGTTTGGTACGATGGAGCGTCATGACAATCCTCACGAACCCTTCTTTGACACGTATCGCTTTGGTAAGCTTACTTTATGAGCGCAAACAGTCAAGAAATCCCCCGCCCTCGAGATGGCGGACGCATTCTCGATCCGTGATCCCATGATCGTCGAAGTCGAATCCAACGAAAACTGCGAAACCAGTTTCTTCGCCCGCTTCAAGGAAACGGGTCCTGCCAGGCCTATTGTGCATGTGCGGCTCTTCGAGCGGAACCCGGCCGGAGAATGGTACGACGTCACCGGATGGAGCGAACATCCCGCCCTGCCCGCCTGTCAGGCCTTCGCCCAGCCGATTGAGGACTCCGGCGCGGGTCTGGCGTACCTGGTCTATGGCGGGATCTACGGCCTTCGTTTCAAAGCGGCCGGCAGCGCCGAACCCTGGAGTCTGGCAAGCCCGCATCAGTGGGGTGAAGCCTATCTTTCCCTCGCCAGCGACCGCGACCTCCGCTATGCAGTTCCACCCAAAATCTGACCAGTCAAGAACGTGAAAAGCGTTTGAGACTCCGCACCTCCTGCCTATACTGGATGACATGACGGATGCAGGGGCGCCGCCGGCGCCAAGCCAGAATGCACCCTCCTCTCGGTCCGTGTGGACCCGCCTGCGGCCGTTGACTCCAGGCCTCATCGCCTTGGCAACTGTCCTGATCTTCGCGATCGACGTGCATTTCCCTATCGGCTTTGCTCCCTGGTTGCCGTATTTCCTTCTGGCCCTTCCCATCGCGCGGCTCTACGATCCCCGGATCCTCCTGTTCGCCACGGCGTTCTGGTCCGTCGCCATCATGGGAGAGCCGTTTCTGCCGTCGCATTCCGGCGAGTCGCTGCCTCTGGCGGTTTTCAACCGGTCCGTCGGAATCGGCACCCTGTGGATTCTCACCGCGTTCCTGTATTTCGACGCCCAAGGCCGGCGCGCGCGGCAACGCAGCGAAGCCAAGCTTCAGGCGATCGTGGAAGGCGCTCTCGATGCCGTCGTCGCGATGGACCGGCACGGAACCGTGGTCGAATGGAATCCGCAGGCCGAGAGAATATTCGGATTCTCCCGCGAGGAGGCCATGGGCAAACCGCTCGTCGAGCTGATCGTCCCGGGCGACCAGCGTGCCGCCCACATCGAAGGATTGAAGCGCTATCTCGCCACCGGCACCGAACGGATGCTCCGGCAGCGCATCGAAGTGGCCGCGCTCAGGAAAAACGGAGCACGCTTTCCGGCCGAATTGACCGTGATCCCGCTGATGCTCGGCAAGGACGTGTTGTTTTCATCGTTCATCCGCGACATCAGCGAGCGACAGCGGGCCGAGGACGCGCTCCGGCAGACCACCGCGTTCATCGAATCCCTGTTCGAACACCTGCCGGACATGGTGTTCGTCAAAGATGCTCAAGATCTGAGGTTTGTCCGGTTCAACAAAGCCGGCGAAGCCTTGCTCGGCTACTCCCGATCGGACTTGTTGGGAAAGAACGACTACGATTTCTTCCCGAAGCAGGAAGCCGATTTTTTTACCGCCAAGGACCGCGAAACGCTCGCCGGCGGATGTCTGATCGACATTCCGGAAGAACCGGTGCAAACCAAGGATATGGGCGTCCGGTTATTGCACACCAAGAAGATCCCGATTTGTGACGACGACGGCACGCCCCGCTATCTGCTGGGCATCTCGGAAGATGTGACGGAACGCAAGGAGGCGGAAGCGGAACTGGTGCGGGCCAGACTGGCGGCCGAGGCGGCCAGCAAGGCCAAGAGCGATTTCCTGGCCAACATGAGCCACGAAATGCGCACGCCGTTGAACGCCATCATGGGGATGGCGGACTACCTGGCCAGAACCCCGTTGTCCCCCCAGCAATTGGCGCTGGTGGAACGCTGCACCAAGGCCAGCGATGCGCTCCTGCGGATGATCGAGGATCTGCTGCTGACCGCCAAGGCGGAGTCCGGCACCCTGACGTTGACCTCAGAACCGTTCGTTCTGCGCGAGATCATGCTGGAATGCACCAATCTTCTCGGCACCGAAGCGCAGGGGAAGGGCTTGACGGTCACCACTCACCTCGACCCGGCGATCCCCGCCCGAATGAAAGGCGACCCCCATCGGTTTCAGCAAGTGCTGCTCAACCTCGTCAGGAACGCGATCAAGTTTACGGAAGCCGGATCGATCACCGTGCAGGCGAAACTACGCGCCATCGACGACGCGCAGTGCAAGGTACAGTTTGCCGTCGCCGACACGGGAATCGGCATCATCGACGAGCTGCGGGACCGGCTCTTTGAGCGCTTCTCCCAAGCGGACTCGCGAGCCAACCGGCATTACGGCGGAGTCGGATTGGGGCTCGCCATCTGCAGGCAGCTGGTTGATCTGATGGGAGGACGCATTTGGGTCGAGAGCGCGCCCGGACAAGGCAGTACCTTCTCCTTCACGATTCCGTTCGGACTGGTGCAGACCGGGATGGAGACGCAGGAACCGTCGACCGCAACCGCGCGGGGCCGCATATTTCCATCGACGATGCGTGAATCCGGAGCCAAAGAATGGCACGTGCTGCTGGCTGAAGATTCCATCGAATCCCAGCACGTCATGCGATTGTATCTGAGCAAATCCCCTTACCGCTTGGACTGTGCCGACAGCGGCACGAGCGTCGTCGAAACCTTCAAATCAGGCCGCTACGACCTCGTACTCATGGATCTGCACATGCCTGATATCGACGGCTGCGAAGCCACCAGACGCATCCGCGCCTGGGAGACGGAGCGGGACCTCCCCCGGACTCCCATCGTCGCCCTGACCGCCGACGGCTTCGCCGAATCCAGACAAAGGAGCGCGGAGGCCGGCTGCGACGACTTTCTTACCAAACCAGTGAAAATGGATACCGTGCTCAGCACCATCCGTCGATTCGTGACCGAGACCAAGCCGACTCCTCCACCCGGCCGCATGAAATCGGATCAGGCGGGACTGCTGGATGCCGAACTGAACAGGATGAGGCCGAAGTTCCTTCAGAACAGGCGGCTCGACATTGAAGAGCTGCAGCGAGCGGTCGAAAGCGGCAACTTCGATCAGATCAAGCTCATCGGTCACCGCATCAAAGGGCTCGCCGGCACCTATGGCCTGCATGCCATCGGAGCCATCGGCGGCGCCTTGGAAGAGGCCGCCGTCCGGCGCCATCTCGAACACATCAGAGCCGGCATCACGGACCTGCGCACGGCCGTCGAAGCGGCGCAGCACTCCCTCTCGTCGTCAGGCCATGACCGTTCACCATCGCCCACAACCCAGTAAAGGAGCCGTGCCATGAGCATTCTCATCGTCGACGACTTCGAGGAGCAACGGGAGCTGCTGGCCTTTACGCTCAAACAGGCAGGCTATCGGTCATTGTTGTTTGCCGATTCCGCCTCCGACGCCCTGCAACGGCTGGGGATCGGATCCTCGGCCCCGCCGACGGACCACGTGGACATCGTCCTGATGGATATCGTCATGCCGGACATGGACGGGTTGGAAGCCTGCAGGCGCATCCGCGGGGACGAACGGCTGGAGCATCTCCCCGTGATCGTGGTGACGGCCAAAACCGACTCTTCCGACCTGACCGCCGCCTACACCGCCGGAGCGACGGACTACATCAGAAAGCCGGTCATCCCCGCCGAATTGGTCGCACGGGTTTCGATGGCCATGAGCGTCAAAGAAGAACTCGACAACCGCACGGAACGCGAGAAGGAGCTCGACGAGCAGGCCAAGCAGTTGGGTAAGACGGTCCAGGAGTTGAAATCGCTCCGCGGCACCCTCTGCCTCTGCGCCAAGTGCAAGCGGGTCAAGACCGGCGGCGGGATCTGGCAACGCCTCGAAGACTATCTCGAGGAAAAACTCCAGGCGAAGATCACCTCGGGAGTCTGCAACAAGTGCGGAACTCCCGGCGCACCGAACACGGTGCGGGCATCCTTCTAACCGTCTAGCCGTTCACCGCACGGCGCGAAGCCCGGACATCTTCAGGGTCACCTTCAAGAGCGCCGACGTATTGGGCTCGTTGAAGAAGGAGCGGAACACCCCATTGACCAATGCCGTATGCCGGCGATGGTCGGCGCTGAAGGCCCGGCTGGCAGCCGAGCGGCTCCCCTCTTCGTATCCCATCCTGATTGCGCAACGCTCCAACTCATCCTCCTCCTGCGGCAGCGCGTGAGTTTGAAGGTCGTGCACCATCTGCAGCTTGTGTTCCACGTCCCGGAGGAAGACATAGGCCTGCGCCAGCGCGTCGCGTTCCTTCGCCGTCAGCACGGTCTTGGCCACGAGCCGATCCAGCGCGCCGAGCGTGCCGCGGTCGAGTACGGCCGGGACCGTCTTGCCGGCCAGGACTTGAATGGTCTGGACCAGGAATTCGATCTCCCTGATCCCGCCGGTGCCGAGCTTGACGTTTCGGCCCTCGTGTCCCCGTTCCGCGATCTTGGCGTCGATCATGTCCTTCACCGCCCGCACGTCCTCCACGATCGCAAGCGCCTCGGAACGGCGCAGCCTCGCGGCGGCGCCGAAAATGAAGGGTTTGACGAGCCGCAGAAACGCCTTGCCCACCTCGATCGAGCCGGCGATGGGCCACGCCTTGAGCAACGCCAGTCGCTCCCACACCTGTCCTCTCGTTCGATAGTAGGAGCGGTACTCGTCCAGCGAGCGGGCCAATTGCCCGATCGAACCTTCGGCCCTCAAACGCAAATCGACGCGAAAAATGCGTCCTTCTTTGCTCGGTTCCACCAAGGCCTTGGTCAGTTCCCGCGCCAGGATCTCAAAGTATTCTTCATTGGAGATCCCCGCCGCAGCCGCGCGGCTCGCGACCCGTCCGCGCGGCGCCCGGGTCTCCCCGTCATGGGACTCATAGACGTAGATCAAGTCCACGTCGGAGCTGTAGTTCAACTCATGCCCGCCGAGCTTACCCATCCCCATGACGGCAAAGCCCGTCTCGACCCATTTGCCGCGGCGATCCCGGTGCATGGGCACGCCGTACTGCCGGCGCAGGTCGGCGTCGACGATTTCGTAGACGGCATGGATCAGCAAACCGGCCAGATCGGACAACGATCCGGTCGTCTCCCGCACGTCGGCCAGCCGCAATAAATCGCGCACCCCGATCCGCAGCATTTCCCGCCTCCGGAATCGGCGCACCGCCTCGAGCTTCAGTTCCTTCACCGTGAGCTGGCCGAGTTGCTCCCGAAGTCCCTTGTGCATACCGGCAGAGGTCGGCGGGCGCGACAAGATATCCTGCTCCGCGAGCCAATAGATCAGCATCGGATCCCGGATGAGGGTGAACGCCAGCGAGTCGCTGTTGCCGAAAATCGTGCAGAGGAGGTCGAGCATCCGGGGAGAGCTGCGCAGATAATCCAGAAAGGACGAGCGGGTGACAGTATCGAGCAACCGTTCCCAATGATTGAGGGCTTGATCGGGATCGGCGGTGCGTCCCACGGACTCGAGCAAGATCGGCAAGAGTTCGGCCAACTGGCGGCGCTGATGCGGATCTCCGGCCATGGCCTGCAGATTGCGATCGGCTTGATCCGGGTCGGCCAGGCCATAGGCGGACAGGATCGCCCGGACCTCTTGAACGTTCCGTTCTTTCGCCAGCAGGACCGGCGTCGGGTCGGGCCGAACCGGCAGCGGCGTCGACACAGGATCGCCGGCGCCGGCGGATGATGAGACAGGTCGGTGCGTCATGGCGCGGCATTATACTGGCCGGCTCGCACACGCACAACGAACCATCGCTTCGGGTATACTGCAACTCGATGAATGCCACGGAGCGCGAAGCCCTTCTCCAAGACTTGTCGCCCATGACCGGCGACGTGCCGCGGGATATTCTCGACGACTTCGTCGACCGCATGGATCCGGAATATTTCCGTCGCTTCGAGGCGGAGACGGTCGCGCGCCACCTGCGCATGGCCGCCGCTCTGACACCCGATCACCTCAGTGAACTGTCCCTGGGCGAGTCGACGAACGGGAGTCTGGAACTGGCGATCGTGGCTTACGACTATTTTGCGCTATTCGCCACGATCTGCGGGCTGCTGTCGGCATTCGGGCTCAACATCGAGGAAGGACGGATCTATACCTTTGCCGATCACGCTCCGTCCACGACGAAGGGAGCGGCGGGAAACAGCTCTCGGGCGCGCAATACGCCCAGGCCCGGACTCGGCAGAAAAAAGATCGTCGACGTGTTCCGGGTGCAGCCTGTCCAGGGCGTGCCGTTTGACGAGGCGGAACACCGCCGTCTGGCCGATGAGCTGCGCGCCGTCATCGGCCTTCTCGACGGCGGGCAGGTCGAAGAGGCGCGGCACTCGGTCAACCGCCATCTGGTTGAGCAACTCGCCCAGCGGCGCGGCTCCTTCAGCGGCCTCCTCCATCCTGTCCAGATCAGCTTCGACAACGGCCAGTCGCCGACCGACACCATCATGGACATCCGCTCGGACGACACGCCCGCCTTTCTCTATGCCTTCGCCAACGCCCTGGCCATGCGCAACGTCTACATCGCCAAAGCCAGCATCGCCCTGGAGGGCGAGAAGCTTCACGACCGGTTCTACGTCCGCAACCGCTACGGGCAGAAGCTGACGGATGCCGAAGAGCAACAACAACTCCGGCTCACGGCCGTCCTCATCAAACAGTTCACCCATGCCCTCACCTGGGCCCCGGATCCTACGAAAGCGCTGGAGGCCTTCGATCAATTCCTCGACCTAACCGTCCAAGAGCGCACGGGCAAGGCGAGGCAGGAAGCGCTGGCGTTTCTGGCCGATAAGAAGACCTTTCCGCTCCTCGCCCGATTGCTCGGCGCCAGCGATTTTCTCTGGGAGGATTTCCTCCGCCGCCAGCACGATAATTTACTACCACTGCTGCAGGACTATCGCGACTCTCCGCTCATCAAACCCAAGACGTCGCTGCGCAAGGAACTCGACCGGTCGGTTGCGCGCGCCAAGACCGAAGAGGAGCGCAAGGCCGCTCTCAACGGCTTCAAGGATCGCGAGCTGTTCCGCATCGACATGAAGCACATCGTCGAACCGACGACCGGCCTTGCCGATTTCTCCCTCGCGCTGACGGAATTGGCGGAAGTGATCCTGGACCGGGCGGTGACCGACTGCCGCGCCAAGCTCAAGAAAGAGTACGGAGAACCGCGCCTCGCGGGAAAGAAAGCCTGCCCGTTTACGATCTTAGGCATGGGCAAGTTCGGCGGCAGAGAGCTGGGCTATGCCTCCGACATCGAAGTCCTGTTCGTCTATGGGGGAACGGGACGGACGAGCGGCAAAGACGGCATCGACAACGGGGAGTATTTCGAGCGGCTCGCGCAAGAATTGTTGCAATGGATCGAGGCCAAACAGGAAGGCATTTTCCATCTCGACGTGCGCCTGCGCCCGCACGGAGGCAAGGGTTCGCTTGCCAACCCGCTCGACGAGATCGCAAAGTACTACGGCAAGGACGGTTTGGCTGCGCCGTTCGAGCGCCAGGCCTTGATCAAATTGCGCCACGTGGCCGGCGACGCGGCCCTAGGCAAACACGTGGAAGCCCATCGCGATCGCTACGTATACAGCGGCGAGCCCTGGGAGCTCCCCACGGCGCTCGATCTGCGACGGCAGCAGCTCAAGCAACTCGTCGAACGAGGCACCGTGAACGTCAAGCTCAGTCCGGGCGGCGTCATCGACATCGAGTACGCCGTACAGTATCTCCAGCTCATGCACGGCCACCGCCATCCGATCCTACGCACGCCCAACACGATGCTGGCGTTGAACGGCCTTGTGGAATCCGGCATCGTCAGCAGACAGGACGGCGACCATCTTCGGAAAGCCTACCTGTTCATCCGCATGCTCATCGACGGTCTCCGGATGGTCAGAGGCCACGCCAAGGATCTGGTACTGCCCCCGAGCGACTCAGACGAGTTTATTTTCCTCGCCAGGCGGGTCGGCTACACCACGGATGATTGGCAGGCGGGAGCGCGGCATTTGAAGGATGACATTGAGGAGCATATGAAGAAGGTGAGGGATTTTTGGGAGAGGATGTTTGGGAAGTTGTGAGTCGAACTGACGCGGGTCCTGCCGCTGACCTACCCCCATTCGTCCTCGCTCCACCCATCCCCCAGCGGGGCCCTTCCGCTGTGGGCGAATGGGGGTAGGTCAGCGGCACCCGCTTGAAGATTCTCTCAAACACCCAAAGGGGGAAGAAGTATCAGCAAGCTCGGTGGGAGTGGGCCTCTTCCGTTGCGCGCGCCCGGTGAAAGCCGCGTCTCGTCGCGGCAGGGTGGGAGGGTGAGAAAATAGCCCGATTCACCACCGCCACCCGCCAGTGAGAGATGTGTTTTCTATCTTTCTCCTTCGTGGTCTTCCAGCGTTACACGCGGCTTTCCCTCAGTACGTAGTGAGTCGGTCCTGCGCATCATACGTCCCATTCGTCGTGCCGCTCGGCATGACCAGACTTAGCCGATTGCCGTTCGAGTCATAACTATACGTGGCGGTGACCGTCCCGTTCGTCTTCACTTCTTGGAGTCGTACCGTTTTCCCGCTGCGCCTATGATTTCAGTCGCGACGTATCTCATCAATGATCACGCCATATGTAGGACATCGATCAACCACAACGTCGAGCCATGGACCACACCATCACCGCGAGCGGACTCGACAAGGTGACCCAGGAAAGGACATCCCAGATCCCGTCAGCCAAGAGTGCCGACAGAAGGCCGATAGCGCTGAGGGCGGCCAGTACGATCGGCATGCCCCAGATTTGACGGGATGAGAGTGATTGGCTCACCGTGGCACCACGCGATCGAAGCCGTGGCGCGCCTTAGACTCCCCGTCGTCGACGACGTGTTCCAGAGCGAAGGGGCGTTTTCTCCACCATAAGTACAGCCCGCTGACCAGCACGATGATGATGAGCAGATCAAGCATGCCCCAGATGATCTTCAGCGGCATGCCACCATAGTCCCCGAAATGGAGGGGTTGAGAGAGCACGAGTACGGTGAGATACCACGGCAGCGAGCGCGTATCCGCGAGCTGTGCCGTCTCTGCATCAAACAAAAATGGGGTCAAGAGTCGAGAGGTCAGGGGATTCTGGCCGCGCATGAACACCACATAATGATAGGGCGTGGCAATGACGGTCCCGGGAAATCCGACGAACCGCGGGACCAAATCAGGTGCAGCAGCTTGTGCAGCTTCGATGACTCGATCCACCGGCAGCAGAGTTCGAGGAGCTGGCTTGCCGCTCCAGGGCGCCAGCATTCCTGCCAATTCCGTCTGTTGCCAATAACCTAGCAACGGGCGTTCCAAGGTATTGACCACCCCCGTAACGCCCACCACGAGCGCCCACAACAGGGTTGTGATCCCTAGCAGATTATGCAGGTCAAGCCAGGTCAGGCGAAGATGCCGCTCCTGCCGGATTGTGCCGAATGCCAGCTTTCGCATGAAGGGACCGTAGACCACCACGCCGGAGACGGTGGACCCCAAGAAGAGTAGTCCCATGCTGCCTAAAAACAACATGCCAGGCAGACCGGCAAACAATTCTGTGTGGAGCTTGAAAAAGAAGTTCGTGACGCCTGTGTTCGTCGGGACCGCGTGGAGGAAGTCACCCGTTCGCGTGTCATACATGTAAATCCCGCTACTGTCGATGGCTGCCGGAGAGGCGCCGAGCGAGACGAACCAGGCCGGATGCTCATCATCCAGCGTCAAAAACTGTACCGCATCGCTCGGCCGTCGTCGCTGCGCATCGTCGACCAACGCTTGGAGCGTGACCGACTTCGTGGCCACTACCTGCTCAGGCGGTTCCACGGCTTCGCCGAGCCAGACCGACAACTCGTCTCGAAAGACAAGCGGCAGGCCGGTCAAGCACAGCAGCAGCAGAAAGAGGGTACAGACCAAACTGGTCCACTTATGGACGACGTACCACTTTTTGAAGGCCACGATCGTCACGTGCGAAATCCTTGTGACTAGAAAAATTCCAGCTTGATAGATCCAAGCAGGCTCAGTGGTGCACCGGGAAAGGCGGCTGCGCCGCGACTTTGTTGCCCGCCGAAAAAGTACTCTTGATTGAGAAGATTTAAGAAATTCAGCTGCGCAACGAGATTGGTGTGGGGCAATATCTCCTGTTTGCGATAGTACAGTGCGGCATCCCACCGCACATAGCCAGGCAGATAGAATGAATTGGTAATATCGCCCGCACGCTGGCCTACGGCAAAGATGCCGGTTCCGGCTCCTACCCCTTTAAAGAGGCCCTCTTGAATGTCATAGGTGGTCCAGAAGCTGCCCGTATTTCTGGCGACGAGCGGCAAGCGATTCCCGACTGGAATCGTGGTGTCGGCGGTGACCCGCGCATCGGTATAGGCATAGGTGGCAATGGCCCTCCACCCTGCCAGCAATTGGGCCGCGATGTCGAATTCCACCCCCTGGCTGCGCTGCGCGCCGGTTTGGAGGATGAGAAACGGGTTCGCCGGGTCGACCACCGGCGCATCACGTTTGTTGATTTGGTAGATGGCGAGTGTCGAGGTCAGCCGGTCGGGCACGAGCACGGTCTTGACCCCGGCTTCATATTGCGTCGCGGTGGTGGGCTTGGACACGTTGGAGATCGCCGAAAATGGCGTAAAGATCGGCTGAAACGAGCGGGTGACATTGGCATACAACGATACTGGGGCAATCGGTTGATACGACACGCCAATGCGTGGGCTAAACCCCCAATTCTCCGCTTTGGTGACGTCGGTGCCGACGGTGCTGTTCTGATAGAAATAATCTCCGCGGGCCCCCACCAAGAGATGGAGGTTGTTTAGAAGGGCCACCTGGTCCTGCACATAGGCGCCCGCGGCATTCGCGAACATTCTCGAGTTGGGGAGGAAATCCGGTGCAGTCGGCTCAGGTAATTGGTTGTAGATGGGATTGAAGATATCGATGTTATTGAGAGGCGCGAAGCCGAATTTGAGGGACGCCGTTTGATGGCCGAGCTCGACGCCGCCCAAGAGTTCATGCTTCAGGGATCCCGTGGCCACCTTCCCAATGACATCATTGCGCCAGTAGTAACTGGAAATGTCCGGGGACAGTGCGAAGAAGGTGCGTGCCAACGATTGATTGTCAGGTAACAATCCATCCGAAAAGGCGAAGTTACCCTGGATGTTGCTTTCATCCGCCCGGAATTGACTCTCGATCCGCCAACTGTCAGTGAACCGATGGGCCACTAACAGACTGACCCGTCCTTCTTCTGTCTTGGAGAGATTGTAGGGCTCGCCGAGAAAGCGACTCCGTGGTACTTGAGCAATCCCCTCGCCGACTGCCGGCAAGCCCGCATCAAACGTCGTTCGATCATGGATATATTCGCCTTCGATGGTGATGGTCGTCTTGTTGCTCGCCTTCCAGGTAAATACCGGGGCAATAAAATATCGTTGTCCTTCGACGAAATCCCGAAAGCTCTCCCGGTTTTCGTAGGCACCGTTGACGCGAAAGAGGAGCGTTTTGCTCTCATTCATGGGTCCGGTGACATCGACCATCGTCCGATAGAAGTTAAAACTGCCGATGATTTGATCGATGGAGGCATACCGTTCAGCCTGCGGCTGCTTCGTCAGAATGTTGATAATCCCACCGGGTTCGCTTCGGCCGTATAGCACCGACGGAGGACCCTTCAAGACCTCCAACCGTTGCACATTGGAGATGTCCCTAAACGTCAGCACCTGATTCGTATCCTCGTTGCGAAGGTTGTTCTTGAAGAACGCGCAGGGGAATCCTCGGCAGAACATCTTGTCGTTGTTGGCTTCTCCCTCATTCGATTGGGCAATGGCAATACCACTGACGTTGCGGAGCGCTTGGTCCATACGCACGGCACGCTGATCCTGAATTACTCGCTGCGTCACGACCCCTACTGACTGCGGAATCTGAATGAACGGGGTGTCGGTTCGTGTGGCGGTGCTGGATTCCTCGGCCACATACGATTGCGTGTCGTTGTCACGTTGGCGGGTATCCTTCACCACCACCTCGGGCACCTGCACAGGTTTTGCCATCGCTGGACCAGTGGCCGTAGCGTCGCCGTTGGTGGCCGCCATAGCGCCGGCCGCTCCCGCGGTTCCCGCAGCGATCATCCCAGGCACAAACGCTGTTGAACTCTCACGCTCCAGCGTGACGATCTTTGGGCTCACTACGCGATAGGTGAGTCCCGTTCCGACTAGGAGCGCTTTCAAGCCCTCCTCGGGCGTATGCGTTCCGTTCACGCCAGGAGACGCCATATCCGCGACGATCTCGGACGGAATACTCACCTGCCAATCGGTCGTTTCTGCAAAGATGTGCAACGCCGAAGACAAGGGCTGTGATGCAATCGTGAACACGACGGAGGGGGTCTCCTCTTGCGCCGCAACCGGAGAGGTGAGCGCACCGGCCAACGCCACGAGGCACAGGGCTCCGCGACTTGCGTGCTTGAGTATCGCCACCAGTTCCTGGAAGACCTTCGACATCACCGAGCCTCCTTCGTCTGTAGGCACCGTACGTTGCCTTGACGGAATGAGGCGGGTTCCCCCCAGCCCTCAGAGAGAAATTTCTTTGTCGAAGCTAGTACAGGACAGCCAGGCGGTCAGCGACCGTGACCATGTGGAAGGGAAGCGTCCGAGACAGCGTCGTGAGCAGCGCGGCCGGCTGGTCTAAGTGATAGGTACCAGTCACATGAATCTGATTCAACGTGGGATTCAGGATAATGATGGTGCCGGGATAGTAGCGTCGAACTTCATCGAGCACATCACCGAGCCGCGCGTCCGTGACCATCAAATGTCCGCGGAGCCAGGCGGTCGCCATCCGTGGATCAATGGCATGCGGTGGGTCCGCCCTACCTTGCTCCACATGCACTTCATTCCCCGCAGCCAGCGCAATGTCTGGCCAGGAATGCTTTTCATCGGCGACTTGCACCAGCCCCTCGACCACGGTCACGTCGAGGCCTCTCGGCTGTGCATGCACCACGAATTCCGTTCCCACGGCTTTTGTAGCCATTCCGGCATACTCGACGATGAATGGCCGTTGTCGATCAGCGGCCACCTTGAAGAAGGCCTGACCTTTTAATAGATGAATTGTTCTCACCGCGCCTTCATACGCCACGACGATCGCTGTTTGGGTATTCAAGGTCACCGTCGACTGATCGGGCAACTGAATCGTCCGACGCTCACCGACCGTGGTGTAATAGTCGGCTTGCATGCGGGTCCACAGGTCCCACGACGCCTGTGCGAGTACGACCAAGGCCGCCACGACCGCCGCAGCAGCCAGTGCCGGGCGCCACCACGTTGGAGGTTGGGATTTCAGCGGGACAGCGGGAAACTCCGTTGAGGCGGCGAGGGCAGCCGCCTCCTTGAGAATCGGGTGGTCCCACCCCGCGTTGATGCGGCGAAACGCGCGGGCATGCAATGGATCTTGTTGACACCACTGGTCGAAGGCCGCTCGATCGGCCGCGGACACATTACCCGCGCGTAATCGTCCAAACCAATCGATCGCCTCTTCAACGATCCTGGCCTCCTCAGGACGCGGCGACGAACTGGCTTGTTCGTTGGACATAGACATGGCTCCGGGCATCGGCTTGAACGGACCAAGTATATGCTATGACGAGAAAGGAGGTCACGCCCCCAGCCCGGCTCAATCGAGGTCGAGCAGGTTGACGGCATGCCAACACTGCTTCAGTGCCCGGGTGATCAGCTTCTCGACCGCGCTCTCCGAGATACCTAACTGTGTCGCGATCTGAGCGTAGGAGTACCCGTGTACCCGGTGCAGAAGGAATGCTTGGCGCGTGCGTGGTGGGAGTTGGTCAATTGCGCTCGCCACTATCTGAAGTTGTTGTTTTGCCGATAATGCGCGATCGGCCGCCGGTGTGGGAGAGGCAACCTCCAGCGCGGCTTCGAGCATCGAGGCATCAGCAAGAGAATGTGTCTCTGTTTTTCGGGTCCGGAGATGATCAATCGCGAGATTGATTGCGGTGCGATACAGGAGGGACCGTGGATATGCGACCTGCTGTTTGCCCACCATCCCCAAGAGCCGAGCGAACGCTTCTTGGACGAGGTCCGTGGCCAGTTCGCGTGAGCTCACAAGACGCGTCAGATGTCGCGTGAGCAGATGACGCTGCTCATCGAAGAGACGCTCGATTTCCCCCACAGTCAGAATCATCAGGATGCTCGGGATGCAGCAGACGAAGGGAGTGAATGATAGCAGTTCTCAAAATCACCCGCAATGGGGTCCGATGGCGGTCAGGTAACCATCTTGGCATAGTGTAATTTGAGACCACGACGGTTAATTATGTTCTTCCAGCTCTCATTGACCGCCAAGAGCACCAAGGCCGGGCATGAACTGCATGTCATCGAAGGTGTCCTTGACGGCCTTCCACGCCACGTCCGCTTCCGACTCATGAGTCTGACCTGCGGCCGCTGACGGATCCTGGGCTCCTTTCATCTCTCCGAATCGGCGATCCGTATACTTCCAACGTCTCGCGATGCCGTCCGCGTCATACAAATACCACAACGCATTTCCATCGACCCGCCACTCGCAGATTTCGCTCCCTCCACCCTGCCCGACGCAGCGGTCCGGCTGACCAATTTCTATGATCCGAGTGTCCTTATATTGCCCGAGCCATCTGTCAAACTCCTCGGACAACGCCCGCCGCTCTCGAGTTTCTGTAGAAACGCACCCCATGACGGTCACAAGAATCACCACTCCCATCATCAACTTGGAGCAAGCTCGGTCTGCGGCCGAAGAAGATCTTTCAGTGCCTGATCGGATCATGAACAACCCCCGCAAGCGTTTGATGCCGATGTTTGTCATAGATCGGTCGTTCCGACGACCGTCGTTCGTCGCTGGACTTCCATACCTGTTGCAGCCCTGGGATCACTCGCGCAGCCAGGCGAGAGCGGCGTCGCGGTCGGTCGCGTTGAAGTGGCGGACTTCGGCTTGGACAAAATGTTTGGCGATTTCCGGTGCGATGGAAAGAATGGGGCTGTCGGAAACAGCGGCAACCTTGGCGACGAATCGGTGGTGATCACGAACGAAGCACAAATGCGACATGAGCGCGGCAAAGCTGTCCCACCCCGGAAACGACGGAGCCTCGATCATCACGCCACGAAGCGTCCCCTTGTTCTCGATGTACGGATCGACCGTCTTGGCGACCAACTCGAAGTCGCCGGCGGCGATCGGTCCATCCGGCCTGATCAGCAAGATGCCTTCATTGGCAAGAAGTTGATGAACGAGCATGGCCACCTCCCTGTGAGTCGGACACGGAGAGGAATATTCTAGAACCGTGGATCGCCCGCGGCAAGCTCCGATAGGCACCAATGGAGTACGGCACGGCTTACACCGATGCATCGCACCCTCGGACTTAAAATTGTGAATAGGGCAGCATCTGCGGAATCAGCGGCGGGACATCGGTCTTTGGCCGCTGCTGCGGGAGCGGAGGCATCGGCCGCTCGCCGAGCGTCAGGTTGATGGTCCGATAGTCACCGTCTCTGAACACTCGCAACTCGACCGCTTGATCGGCCTTGAGACCCTGAAGCGTCTTGGTATAGTGGCTAATCGTTCGCAAATCCTGGCCGTTAATGGACACGAGAATATCTCCTCCGAGCACCCAGGGTTCGCCCTCGATCGCCACGTCCAATTCACCGGCCTCCAGCCCGATCCTTGCCGCCGGACTGCCTTCCTCGACGTCCTGAACGAGAAGACCGTCCACCATGGGCAGAGCGATCAGCGTCCGCAGTTCTTCGGTCACGAACTTGCCCTTGACCCCGAGCCAGGGTCGAATGACCCGGCCATAGGTCTGCAAGTCGGCCATGACCGATTTCACGGTGTTGATGGGAATCGCAAATCCGATATTCTGCGCACCCAGCAGAATCGCCGTGTTGATTCCGATCACCCGATCGTCCGAATCCACCAATGGCCCCCCGCTGTTGCCGGGATTGATCGGCGTCGTGGTTTGGATGATGCGGTCTTGAAACACTTCTTGCTTGGTCTCCAGGAGCTTTCCGAATCCGCTGATGATACCGGTCGACATCGCGTAACCCAGGCCGAACGGGTGTCCGATGGCGATGACCTTCTGCCCGACTTCCAGTTTGTCGGAATTGCCCAGTTGGGCGTGGGGATATTTGCCCTTCGGAATCGCGACGCGCAGCAAGGCCACGTCGTATACCATATCGCTTCCGATCATTTGGGCGGGAAGCCTGGTGCCGTCGTGGAGCATGACGGTCAGCTTCGCCGCTCCCTGAACCACGTGGGCATTCGTCACGATCAGGCCCTGGTCGTCGATCAGGACGCCGGAACCGATGCCCTTTCCCATTTCCTGGTTCACATGATGAGTGCTGGCATAGGCGGAGGTGATGAGCACCGTCGCCACGGAAATCTTCTTGTAGACGCGAACGGTATTAATTTCCTCTTGCGTGTTCAGAGCCGAGGCCGGGGACGGTCCGCAGGCGAGAACAAACAATACAATGGACAGGATCGATGACAGCATCGTGATCAGAGCAGATCGGCGCATGTCGGATCCGGCACGACCGGTCATTGCATCGCAACGATTCATAGAGGGCCTCTCTTTCATAGAAGATCATTCATAATCCCACACCAAGACAGGGATGCTCCGTCGCTCACGCCTCGATTCTCAGTCGTTCCAGCCACGGAAACAGTTACAACAGCCAATCCGAATCACCGGAATGGTTTGTGGATCACGATATTACCAGCCCAATGTTAGCCCTCGAAACCGCCAGGCCGGCCCCCACTGCCCAGAATCGACGGCTTGACTCTGGCGTCGAGCGGGAGGCAGGCTAAAAGAGAACCTCGCGACGCTCCGCCTCCCACAGTGATGCCCCGTTTTCTCTACAAAGGAGGTGACACCATGAAACCTTTTGTGATGCTGTTGGCGATCACACTGTTTGTGTGCCTGACGAGCGTGGCCGCCTCTGCCAATCCGGCAACATTGCCCAAACATCCCGGGTATCCGATGGACAAGGCCATCGATCCGGTTGCAGGCAAACCGCTCGCCAATGATCCGGGCCGGGGTAACGCGACCGGAAATGCAGCGCTCATGGAATCCGCGGCGTTTGATGACGTCCATGCCATGCAGAGTCTGCCGTCCACTCCGGCCGAACAGGAGATTCGCGAAAAACTCACCGCTCCGGTTCCTCAGAATGCCGAGGACGCAGGCATGACGGACCAGCAGAAGTGAGGCGCCGGGAAACGGCGTAGTCGGCCCATCCGGACCTCGGTGCAGACATCGGGGTCCGGACCTCCGGACAATGATTCATCTCTTGAGATTCACATCGAATCATTGTCGATCGTGAAGCCGCGCTCCCCTCCTCCACTCATTGATCAACCCCTCTCCTCTGGGATACTCTGAAGACCACAAGTGTGGCCGAGGCCGCTTCGCACATCGAGCACCCAGGACATGGCGAGACGATTCGAACAGGTCAAGCGGGCAGGGCTGCAGAATCATGATACACAGAGAGGACAAAGGAGCTCACTCGATGCGATTGGCGCTCGTCTTTCTATGTTTTGCGATCCTTCCAGGTTGTCTCAACATCACCAATGAGCTACAGCCCAGTAATCCCGAGGTGAAAGGCGTCCTGCAAGGAGAGGATTGCACACCTATTGTCCTCGGTATGGCACTCGGGACAAACACCATTGAGAATGCGAAGAGAGACGGAAGGCTCTTGGGAGATGCGGGAACATTTCGCGAGCGCATTCATCTCAATGATCGGACGGCCATCAGCCGAATACGCACGATTCAGATAACCGATTTCTACATCTTGCTGATCGGGTCCAGCTGCCTTCAAGTCATCGGCGAACCGTGACCCTCTTCTCGACAACAAGTCCGAAGGTCCCCACGGCCGGAGCATGGAGCGCATCGCCGACCACGCCACCGACCGCGACGAGAGATGCGCCGCATGGCTTGAGCGGAGCGGGATAGCGGACACTCTCCTTCTGCCGTATAATCCGTCCACTCGAACCCCCACTTGCTTCTCACCTCGAAGAGACTCGTCATGAAGCTTCCGCGCAAACAAGCCGCCGTGGTCCGCGATGCCATCGAGCGATGGAAACGGGACGGCATCATTCCCGAGTCGCAAGCTGCGACGCTCACCGGCACCATCGAAGTCCAATACTTCGACTGGCGGAAACTCGCGAAGTATTCGTTCTGGATTGCGCTGTTTTCCATTATCACGTCGGTAAGCGCCGCGCTGTCCGACCGTATGCTGCAAGAGTTGTTCGAGATCCTCTTCAACGCCCCCGCCATGCTCAAGTGCGCCTGCCTGGCTCTCGCCGCCACCGCACTCTACCGGCTGGGTCTCGCAAAGCGGCTCCAGGATCCGGAAAAGGTCTATCGCAACGAGGCGATTTTCTTTCTCGGCGTGTTGGCGACGGCCGGAGCCGTCACCCAACTCGGCGTGGCATTCGACACGGGCAGCGGGCACTATTCCCTTCTGCTGCTGCTCTCGTTCATTCTCTACGCCGTCCTGGGGGTGATGCTTGAATCGAATCTGATTTGGGTGTTTGGGCTGGCCGCGCTCGGCGGCTGGATGGGAACGGAAACCGGCTATATGTCCGGCTGGGGAGCCTACTACCTGGGCATGAACTATCCGTTGCGTTTCGTCCTATTCGGCGGCCTGCTGACCGGTTGCGCGCTGGCATCGGAACGCCATCCGATCGCATCGAGGTTCTATCGGAGCACGCTCGTGATGGGCCTGTTATATCTCTTCATCGCCCTGTGGATTCTGTCTATTTTTGGCAACCACGGCGACATGGCCTCCTGGGAACGAGTGAAACAGATCGAATTGTTCCATTGGTCGATCCTGTTTGGGGCCGTGGCCGGCTGGGCGGTCTATTACGGCCTGCGACACGACGACGACGTCACCAAAGGTTTCGGCCTGACGTTCCTCGGCATCAACCTCTATACACGCTATTTCGAATTCTTCTGGGACGGCTTGCACAAAGCTCTCTTCTTTGCGCTCCTGGCCGCCAGCTTCTGGTACATCGGCAGCAAAGCGGAAACGATATGGAATCTTGGGAAAGAGGATCGGTCGGACCAGGCAAAGGCCTGAAGCATTTCTACGAAGAGCTGGGTTTCCGCATGCCTTGTAGTACAATGCCGCCATGCCAGACCGGCGAATCAGGTTTCTGATCTCAGCTGTGCTCTCCACCGCTCTTCTCAGCTGCGAGTCCACCGATCGCATGGTCGCCGCCACGGAGCAGGCGCTCGCCAGCCGCACCGGAAGAACCGTCCTCGAAGTCGTCCAGAGCAAAGATCCTTCCAAGGCCGTCCAGCGGCGCCTCGACCAATACGCCCAAGATCCCGATCGGCTGCTCAGCGACCTGCGAGCGGCGCAACACGATTTCCAGACGCTATACAAGGCGCTCAACGGAAAGGTGGCGGAGAAATGGGGGCCGAAGGAAGTGAAGCTTCCGGAAAAGAAAAAGTACGTGAAGTACACGCAAAGCTACAAGAGTCGCGCCATCGTGGATTTCGACAAGGCGGAAATCACCGTGGAAACGCTGGACGCGGGGGACGCGCGCAGGAGTCTCAACCGGGCGATTACGGCCGCCTTGTTGACTCCGCAGGATCCGAGAACGGTCGATCTGTTTTCGGACAAGGAGACTCCGGTCACCGGCGAGGAGGAGCCTTACCTGCTCGGGCTTGTGTTGGATCAGCAAAATAAACCCGTACGAACGCCCGAGGCGGCCGAGTCCTTTGCAAACTATCTGGTCGAGAAGAAAGCCGCCACCAGAACGATCGACCAAAACGGCACCAGCAAGCAGGCCACCTACGTCACGATGAAGATGGTGGCCAATCTCTCCCAGAAGCAGGCTGAAAAGTACCGGCCCTACGTCATGCGGTTCGCCGAACACTATACGATGAGTCCGAGTCTCGTCCTGGCGATCATGCGGACGGAGAGCAATTTCAATCCCTACGCCGTCAGCCCGGTTCCGGCCTACGGCCTGATGCAGCTGGTGCCGACCAGCGGTGGACGCGAGGCCTACCGGCGCGCCAAAGGGCAGGATGTCACTCCCACGCGTGACTACCTCTTCGATCCAGAGCACAACGTCGAACTCGGGACGGCCTTTTTGAACGTCCTGATGTTCAGCCAGCTGGACGACGTGGCCAATCAGGTATCGCGCGAGTACTGCGTGATCGCCGCCTACAATACCGGCGCCGGAAATGTGTTCAAAACCTTCTCCAAGAATCGGACGACTGCCTTGCAGCAAATCAACGACCTCCAGCCGGCCGCCCTCTACGACAGATTGCGGAGCAAGCTCCCCTACCAAGAAACCAGAAACTACCTGGAGAAAGTCACGACCTATCGAAAAGGGTTTGTGATCTCGTCGAACGCATCAAGCTGATCGGGACCGAAAACCAGAATCCGCCATACACTTCGGCACCCAGCCACTCCCGATGAAGACAGAGCACACGGCTGGGATAGAGGGCGACTCCTCTCTGACACCTCGGTCGTGAGGCCCGATGACGTTCGGTGACCGGGCCTCACAAGCCGCCGCCGGTTACATTTTTACGTGCTTGTTCAGAATCTCGGAGTTCTGAATGTCGGGATTGTCCTTGCCCAGCTCTTTCGCCTTTTTGAAGTGCTCGCTCGCTCCCTTGTGGTCGCCCGTCTTGTCCAACACCAACGCGACATTATAGTGGGCTTCCGCCGATTGCGGATCGTCCTGGACGGCCGCCGTGAAATGCTTCTTGGCCTCGTCCATATGTCCCTTCTCGTAATGCATGATCCCTTCGGTAATATGGGTTTCGGCCTTGGAGCCGGCGCCGGCCTTGAGAGGTGCCGCCGCATGCCCATGGCCCATGTCGGCATAGGCCGCCGTTACGCCCAGGAACACCGTGCAGAGTATCGCCGCCAATCCTCGTCGCAGCATCATGAGAAACCTCCTTGGGGTGAGAATGAAATGTGAGTGCTCTTTTTACCTACGGAGCGTGCGCCATTTTGGATGGGTGGAGTGCCAAGTCCCTTCGCGGACGTTCCGACACGCGTGCGTCAACGGAATTGACCTTTACGGATCGGACACGTACTCTCTCCCACGCACGATCTATCATCATAACAAAGGCCGGATCGATGATTGAAATTTATGCGGACGGAGCCTGCAGCGGAAATCCCGGCCCCGGCGGTTGGGGCGTACTGTTGCGCGTCAATGAGATCGAGACGGAGCTGTGCGGCGGGGAGCCGGCGACGACGAACAATCGCATGGAGCTGCTCGCGGTGATCCATGCCCTGCAATCCTTTCCCGAACCGATGGAGGCGCACGTCTATACCGACTCACAGTATGTGCAGAAGGGTATCAGCGAGTGGATCCACAGTTGGAAACGGCGCGGGTGGAAAACGGCCGGCAGGGATCCGGTGAAGAACGAAGACCTCTGGCGACGTCTCGACGCGCTGGCCGCCCGCCATGTTCTCGAATGGCATTGGGTCAAGGGTCATGCCGGCCACCCGGAGAACGAACGGGCGGACGCGCTGGCCAGGGCAGGCCTGGAACAGGCGCGGCGCACCGGCCATCGATCCGGCAGCGCGGCGGACTCACCGCCATACGACCGGTTGTTCTAAACGTCTCCCCCCTGCGACCGTTTTTCTTCCAGTTCGGCCCAGCGGGCGTAGAGTCGTTCGACGTCGACCTGCGCCGCATGAAGCGCAGCAAATCTCTCTTGCAGTTGCCCGGCGGACGAGGCGATCGTCGGATCGTTGGCCGCCGTTTCGCACACCGACACCGTGCGCTCCGCTTCGAGAATCACGGCTTCCATTTTCTCCCATTCCTGGCGCTCGCGGTAGGACAACCCCTTTCGTTTCTGAGAGCCGGACGGTGCGGCCGCCACGGCTTCGGACACCTCCGATCGAGGCTTGACCTCCCTCTCCTGCGCCCGTTCCCGCCGCAGTTGGCCGGATTCCCACTGCGCGTAATCGGCAAACCAGTCGGCGCGCCCCGAACCGTCCAGCGCCAGCAATCTGGTCGACACACGATCCAACAGCCAGCGGTCGTGCGTCACCAGAATGAGAGCCCCGGCAAACTCCAGCAGACTGTCTTCCAGCACGTCGAGCGTCGGAATGTCCAGGTCGTTCGTCGGCTCGTCAAGGATCAGCAAATCGGCTGGCTCCAGCATCAACCGGGCAATGAGCAGGCGAGCCTGTTCGCCTCCGGAGAGGCGCGAGACCGGCAGATCGAGTTGCTCCGGCCTGAAGAGGAACCGCTTGGCCCAGGAAATCACGTGAACCGACCGGTCCTGATAGACAACCGCGTCGCCCGCCGGCGCCAGCGCGCGCCTCAGCGTGTCGTCCTGGTCCAATGAGTCCCGGTGCTGCTCGAACGCGACGACTCGAAGACGGTCCGCCCGGATAAGGGTCCCTCGATCCGGCTCCAACGTACCGGCCAACATGCGCAAGAGCGTCGTTTTGCCGCTTCCATTTGGACCGAGCAGTCCGATGCGTTCTCCCGGTCCGAGCAGCAAATCCAAATCCGACACGATCGGCCGGCCGCCCAACGACTTGCCGATGCCTGAGGCCGCAAGCAGCTGTTTGGATTTTCGTCCGGACGAGGAGAAATCGATCGCCGCCGAGGCCTGCTGTCGGCGGTCTTCGAGGGTTTCCAGTTCCTCGATCATGCGGCCGGCCGCATCCACTCGGGACTTGGCTTTCGTCGTCCTCGCTTTCGGTCCGCGCCTGAGCCATTCCACCTCGCGCCGGACGCGATTGGCCAGCGAGGCCTGATACTCGGCCTGCGAGTGCAGGATGGCGTCGCGCTGCTCCAGAAAATCACTGTACCGTCCTTGCGCTTCGAAGAGGCCGCCCGGATAGACGCGGTTGAGTTCCCAGATCCGCGAGGCGATGGACTCCAAAAAGCGACGGTCATGGCTGACGACGAGGCAGGCATGGGCCTCGTCCCGGAGCACGGCCTCCAGCCAAAGAATCCCTTCGAGGTCGAGATGGTTGGTCGGCTCGTCCATCAACAAGACGTCCGGCTCCGTGAGCAGGGCCCGTGCGATCGCCAGCCGCTTTTTCCATCCTCCTGACAGTTCCGCAACCGGCTGATCGGCGCGCGCAAACCGTCCGAGACCGACGGCCCTGGCGATGCGATCGCTCTGTTCGTGAGGATCCAGCCCCTCCGCGATCAACGCCGCCGTCAAGGTCTCCTCCACCGTATGTCCATCGGGAAACGACGGCTCCTGAGCGACATATCCGATGCGGGTGTGGCGGCGCAGAGACCGCGATCCTTCATCCGGCTCTTCCAATCCGGCCAGAATCTTGAGGAGGGTGGACTTACCGGAGCCGTTGGGACCGATCAAGCCGACGCGATCGCCGTCGTTGAGCGTGAGCGACAAGTCGGAGAAGAGCGCTTTGACGCCGTACTGTTTGCCGAGGGATTCGCAGCTGAGGAGCAGAGTCGGCGGCATGGTCGGTTCTTGGTGTCAGGCGTGATGGGTTCGCCGGGCGGACGAACCGTCCGCCCGGCCGAGGCAATGAGGTATCAGCTGGCAGGTGACCCGGTCACTTCTTCGTACGCCCGCAGCACGTCGGAAATCGACAGGACTCCGATGATCGTCCGGTCGGCCGTGACGGCGAGATGTCGGATCTTTTCCTGTTTCATCAAGCCGAGGGCTTCCGAAATCGGCTCGGTCTCCTCGATCGACACGACCGGCTTGCTCATGCAGGCCAGAACCGCCGTGGTATTGGGATCGAGGCCCTTGGCGACCGCTTTGCGGCTCAGGTCGGAATCCGTCACGATCCCGATGTACCGCGAGCCGTCGTCCACGATGAGGGAACCGACTTTGTATTTTTGCAGCAACCGACCCGCTTCCTTGATGGTGGCGGCCCGGTGAATACTGTGGACCTCGTGGGACATATAGTCCTCCACGGTCCGCTTGCCCATCGCCTGGCCGTTGGCGCCCGGCTGTCGTTTGGCCTGCAGCCGGTAGCGCATTTCCAAATCGGACAAGCAGCTTTCGAGCACCTGCCGGCGCTGCTGCAAGCTTTCCCGTTCGACGTCGTGCGTCCCATTTTCCTGGGCCTCTTCGGGCAAATTTGCCGCTTCGCCGCTCTTCGCATAGAAGTAGGCTTCCACTTCGTCGGACGCCTGGCCGTAGACCTGGCTGATCAGTTCTTCGGCGGCCTCGTCAAAGTCCTCCAGCGGCATGGAGGGCCGTTTGCGGGACAAGAACATTTGAAACGTTCCCAGCTGCTTGCGAAACCGCGCCAGATACCGCTCCAGAATGTCCGCCCGTTGCAACCCGGTCCTGCTACGTCGTGGCATAGTCTCTTCGTCTCCAGTGTTGGGCCAGCAGGATACCCCATCGGACCGGCACGCTCAAGGGGACCTGCCGGCAGTGTCGATCAGCTGCCGCCGCGCTTCCCCTGCATCTCCTTGTCGTAAAATTCCAACATCTGCGAGATGTCCTCCTTGCTCATGCCGCGCTCGATCCAGCGGTGCCCTTCATTGCGCAGGAGTTCCTCGGCCACTTGCGGAGACAGGTCCCGTACCAGCGGCAGAAACTTCGTGTAAAAGCTCTTGGCCACTTCGTAAAAGCCCTGCCAGTGGACATAGTCGGGTGCCATCTTCGACAACCCGTGCCGGGCCCTGCGTCCCTCGTGGTGCCACAGCTCGTAGAAGACCCATTCGATCTTTTCGTCGTACGGCGTAGGCGTGATCTTCTTCATGGCCGTCAGCTTGTCCATTGCCTCCTTCGCCGGCTTGCCGAACTTGTCATTGTACAAGTTGATGCCTTGATCCATCGAAATAAAGAACCGCTCCACGATCTGTTCGCTGTGACACGAGGCGCAGACCTGCCTCATGGCCTTCCGCCGGTCTTCGAAATTCTCGAGCCTCGTCGAGACGACCGGCCGCAGGGTCCAACTGATCCGGTCCCCCACGTCGTGCGTCACCTCTTGCGATCCTGTCGCGCCCATATGGCAGGTGGCGCAGGTCGGATAGAGATAATTTTTCCCCGGCCGCCACTTCTCCGCCGGCTCGGCGAGCTTCATTTTTTCCTTGTTTGCCTCATAGAGCACCCCGTGCTTGCTCTCGTAGTAGGCCTCGATCTGCGGATGATCCGGCCCCATGTGGCACCGGCCGCAGCTTTCCGGCTGCCTGGCTTGCGCGACCGAAAAGCTGTGCCTCGCATGGCAGGCCGAGCACGTCCCCTTGGAGCCGTCCGGGTTCACCCGGCCGATCCCGCTGTTGGGCCAGGTGGCCGGATGCAGCTTGCCTTTGTCGAGGACCTTCACCACGCTTCCGTGGCAGCCGGCGCATCCGGTGGTGACGACCTCCGGACCTTCGACGACGTTGCCCAGGAAATTGTCGAGCGACCCGGTGAACTGCGCCGCCTTGGCGTGGTGAGACTTGCCGAATTCTTTCGCTTCACGATCGTGACAGCGCATGCAGTCCTTCGGCGTCACCAGCGTCGAGATGAGAAATCCTTCGTGGTCATAGGCGTCGGCGTCGCCGTGTTCGGCCCGGTGACACTCCACGCACCCGATCCCCTTCGGCGCGTGGCGGCTGACCTTCCAGTCGTTGATGACGCCGACGCCCACGTCCTTCGCCGTATGGCAATCGATGCACTTCTTGTTGTCCGCCGACACGAAAGGCCTGATGCCGCCGCCGCGACGTTCCTCGACCTGGACGTATCCGACGCCTGTCAGGGCCAGAAAGAGCACGAGACACAATCCTCCGATCATGTATCGCGTAAAATTCCTTCTGCCGTCGCTCGCATGCTCGGATGCGCCGGAATCCTCGCCTGACACCGTCACGGGCTCGTCCATGTGCGTCCTTCTGCCTCCTGTGTTCCTGTCGTTAACCTTGCAAGTCCAGATACATCAGCACCACCATCGCTCCGACCGCCGCCGCGGCCACCGCCCCGTTGATGAACGTCATGGGCCATCCGCGCGCGGCCAGCACGCGATCGACGAACGGATAGGCCACGAAGAGTCCCGCGCCGGCCATCAGGCTCCAGAGGGCCAGCGGACCAGGCAGCAACGAGATCCACATGAACGGCGCCGAGAAATACCAGGGAGGCGAGACGTCGGAGGCCACCTCCTGAAAATTGGCCGGCGGGCCGAGCGTCGGCGGAAAGATCATGACCAGGTCCACCATGAACAGGAGAAATCCCACCGCGACGGCACCCATCTTCATCGTGTGTTCGGGATAGAACGGATGGAACGCCCGGCTTCCCGCCACCGTCGTAAAGCCGAGCAGACGCACCGTCACCACGTGTCCGAGCGCCAATCCTCCGAGCAGCACGGGCAGGAGTTTGGTATGCAGGTCGTACAGCCGCAGGAGCGTCACCCCCGACACCTCCTCGCCGCCCCGCAGCAGATGCAGCAGGGGTCGTCCGGCGACCGGCAGCGTTCCGACCATGTTGGTCACGACCGTCATGCCCCAATAGGACACGTTGTCGTAGACCAGCGAATATCCGGTGAATCCCATCGCCAGCGTGACGAACAACACGATCGAACCGCTCACCCACTTCAGCTCGCCGCCGCCCTGATAGGCCCTGGTCATGAACACCCGGATGACATGGAACAACAGGAACAGGATCATGAGATCCACGGATATCTTGTGGAGCCCGCGGACGAACCAGCCCAGATAGATC
This sequence comes from Nitrospira japonica, assembly GCF_900169565.1. NCBI lineage: Bacteria > Pseudomonadati > Nitrospirota > Nitrospiria > Nitrospirales > Nitrospiraceae > Nitrospira > Nitrospira japonica. Next base: position 2,276,052 of record NZ_LT828648.1, on the reverse strand, counting down.
TCGTGGGTGATCTGATCGACGCTCTCGTAGGCTTGATCGGAAGCCGGCACGTAGTAGAACGTCAGCAACAGGCCGGTGGTCACCAAAATCCCGAACAGCGTCAGGGGAATGGCGCCCAGGGTGTAGGGCCACCATTCCAGGTGTTCCGGCAGGTCCTTTTGGATGTAGTCCACCCAGGACTTATCCGTACCGACGTCATTTTTTTCGGTCTTTACCGTGTCGACGGCCATTGACTACCCCTGATGGAAGAAATGTTGAACCATCACGATCCAATACTCTTCGCATTACGTGCTCTGAATGTTGACGTACAGCTGATCGCCGCGTTTGACGACGTCGAGCCGGTCCAGCGGCCGCGGAGGCGGCCCGCTGATGTTGAGCCCCGTCTTGTCGAACGTGCCCTGATGACACGGACAGATGAATTGTTCCCGTTCCCGATTCCACGACACGAGACAACCCAGATCGGTACAGCGCCTGGAAAAGGCGGCGACCCCGCCTTCCGTCCGCAGCACCAGAATCTTTTGGCCTCCGAGATCCATGGGAACCGCTTCACCCAGCGGGATACGGGACTCCGATCCGATCAGCACGGTCTCCGGCTGCCGTGGCGCTCCGTTCGGCAGCAGAAACTGGACAAATCGAAAACCGAGGGTGCCCATGCCGAACAGCATCCCGAATCCCATCACCGCCTGGCTGAGAAACCGTCGGCGCCCGACGTCGTCGTGAATGATCGCCATGGTTATCCCGTATAACCTTTCTCTCCATGTTGATGGAGATCCAATCCCATCGTCTCCGCCTCGTCGCCCGCTCGCGGATCCACGAACCACATGAGCCCCTTCAACAACAGCCAACTCCCGCCCCCGGCCAACGCCCAGGCGGCGCAGACCGCGACGACCTGGACGAAGAATTGATAGGGATAGCCGAAGAATAGCCCGTCGTTCCCGGCGGCATTGACCTCGGTCGAAGCGAACAGACCGGTGGCGATCATTCCCCAGGTTCCCGCGACCCCGTGCATCCCGAAGACGTCCAGCGAGTCGTCGTAGCCCAGAATGAGCTTCACGTAGTTCACCACCATGTAGCAGAGGCTCCCCGCCCCGAGGCCGATCACCAACGCAGACGCCGGACTGACATACGCGGCGGCGGGCGACACCGCCACCAATCCGGCCACGGCTCCGCTTACCGCTCCCAGGGCCGTGGGTTTGTCGCGCTGGAGCCATTCGGCCGCAGCCCAGGAAAGCGCCGCCGTCACCGCCGAGAGGTGAATCGCCACGAACGCACCCGTCACCGTGGTCATCGGCGCAGATACCGCCGCTCCGGTAAAGCCGAACCAGCCGACCCACATGAGCCCGGCGCCGCAGAAGGACAGGGGCAGGTGATTGGGCATCATGTCGATCCGCCCATAGCCCCTGCGCGGCCCGACCACCAGGGCCAGCACGAGCGCGCTGACGCCCGCGCTGATGTGGATGACGGCCCCGCCGGCGAAGTCCAGGCATCCCAGGGACGCCAGCCAGCCGTTGCCCCAGATCCACCATGCCAGGGGTACATAGACCGCTCCGATCCAACAGAGTCCGAAGAGGAGAAAAAATGAAAAGCGGAGCCGCTCGACGATGCCGCCGGCAACCAACGCCAACGCAATCGCCGCCATGATCCCGTGATAGGCCGACCACAGCGGACCGATCGCGGCTTGGCCGATCGACGATTCCATGTCCCGCCCCAATCCCGTGAGGTTGGTCACGAGCCCCCATGCGATCGAGGCGAGCGCGAGGGCGGCGAACGGCAACGCCATGGTATTCATCACGTTCTTCTTTCGCACCATCCCGCCGTAGAACAGGGCGATGCCGGTGACGGTCAGAACCAGCAGCGTCGCCGAGGCTAGCAGCCACAGGGTGTGCACGGTCGACTCCATCACAGGGCTTCCCCGGCCAGCGACACTTGATACTCGCGGGGCGCGATCAGTTTGAGCACGATCTCATGCGACCGGCTGAGATGATCGACGGCGAGCAGCGCTTGCGCCCAGCCGAAATCAGGCATCGCGCAGAGGGCATCGAGCGTTTGCGGCCCCTTCTCACGCAATATGTCCTTGAGACGCGTTTCACAGATCGTCGCCTCGACTCTATCTTCCCGAATGATGCTCATGGCTCCTCCTTTCCGACAATGGATCGCATGAGGCTCAAAAAGGACCTTCGCAAGGCCGCAGGTGGGTTGGCCTTTTCCAACCTCATGAATAGGCCCGTTCATTGTGTTGACTGATATCCAACCCCATGCGCTCCTCATCCGGTTGCATGCGCAGCCCGACGAGACGGTCCGCCATCTTCAGCGCAGCCCACGTGCCGAACGCGGAGTACACACCCACGACCGCCACCGTCAGCGTCTGTGCCGCAAAGAACGCGACGTTTCCGAAGACCAGCCCGTCGGCCCCGGCAGGATTCACGGCCTTGGAGGCGACCAGACCCGTCAAAAGCACGCCGACGACGCCCGACACGCCGTGAATGCCCACGACGTCCAGCGAGTCGTCATAGCCCCACCGCCCTTTTTTCATGATCGCGAGGTAGGAAAGGCTGCCGGCGGCGAGGCCCATCAGCAGGGCCGACAACGGGCTCACATAGCCGGCCCCGGGTGTGACCATCGCCAACCCGGCAATGGCCCCGCTCGCCAGGCCCAGCACGGTCGGCGTGCCGCGGTGCCACCATTCGACCGCCGTCCACGTCAGCGCCCCTGTCACCGCCGCCGTATGGGTCGCCACAAACGCCACCACGGCCGTTTCATTGGCCCCCAAGGCGCTCCCGGCGTTGAATCCGAACCAGCCGAACCACAGGAGACCGGTCCCCAGCAGCACCAATGGCAGGTTGTGCGGCGCCATATAATCCGTCCCGTATCCGTGACGGGCTCCCAGCACCAGCGCGCAGACCAGCGCGCTGATTCCGGAACTGACATGCACCACCGCGCCGCCGGCGAAGTCCAACGCGCCCAATTGCGCCAGCCACCCCCCTCCCCACAGCCAATGGGCAACCGGACAATAGACGCCCAGGGACCACAGCACGGAGAAGAGCATGACCGAGCTGAACTTCATCCGCTCGGCAAACGCGCCGGTGATCAGCGCCGGGGTGATGGCCGCAAACATGAGTTGAAAGATCATGAACGCTTGGTGCGGAACCGTAGGACCGTACACGGCGTGCGGCGTCAGCCCCACCCCGGCCAGACCGATCCATTCGAGCCCGCCGATTACCCCGCTCACGTCCGGGCCGAAGGCCAGACTGTATCCGACGGTCACCCACAGGAGGCTGACTACGCAGAGAATGGCGAAGCTCTGCATGATGGTGCCCAATACGTTTTTGCTGCGGACCAATCCGCCGTAAAACAGTGCCAGACCCGGCACGATCATCGTCAGAACCAACGCGGCGGACAGGAGCACCCACGCTGTATCCGCTCCGCTGATCAATGACGCTTGAGGCGCAGATTGTGCCCAAGCCCAACCGGGCAATATTCCCGGCGCCGCCCCTACGACCACCGCCCCACTTATCGCCGCACGTCGTTCGATCATGATCGCCATCAACCGCTCCTTTTTTCCGCCGCGCCCTCGCCCGCCCGATATCCGCTTCGACGTCTCCGCCTCGCTCCAGGGTCCACAAACACACAAGGCGCCGCCATTCCACTGAAGAGAACGACGGACGCCTTTGTCCGCATGTTGTCCGCTGCGGAGGGGGAACGGAAGACTGCGTTGTCTTCGTCCCGGTTCGCCGGCAGCCGACGCCGTGTGCTGACGTACTGTTCAATTCGACATCCGGTTCGTCTCCTTAGATGAAACCCCGCGGCCAACTCCTTAAAACGTTTTGTACTCCAGCCACTTGCCGTTCAAGGTGATCTTGCAGCGTGCCTCCCCTTGACTGCCGGTCACCTTTTCCATGTCGAGCGTGAAATCGATCGCGCTCATGATGCCGTCGCCGAACATCTCGTTGGCCTGCTCCCGCATCGAATCGCCGTAGACGCCGATGATTTCCATCAGGCGGTATTTGAACGGATCGCTCGAATTCGGGAAATCCGTGCGCACGGGGAATTTGCTCAACGAGGCGGTCAGATCCGCATCGAGCCCCAACAACTCTCCGACTTTTTTCCCCTCATCGGCCGGCAGCTTGTGATTCCCCTGCAGCACCGCCGCGACGAACGTGGGGTTCCTTCCGATGTCCTTCGCAATATCGGCAATCGTGAGTTTCTTGGCCAGTCGCCTGGCCTTAATCGCCTTCCGTACGGATTCCTTGTCCATGTTGGCGCCCCCTCCTTGAGTGAAGTGATGACCCGCTGTTTGCTCCACCGATTCAACCGGCCGAAACTGTTGCCTCATCGAAGTTCACGACGACGGGATCTCCAGACTCCGCCTGGTGCCCCGTCCCGTAGTGACCTCCGTGCTTCGCATGACGAACCAGAAAATGGATGATGTGGTTCCTGATCTTGTAATAGTGCGGATGGTCGATGACGGTTTCCCTCGACCGCGGCCGCGCGATCGACACGTGCACCATCTCCGCGATCCGCGCCTCCGGCCCGTTCGTCATCAGGAGAATCCGGTCCGACAAGAGAATGGCCTCGTCCACGTCATGCGTGACCATGAAGACGGTGTTCCTCGAGGTGTTCCACATTTGAATCAATTCCTCTTGAATCACGCCGCGCGTCAACGCGTCGATTTGAGCGAACGGCTCGTCCAACAGCAGCACTTTCGGTTCGATCGAGAACGCGCGCGCCAGTCCAACCCGTTGCTTCATACCGCCCGAGAGCGCGGCCGGCCGCTTGTTCTCGGCGCCCTTGAGCCCGACCAGGGCGATATATCTCGTGACATGCGCCGACACTTGCGCGGCCGTCCACTCGGGATAGGCCGACCGCACCGCGAGGGCGATATTCTCGAACACGGTCATCCATGGCATGAGCGCAAAGTTCTGAAACACGACCATGCGGTCCAGACCGGGCCCGGAGGCCTCTCTCCCGTTGAGAATGACGCCGCCTTCGGACGGCGTTTCCAGCCCGGCGATGATGTTGAGCAGCGTGCTTTTGCCGCAGCCCGAGTGCCCGATCACCGTGACGAACTCGCCCTTGTCGATCTTGATCGTCGCATCCCTGAAGATGCAGACTTGCCCCGCGCCCGACGGATTGGGGAAAAACTTGCTGACGTGATCGATTTGTAAGAAAGCCATGGGTTACTCCTGATACGTGACGAGGCCCGCCAATTTATTGAACCCGGAGTCCAGCACGACGCCGACGACGCCGACCACGAGAATGGCGAAGATGACGCCGGCAATGTCGAGATTGTTCCACTCGATCCAGCTCAGGTACCCGACGCCGAGCTCTCCCAGCAGCATTTCGGCGGGCACCACGGCCACCAGCGCGCTTCCGAACGAGATGCGCAGGCCGTTGACGATGGTGGGCGCGGCGCCCGGCAAAATCACCTTGAACAAGCGCTTGAACCACGAGAGCTGGACGATCGACGCGACGTGCAGGTATTCCTTTTTCAACGAACTGACGCCGAACGCGGTCGTCGCGAGCGTGGGCCACACGGCCGCCATGAACACGACCAGCATCGCCGTCCACTTTGGATCCTTGACCGTGTAGAGCAGCAGCGGCATCCAGGCCAGCGGCGAGATCGGCTTCAGAATTTGGATGAACGGATTCGCCGCGCGGTAGAGGACCTTGTTCAGCCCGAGGACGACGCCCAACAGGATCGCGATCACGGATGCCGCCAGAAATCCCGCCCCGAAGCGCGATACCGTATACAGCACCAGGTAGCCGATGCCGTGATCGTTCGTTCCTTTTTTCACGAAGGCTTCGGCCAGCTCCGTACGGGCCTTTTCCACGACCGCCAAGGGTCCGGGAATCCCCTTCACTTTCTCTTTTTCAGGATTCCACACATAGGCACCTTCCGGCGTCCGTACGATGTCCCCGTTGAACTCCATGAGTTGGAGCTGCTCCTCCGTCAATCCGATAGGGTCGAACGTCGGGCGCAGCGTGAAGAAGTGCCAAGCCAGGAGAAACATCACCAGCACGAAGACCGAGATGAACCACGGGTTGCCCGCCGCCCGGCCTCCCGACGTACCGCCTTTGACGTGGACGCTGCGGACGGCCGACATGCCGGCTCTTTTCAACGACTCCCCCACACGGTGCGTCAGCGACCGGACCATGATCCGGGGGGGCTCCCCGGTCCGGCCTGCCGGAGAAGCCGTTTCTGACACCATTGCGTCGTTCGTGGATTCCATAGCGGCTCCTTATGCCATGCTGTGAATGGTGAATCCCTTGACGTATGCCTCGGCCTTGTTCGGATCGAACTCTTTCCCCATGATGACGTGAGTCATCGAGGTGGCTTGGTGGGCCGGATACCCGAGTTCCCTGGCGATCCGGTCGCAGTCCGCCGCGCGATAGACCTGCTCGGCAACCGCCTTGTAGTTGACGTCCCCCTTCACGTGTCCCCAGCGTTTCATCTGCGTAAGAATCCAGATCGCCATCGAATGCCAGGGATAGGGATCGAAATCGATGCGATGCGGATCCTTCTTGATGCTTCCCAGCCCGTCCGCGTACGTGCCGGTCAGAACTTGCTCCAGCACCGTGACGGGTTGATTCAGGTAATTGGTCGGAGCGATCGCCGCCGCGATCTCCTTCCGATGCGCGGGATCGGACGCATAGTGCGTGGCGTCGATGATCGCCCGCCACATCGCAAGAAACGTATTGGGATGCGCCGTCGCATAGTCTTTCTTCACCGTGAAGGCGCAACAGGGATGCCGGTCCCAAATCTCGCGTGACAGCTTGTAGAGGAAGCCGACGTTCTCGTAGACCGCCCGTTGATTGAACGGATCGGGTCCCAGATAGCCGTCGACGTTGCCGGCCTTGAGGTTGGCCACCATTTCGGGCGGCGGGACGACCCGGATTTGCACGTCCTTGTCGGGATGGATGCCGCCTTCCGCCAGGTAGTACCTCAGCAGGTAATTGTGCATCGAATAGTCGAACGGCACGCAAAACCGGAAACCCTTCATCTCGGCGGCGGACTTCACGCCCTTGTGCTTCACGTGGAGTGTGATCGCTTGCCCGTTGATGTTTTCGATGGCGGGCATGTAGATGGGTGTCGGCACCGAGCCGGCCCCCAGCGTGATGGCCAGCGGCATCGGCGTGAGCATGTGCGCCGCGTCGACCTCCTCGTTCACCGTCCAATCGCGGATCATCGCCCAGCCGGCGGCCCGCTTCACCGACGCGTTCAGGCCGTGCTTCTTGTAGAACCCCAACGGCTCCGCCATGATGATCGGCGTGCCGCAGGTGATCGGAATGAAGCCGATGCTCACGTCGGTTTTTTCAGGCTTGCCGACCGGATCCGCGGCGAATGCCTTGAGGCTCCCCAGGGGAAACAGCTCGGCGATCAGCGCCGTCAGGGCTGCCGCCCCCAACCCCGCAAGGACTTGACGGCGCGTGGGATCGGCCGCATTCAACACCGCGGCGGCGACGGACCGCTCGAGCGTGCGATCGAAATATTCGTCGGGCGACAGCGCGTCCGGCGCCGGGCTGAGCACTCGCGGTGGCGTTGGTTCGTTCATGGTCTGCTCCTTTTCCAATTCGTTGGGTACAAGCGCTTCAAACACAAAAGGCGTCCTCCCCCTCATCGGGGAAGGACGCCTTTGTCCAAGAGCGACGAGTCTCCGCCGACCCGTCTAATGCTGTCTTGATGCAGTCACCGAAGCCGCGGAGGAGACCTTCCTGGAAGACTCCTCGGCCGGCCGAAAAACTAAAAGGCGCCCGCCATCCTTTGCAGAATGACGGACGCCTTTGTCCGTGTGCCTTATGTCAGCGACCGCAAACGCCCTTGTTTACGATCGACTGGGTAGTATGTGTATCACGACTATCGGAACGGCGTCAAGCCTATCGTCCGACGGCGCTTTACACGTCATAGTACAGGAAGAACTCATACGGATGCGGCCGCAACCGCATCGGATCCACCTCTTTGGTCCGCTTGTAGTTGATCCACGCCTCGATCACATCCTCGGTGAACACGCCGCCCTTGAGCATGAACTTATGGTCTTTCTCCAGATTGTTCAGCGCTTCGTCCAGGCTTCCGGGCATGGTGCGGATTTTCGCCGCTTCCTTCGCCTCGAGGTCGTAGAGATCCTTTTCGGCCGGTTCGCCGGGATTGATCTTGTTCTCGATGCCGTCCAGCCCGGCCATAAGCATGGCGGCGAAGGCCAGATAGGGATTGCAGCCGGGATCCGGGAACCGGACTTCGATCCGCTTGGCCTTCGGGCTCGGCGAATACATCGGGATACGAATGCCCGCGGAACGGTTGCGGCTGGAATAGGCCAGCAGCACCGGCGCTTCGAATCCCGGCGTCAGACGCTTGTACGAATTGGTGGTCGGATTCGTAATGGCGGCCAAGGCTGGAGCGTGCTTCAGGATGCCGCCGATGTAATACAGACACATTTGCGACACCCCGGCGTAATCCTTGCCGGCGAACAACGGCTTGCCGTCCTTCCAGATGCTTTGATGCGTGTGCATGCCGGAGCCGTTGTCTCCGAAAATCGGCTTGGGCATGAAGGTCACCGTCTTGCCGTGACGGCGCGCCACGTTCTTGACGATGTACTTGTACATCATCATCTTGTCGGCCATCTTGAGCAGCGAATCGAACCGCACGTCGATTTCGGCCTGACCGGCGGTCGCGACTTCGTGGTGGTGTTTTTCCACCGCGATGCCCACCTTCTCCATCTCCATGATCATCTCGGTCCGGATGTCCTGCTGGGTATCGGTCGGCGCAACGGGGAAATACCCCTCCTTGTGGCGGATCTTGGCGCCCAGGTTGACGCCATCCTGCCCCATGTTCCAGACACCCTCTTCGGAGTCGATGAAGTAATAGCCGCTGTGTCCGGTCTGGTCATAGCGCGCATGATCGAAGATGAAGAACTCCGCCTCGGGTCCCCAGAAGGAGATGTCCCCGATCTTCGTGCTCTGCAGATACTTCTCGGCCTTCTGGGCAATGTAGCGGGGATCGCGTTCGTAATTTTCCCGCGAGATGGGGTCGATGACGTTGCCGGTGAGGCTCAAGGTCGGCACCGCGGTGAACGGATCCATGCATGCGGTCGAGGGATCCGGCACCACCAGCATGTCGCTGTTGTTGATGGCTCTCCATCCGCGGATGGACGACCCGTCCAGCCCTGAACCGTCTTTGAACAGGTCTTCCGTCAACTCGCTGGCCGGAATCGTGAAATGCTGCCACGTGCCGATCAAGTCGACAAATTTGAGGTCCACCACCTGGACCTTGTTTTTTTTGGCAAACTCCAACACCTCGCGAACGTTCATTCCCTCCTCCTTTCAAACATTCTGACGTTGCCCGACGACTCGCGCTATGCCGCCTTGACGGCGAGAAACTTTTCGATGGCCTGTTCGACGCCCACCCGCACCCGCTCCAGCTGGACCGGATCGGACAACTTCTTGCCCGAGAGGTCCGTGACGTAGAACACGTCGGCGGCCTGATCCAACCTGGTGGAGATGCGCGCCGCGTGAATCGACAGACCGAGCTGAAAAATCGCATTGGTCATCACATGGAGCAGACCCAGTCGATCGTCGGCAAAGACGTCGATAATGGTGCATCGGTCCGATGTTTCGTTGTCGAGCCGCACTTCGGTCGCCTCCCGGGCTTTCGGGAGCGGACGGGTGAGCTTCAGGCGCGCGCCCCGTCGCACCACGTCGTCCACGTGCTCCCATCCCTTCAGGACTGCCGCGATTCGCTCTCCGACCGTGAGCCGCCGCTCGGCGGGCGGCTCTCCCTGATAGTCCGGATCCGTCACCTGAAACGTGTCGACGACGATCCCGTCTTCCCTGGTGAGAATCTGGGCGTCCAGGATCTGCAGCCCGCTGCCGGCCATCACTCCCGCGATCTTGGAAAAAATTCCAGGCGTCAAATCATTGTGCGTGATAACCGTATATTCGCAAATCCCCAATTCAGGGTTGAAGCCGGACTCCATGACCACTTCGCCGGACACAAGACGTTTGACCGCCGACAGGTGGGCGGCAATACGGGCCGGCACCGTACCATGGACGTACCGCTCGGGAAACAGCTTCAACTGCGCCTCGACCCAGGCACGGTCGACGTCGGTCCGTTGGGCCAGGAGCGGAAGGCCGACGACTTCCTCCGCCACCTGCGCCAACCTTCCGGGAGAACAGAGGGCGTCCCGGTCACCGGACAACTCCGGCATCGTCCGTTCGTACAGCTCGATCAACAGCGACTCTTTCCACTTGGTCAGCACTCCCGGTCCCACCGCCGCAATATCCGCCGCGGTCAAGGCGGCCAGTTTCTTCAAGACCTCGGGAGTTCCGACCTCCCGGGCGAAGGGCAGCACGACCTTTTCATCGTTGGGGTCCCGCCTGAACGCCGTGTGGGCCATCAGCAGATGCCGATGGACCAGAAAAGACAACGTCCGTTGGTCCTGCTCGTCCAATCCCAAACGGACGCCGACCTCTTCGGCCAGGCGCCGTCCCACGTCGCTATGATCCTCTTCCTGCCCCTTACCCAAGTCGTGCATCAGGACCGCAAGATGCAAAATGTCCTTCCGCTTGATGCTCCGATAGATCTCGCCCAGCAAGCCCGCTTCTCCGGCCAGGGCCTCGGCCCGGCCGACCGCCAGCAGGCTGTGCTCATCGACCGTGTACTTGTGATACTGGTTGAATTGCATGAGCCCGCGGACCGTGCCCATCGCCGGCACCAGCTTTTCGAGGAGATGGGCGCGATGCATGGCCTCCAGTGTCTTGGTCGTCCCCGGTCCGGCCAAAATCCTCAGAAAAATCCGGCTGACTTCCGGGGCACGATACACACCGGCTTCCACGTGGCCGATGTGCCGGTGAATGTCCTCCAGCAGGGAGGGCTCGATCGTCACATGCCGCTCGCGGGCGAGATCGAACAGGCGCAGCAGCAAAGCCGGATCCTCCAGGACCTTCGCGCGATGTTCCTCGGCCACCGTCAACACGCCCGCGCGAATCACGAATGCGTCCTCCACCCGGGGAGCCGGCAACAGCCGCGCAACACGGTGCCAGAACGGCACGCTCCGGCATCGTTCCACAAACCGCGTACAGCGTTCATGCAACCCCATCGTATGCTGGTAGTACTGCTGCATGAACTGTTCGACCGCCAGAAGGTGCGGCTGATCCTGATAACCGAAGTGGCCGGCAAGCCAGACCTGTTCGTCGAACGTCAGGATCTCCTGGGCCGTTCCCGCATGGACGTGCAACAGAGCCCTGACCCGCCAGAGGAAATCCCGCGCCTCGGCGAGGGCCAGCATATCCGGCCTCGACAGAATGCCCCGGTCGGACAGCTCCCTGATCGTGGGGGCTTGATACCGGGCCATGCCCGCCCATTGGAGCAGGTGCAGGTCCCGAAGCCCTCCCTTGCTCTTCTTGACGTTCGGTTCGAGCAAGTAGACGGTCTCACCGAATTTTTCGTACTCGCGGCGGCGTTCTTCGAGCTTCTGATCCAGATAGACGTCGGTATTCTTCGCCACCACCTTGCGCAGATACCGCCGGTGAAAATCTTGAAAGAGATCCGCACTGCCGGCCAGAAATCGCGCCTCCATCATGGACGTCTTGACGGTCGAGTCCGCTTCGGCCAGTTCGATGCTGTCGGCGATGGTCCTCACGCTGTGGCCGACCTGAAATCCGCAGTCCCAGAGTGGATGGAGCACCGCCCGGACCAGTGACTCGACGGCCTTGTCCGAACCGGGCTTGAAGAGGAACATCAGATCGATGTCCGAATGGGGAGCCAATTCGCGCCGGCCGTAGCCGCCCAGCGCCACGACGCAGCATTGGCGGAAGCCGACCGCGGCCGACTCGTCGCCGCCGCGCTTCACGGCGTCGCGATACCGGCCGACGATGAGGCCGTCGACGAATTCGGTCATGGCGGCAAGGGTCTCGGCGCCCGACGCCTCGCCCATGACCCGTTGCGCCACGGCACGGCGGTGTTCCTCGAGCAGGGCGCCCAGCGCGGACGGCTGGACTTCCGACAGCAATGTCCTCGATGCGTCCTGATCCATGTGTCTACAGGGCGGTCTCCCCTGTCTCGCCGGTTCTGATGCGAACCGCCGCGTTCAAATCACGCACGAAGATTTTCCCGTCTCCGATACTGCCCGTCTTGGCCGCCCGTGCGATGGTTTCCAGCACGCGGGGCACCTGGTTGTCCTGAATGGCCACTTCCAATTTGACCTTGGGCACGAATTCGATCGTGTATTCCTGGCCGCGGTAGGTTTCCTTGTGTCCCTTCTGCCGCCCGAATCCCTTGACCTCGGTCACAGTCATGCCCTGGACGCCGATCTCCAGAAGGGCATCTTTCACCTCGTCGAGCTTGAACGGCTTGATGATCGCTTCAACTAGTTTCATGTCTCCCCTCCAGACCAAAGACGAGATAGGGTGATGCTCAAAATGTCGGTCCAACAAGGCCGCAAGGAGCGGGGACCCCGCAGCGTACGTTCTTGCGTACGCGAGGAGTCCACGCGACTGAGAACGCAGTTGGACGATATTTTCAGCATCACGAGTAGGCCCGCTCGTTGTGTTGCGTCAAATCCAACCCCGTCGACTCCTCTTCCGGCGTCACACGAAGGCCGCCGGCTCCGTCGACCAGCTTCAAGAGCGCATAACTGCCGATGAAGGAATAGGCACCGGAGGCGACGACGGCGACAAGCTGAACTGCAAGATGCCCGTTGGCGGCGAACAGCCCGACGCCGAGCATGCCGAGAATTCCGCCGACGCCGTGCGTGCCCATCACGTCAAGCGTGTCATCATAGCCGATCTTTCCCTTCCAAACAATTGCCAGGTAGGAACACAATCCGGCCGCGATCCCGAGCGCCACGCCCGCCAGCGGCCCCACGAATCCCGCTCCCGCCGTCGAGGTCGCCAGGCCGGCGATCGCCCCGCTGGCGATGCCCAGGACCGTCGGTTTCCCGCGATGTTTCCATTCCGCAACCATCCAGGACATGGCGGCGGAGACGGCCGTGAGATGCGTCACGACGATCGCGTTGACCGACACGGCATTGGCTCCCCGCGCGCTGCCGCCGTTGAAGCCGAACCAGCCGAGCCACAACATGCCCGCACCCAGCAGAATGAACGGAAGGTTGTGCGGCGCCATGTAATCGGTCCGCCAGCCCCGCCGTTTTCCCACGGCCATCGCGCAGGCCACGGCGCTGAACCCGGCGCTGACGTGAACCACCGCTCCACCGGCGAAGTCCACCGCCCCGAGCTTCATCAGCCAGCCGCCGCCCCACAGCCAATGGGCCAGCGGCGCATAGACGACGGCGGACCACAGCCCCGCGAACAGCAGCATCGAGCCGAACTTGATCCGTTCAGCGAACGCCCCGGCGATCAGCGCCGGAGTGAACGCCGCAAAGAGCAGCTCGAACAGCATGAAGGCCTGATGGGGGATCGTGGGGGCATACATGGGATTCGGCGAGGCGCCGACGCCGGACAGCAACATCCATTCGAGCCCTCCGACGACCCCTCCCCGATCCGGCGCAAAGGCGAGGCTGTAGCCGAACAGGATCCAGATCAGGCTGACGACGCACAGGATCCCGAAGGATTGGACCATCGTACTGATGACGTTTTTGCTGCGAACCAATCCTCCGTAATAGAAGGCCAGCCCCGGGACGATCATGCCGGTCACCAGCGCCGAGGCCGCCAACATCCAGGCGATGTCGCCGCTTTGCAGGCCGGCGGCGGGAACCGCCCCGAGCGCGTCCTCCGCGCGAGCGACGGCCGTCCATGCGGGCAACGTGGCCGCGACAGTCCACATGAACAATCTCCATTTCTTCATACCGCCTCCCGCTGACGATGGTCGCACGAATCGACCCGTGAATCTGACGCGCTTCTGCCCAAATGCCGCCGCTACATCCCCTGATACCCGTTGGTCACCGGCATCCGGCGATCCTTGCCAAGCCCCCGATGCGTGATCTTGATGCCGACCGGCGCCTGGCGGCGTTTGTATTCGCTGCGGTCCACCAACGCCACGACTCGCAGTACCGTCCTGCGATCGAAGCCCATGTCCACCATCTCTTCCACGGACCGGTCGTCCTCCACGTAGGCCTTCAGAATGGGGTCCAGGACGGCATACGGGGGCAAACTGTCTTCGTCTTTCTGATTGTCTCTCAACTCCGCCGTCGGCGCGCGGTCGATGATCCGCTTGGGAATCACCGGCTGCCCACCTCGACGATTCCTGCGATGCGCCAGCTCGTAGACCATCGTTTTAGGGACATCTTTGATGACCGCGAACCCGCCGGCCATGTCGCCGTACAACGTGGCATAGCCCACGCTCATCTCGCTCTTGTTGCCCGTCGTCAGGACCAAGTGGCCGAACTTATTCGACAGCGCCATCAACAGATTTCCACGGATGCGGGCCTGGAGATTTTCCTCCGTCGTGTCGGCTTTCGCGCCGGCAAACACCCCGTCCAACGTTCTGAGATACGTCTTGAACGTCGGACTGATCGACAGTGTCTTCATCCGAATGGCCAGCCGCCGGACCAGTTCGATCGTGTCTTCGCGGCTTTCGCGCGACGTATACGGAGACGGCATGAACAGCCCCAGCACGTTGTCCGCTCCCAGGGCATCCACGGCGATCGCGGCCGTCAACGCGGAATCGATGCCGCCGCTCAGTCCGATGAGCACGTGCCTGAATCCGTTCTTCTTCACGTAATCGCGCACCCCGATGGTCAATGCTTCGTAGACCTCGTCCAACGGATCGGCAAGGGGTTCGACCGGTGCGACGACCCTGGACTGTTTCTTCCGGGGCTTGGGTCCCAGGACGACCCTCTCGACGGACATCGCGGCCGGCGGCTCCGTGCGCGGCGCCCGGCCTCCGGCGGATCTGGACCTGGCCACCGCTTCGACGTTCAGGTCCACGACCAGCAGATCTTCTTCGAAACCCTTCGCTCTGGCGACGAGATCCCCCGTATGGTCGAGCACCACACTGTGGCCGTCGAATACCAATTCGTCCTGTCCCCCGACCATGTTCGTATAGGTCACGATGACGCCGTTATCCCTGGCGCGGGTCGCCAGCATCTGTTCGCGCGAGCGACTCTTGCCGAGGTGAAAGGGGGAAGCGTTGATGTTCACGATGATTTCTGCCCCGGCCGCGGCCTGTCGTCTCGTGGGGCCGTGAGGCAGCCAGATATCCTCGCAAATGTTGACCGCGACGGCGGTGCCGTTGATCGTGACCAGCGGCAACCTGCGCCCCGGCGTGAAATACCGGCTCTCGTCGAACACGCCGTAATTTGGCAAATGCCGCTTGGCATAGGTCGTCACCAGCCGCCCCCCGGCCAACAGCGCGGCGGCATTGTAGATGTCGTGCCGTCCCGCCGCCACGACCGGAGACGACGGCGGATGGTGACCGGCGGAGTCGCCCTGACCGACGTAGCCAACGACGGCCACCACGTCCTTCGCGGCGCGCACAACCTCGTTCAGGGCACAACGATTGTCCTCGACGAACTTCGGCTTCAGCAGAAGATCCTCCGGAGGATATCCGGTGACGGCCAGCTCAGGAAACGCGACGAGGTCGGGCTTTGCCTTACGCGCTTCGCGCAGCCAACGGAGAATACGTCGCACATTGCCACCCAAATCGCCGACCGTCGGGTTCATCTGCACCATGGCGATGCGGAACGTGCGCATCCGGTCAATTCCCAAAAAAAAACGCCCTCAACCCCTGGGGGCGGGATCGAGGACGTCATTGTCCTGTGTTCGAGAAAGTCCGATTTGGAGACTCCGTTGTCTCCGAAAAACTGGCGCCACGGTACCATTCGACCCTTCGACCTGTCAAACGGTATCCTCGCTGCACACCGCTCGGTATCTCGCAGACCGATGAGGTGACAGGCCTGTCAAAATTAACAGTTACTGCGCCCCTATCGATTGGCTAGAATCGACCCGGCGAAGAGAGATGGGCTCGTCAAAAAAGCCCAGAGGAGGCTCCGTGGCATCGACTGCCTTTCAAGACCAGTTTCGAGACCATCCGTCATTCGGGTTCCTTGACTGGGTCTTGCGAGGCATCGGCCAGGTGGTCTTCCAGAACAATCCGCTCTCGGGAGCCGTGATTCTCGCCGGGATTTTCTACAATTCCTGGATCTACGGCACCGTATGCCTGCTCGGAACAATCATCAGCACGGCGACCGCGCTGTTTTTCAAGGCGGACAAAGGCATGATCAAGGACGGGCTCTTCGGATTCAATGGAGCCTTGATCGCCATTGCACTCGTCGCCTACACGAGCCCCAACTTCACGACGGGCGCGCCGCCCAATCTCTATCTCGGGCTTTACATCGTGCTCTGTGCGGCCTTCACGGCCGTGATCGTCCCCGCTTTCGGAGCCATACTCGGTCCCCATAAAGTGCCGGGGCTGACGATGCCGTTCGTGCTGGCCACCTGGTTCTTTCTCGGCGCCTTGTTCTCGTTCACGACGATCGACGTCTCCAATGCGCTCAAGCCGACCTCACCATCGGACTTTACAGGTCCAAGGCCGGACTATACCGGCATCACCTGGTTTCACGGCATCACGATGGGCATCGCCGAAATCTTTTTCCAGGACAACTGGGTGACCGGCATCGTCATTCTGATCGGAATCGCGATCAACACCCGAATCGGCGCCGCCATGGCGCTCATGGGATCGACCTTGGCCGTCGTCACGGCGATGTTCTATGGAGCCCATGACGAGGCCATCCGCGACGGCCTGTTCGGTTATAACGCCGCGCTGACGGCCATGGCGCTCGGCGGCATGTTTCTCGTCTTGAACTGGCAGAGCTTCATCTATACAGTTATCGGCGTCTTGGTCACGGCGCGCGTCTGGGCTTCGCTCGGCGTCTTTTTGGAGCCGTCCGGTATGCCGGTTTTGACCTCCGCCTTTGTCTTCGTGACCTGGCTGATGCTCCTCGCGATGAATGGCCTCCCAGGTTTGATTCCAGTCGCGCCGGCTGATGCCACGACGCCGGAGGACAACCTGCGCAGGTATCGAGAGCGCCAACGAAAGTAACCGACCAGGAGACCCTGTCTCAGACTGCTATCCGTCCCGTCTCGGGACATCATTCGTAAAGGAGTCGCCCATGCATCTCACGCCCAGAGAAATGGACAAGTTGCTGATCTACATGATGGCCGAGGTCGCTCTGAAGCGGAAAGCGAAAGGCTTGAAGCTGAATCACCCGGAAGCGGTGGCGGTGATTACCGCCTCCGCCCTAGACGGCGCGAGAGAAGGCAAGTCGCTCGAGCAGGTAATGAAGGAAGCCCGGTCAACGTTGACGCGGGATGACGTCATGGAGGGCGTGGCCGAGATGATCCCATTGGTCCAGTTGGAAGCCGTGTTCACGGACGGCAGCCGCCTGGTGACCGTTCACGGGCCGATCCAGTAATTGGAAAGACTTTGCCGCACGCACGTTCAACCCCACAGAGGAGCAAGGAAGATGGCTACGCAAAAACCACCCGCCTCGGCCAAGACGCCTGTCGGCGGCTATGTCCTTTCCGACAAACCGATTGAAATCAACGCGGGACGGCCGACCGTCAAGATCAAGGTGCGCAATACCGGCGACCGCCCCATCCAAGTGGGCTCTCATTTTCATTTCTTCGAGGTCAATCGCGCCCTGGAATTCGACCGGAAAGCGGCATTTGGGCAGCGATTGGACATTCCGGCATCGACAGGTTTGCGTTTTGAGCCGGGCGACGAGAAGGAAGTGACGCTCGTCCCGTTCGGAGGCAAGCAACGGATCCACGGATTCAACAATCTGGTAGACGGCTGGACCGGCGCCGGCCCCACCCCCGGCTACAGGCCGAATCTCGACAAGGGATTGGAGCGCGCCAACGAACGCGGCTTCAAATCGAAGAACAAGAAGCCCTGATGAGACACGCCGGCACGGGATACTAATCGGCCGCGAGGGCCGAGAAAGAGGATAGACGCATGTCACAGATATCTCGGAAGGAGAACGCGAGTCTGTTCGGACCGACCGTCGGAGACAAGATTCGCCTGGGTGATACCGACCTGTATATCGAGATCGAGAAGGATCTGCGGGTGTATGGTGATGAGGCCATCTACGGCGGCGGCAAGACATTGCGCGACGGGATGGGAATGGACAACCAGCTCACGAGCGAAGGGGGCGCGCTCGACCTGGTGATCACCAACGTGACGGTGGTGGATGCGTTGCTGGGGATCGTCAAGGCCGATGTCGGCATCAAGGACGGCAAGATCGTCGGCGTGGGCAAGGCCGGCAACCCCGGCACCATGGACGGCGTGACGCCCGGACTCACGGTCGGCCCCGCCACCGATGCCATCACCGCCGAGCACTTGATTCTGACCGCGGGCGGGAACGACGGACACATCCATATGATCTCTCCGCAGCAGGTCTATGCCGCATTGAGCAACGGCGTGACCACCTTCTTCGGCGGCGGCATCGGGCCGACCGACGGCACGAACGGCACGACCATCACCTCCGGACGGTGGAACATGGAGATGATGCTTCGGGCGGTCGAGGGGTTGCCGATCAACTTCGGATTTCTCGGCAAGGGCAATTGTTCGGGCAAGGCGCCGCTGGTGGAGCAGGTATTGGCAGGCGCCGCTGGCTTCAAGATCCACGAAGATTGGGGAACCACCCCGTCCACGATTCGAGCCAGCCTCTCGGTCGCCGACGACATGGATGTGCAGGTCTGCATCCACACCGACACCCTCAATGAGGGCGGGTTTGTCGAAGACACCATCGCAGCCTTCGAAGGCCGCACGATCCACACCTATCACACCGAAGGCGCCGGAGGCGGCCACGCGCCCGACATCATCAAGGTGGCGGGCGAACTCAACGTGTTGCCCAGCTCCACGAATCCGACCCTGCCCTACGGAATCAACACGATGGCGGAATTGTTCGACATGATCATGGTCTGCCACAATCTCAATCCCAAGGTGCCGTCGGACGTGGCGTTTGCCGAGAGCCGGGTCAGACCCGAGACGATCGCCGCCGAAAACGTCCTCCACGACATGGGCGTGATCTCCATGTTTTCGAGCGACTCGCAGGCCATGGGCCGCGTGGGTGAGAACTGGCTCCGTGCGATGCAGACGGCGGATGCGATGAAAAAGGGCCTCGGCAAGCTGCCGGAGGATGCTCCGAATAACGACAACTTCCGTGTCTTGCGCTACGTGGCGAAGGTGACGATCAATCCGGCGATCACCCAGGGCATTTCCCACGTCGTGGGCTCGATCACTCCGGGGAAAATGGCCGATCTTGTCCTGTGGGAACCGGCCATGTTCGGCGCCAAACCCAAGATGGTCATCAAAGGCGGCCTGATCAACTGGTCGATCATGGGGGATCCGAACGCGTCCCTGCCGACGCCTCAGCCGGTGACCTACCGTCCGATGTTCGGTGCGTTCGGCAGGGCCCTGCCCGAGACCTGCATCAGCTTCGTCTCGCGGGCCGCCTATGACAACGGGATCGCGGAGAAGCTGGACCTGAAGCGCAAAGTCATGCCGGTCTACGGCACACGCACGATTACGAAGCGTGACATGGTTCGCAACGGACTGACGCCGAAAATCGAGGTGAATCCTGAAACGTTTGCCGTCAAGGTGGACGGGGTCCACGCGACCGTCAAACCGGCAACATCCATCTCCCTGAACCAGCTGTACTTTTTCAGCTGAGCCGCCATATCACTCCTATGCTTGTCATCGAAGCCATCATCGGCAACATTCACGAAAGCGCATGGAGCGCACGCCTGCAGCACGCAACGCTGGACTGGCTGGCGCTCGATCAGTGGGAGGCGCAAAAGAGCCGCCTGCGGAAGCTGAGTCAGAACGGTGTCGACGTGGCCATCTCGTTGCCCCGCGGCATCCTCCTGCGCGACGGCGACGTGCTGATGTGGGAGGAATCGCGACAGGCCGCTATCGTCGCTCGGGTCAGTCTCAAAGACGTGATGGTGGTCGAATTGACCGCGCTGCAGACGCATGCATCGGACATCCTGATTCGCACCTGCGTGGAATTGGGCCATGCCCTGGGCAATCAGCACTGGCCGGCGGTGGTCAAGGGCGATCGCATCTATGTTCCTCTGACGGTTGATCAGAAAGTCATGGCCTCTGTCATGAAGACGCATGCCTTTCGCGGGATCACGTATCACTTTGTTCCCGGATCCGAGGTCATTCCCTATCTCGCCCCCCATGAATCCCGTCGCCTGTTCGGCGGAGCAGAGGGACCGGTTCACTCTCACGAAGACGGGCACGATCATTCGCATGACCATGCTCACCCGCACGGACACGGGCATCCGCACGATCATGCCCATTAAGCACGCGCCTGGCCCCGATTCTCCCGGGCATGCTCAGCCAACCCACTCTCCGTCTTCGACCGTCCCCGGCCGGGATTTACGGCTCACGATCACCGAGTTGATGCGCGTCCTGCAGTTTGGAGACTCGGTCGTGCCGGTCGGGGCGTTTTCTTTTTCAAACGGGCTGGAATCCGCCATTCAACTCCAGTTTGTTCGCGACCTCGAGACCCTGCGCCAATTCGTCATGACCGCCACCCGCCAATCGGCCTCCTCGGATGCCATCGCCTTGTTGGCGGCGCACCGAGCGGCCCGCGCGCATGACCTGCGTGACGCGCTGCGAGCCGACACCGCCCTCTTCAACCGCAAGATCAACGAAGAGATGAGGACCATGAGCGTGCGAATGGGAAAGAAGCTGGCTGAACTGTCGAGCCATCTGAACCGAACGCCGCTCGTGACGAACTGGTTGGGGCACATCGAACGCAAAGAAACACCCGGCACCTATCCGGTCTGTCTCGGGCTTCTGTTCGCCGAACTGAACCTGCCCGAGCACGATGCCTTCGCCGCGCACCAGTACGGGACGGCCAGCATGATCGTGAGCGCGTCATTGCGCTTGATGAAGATTCATCATCTGGACGCGCAATCCATTCTCTTCGAGGTCAACGCGACGGCGGAAGCGGAATACGCGCGCGTCTCGGGGGCCACGCTCGACGACATGGCGACATTTTCACCTTCGCTCGATGTCATGGCGGCGGCGCACGTGAAGGCGCACGTGCGAATGTTCATGAACTAACCCTCCATAAGGCGCATCATGAAGAAAATCACACGAATCGGCGTAGGCGGCCCGGTTGGATCCGGAAAGACCGCCATCATCGAAGCCATGACGCCCATCTTCGTCAACATGGGCGTCAAGGTCCTGATCATTACCAATGATATCGTCACGACGGAAGATGCCAAGCACGTCCAGCGCACCCTGAAAGGCATCCTGCTCGAGGAGCGGATTATCGGAGTGGAAACCGGGGCCTGTCCGCATACGGCCGTGCGCGAGGATCCCAGCATGAATCTTGCGGCCGTGGAAGACATGGAATCCCGCTTCCCCGACAGCGATTTCGTGCTCATCGAGAGCGGCGGCGACAATCTCACCCTGACCTTCAGTCCCGCATTGGTCGATTTCTTTATTTATGTGATCGACGTCGCCGCGGGCGACAAGATTCCACGGAAAAACGGCCCCGGCATTTCCCAGTCCGATATTTTGGTCATCAACAAGACCGACCTCGCTCCCTACGTGGGCGCGAGCCTGCAGGTGATGGACAAAGATTCAAAAATGATGCGGGGCGAGAAGCCCTTCGTCTTCACGAATTGCAAGACCGGCGAAGGCATCATGGACCTGGTCACACTCATCCAGCAGAATGTGCTGTTCGACATGACGTTCGGCAAGACGCACACATGACCGCGTTTCGTCACCTGCCCGAATTAACCTCGTTTCAGGATGAGCCCTCGCAGATGCCGAGCGGCGCCGTGGGCAAGAATGCATTCCTGCGTCTCGGTTTCGAACGCCGGGGGGATCGCACCGTCCTGGCGCATCTCGATCGGCGTGCTCCGCTTCTCGTGCAGCAGGCGCTGTACTGGGACGAGGCGCTCCCCGACCTGCCATGCGTGTTCATGATCACGACCACCGGCAGCATCCTGCAAGGCGACCGATTCAACATTGAAATCGACCTCGCGCCCGACGCGCGGGCGCACATCACAACGCAAGCCGCCACCAAGATCCATTCGATGGATGCCAACTATGCCGCCCAGACACAACGCATCGTATTGGGCGAGAACGCCTACCTGGAATATCTCCCCGACCCGATCATCCCCCATGCGCAGGCCCGTTTCGCCGCCTTCACGCGCATGGACGTGCATCCCACCGCCACGGCGCTCTATTCGGAGATCTTGATGGGGGGACGCAAGCACCACAATGAGGGAGAGTTGTTTCAGTACGACGTGCTCTCTTCCACCGTCCGGGGACAACGACCCGACGGCACCGAGTTGTTCACCGAGAAGTTCGTCATCGAACCCCGCGTGCACGACGTGCGGCAGGTGGGAGTCATGGGCGCGTACGACGTGTTTGCCAACGTGCTGTTGCTGACGCCCCGGCACCACGCGGACGCGGTCTTCAGCCAGGTGCCCGCGATCGTGAATCGGGAGGAACAGTGGGCCGCCGGTGCGTCACGACTTCCCAACGACGCCGGTCTGGTCTTTAAAGTCCTCGGCCAGGAATCCGAACCGGTGCAGGCCCGGGTCCGGGAGTTCTGGTCCATTGTCCGCCGAACGGTGACCGGAGCGTCCGTCCAGCCAAAATCCGCATGGCGATGACGTATTCCCTACCGCCTTCCGGCCCAGAACAGTGGTTCGCTGTCTACGCCACTGATCTGACGGTTAAAAGAGATAGATCACGTCCAGCGAGAGAGTGGGTTGGTAAGTGGCTGCTCGTTCTCCAATCTGGAAGACGTGCTGATTGGACTTGTCGTACCGATACTCCAACCGGGTCGTCAACGACTTGAACGGTTTGTATTGAAGCGTCGTCGTCACCTCCCACAAGGTCTGCCCGACCGGAGGCGCCGACGTGGTCGACGTGGCCCCGAAACAGACGTTCGCTCTTGGTTGGTACGCTGTCGTTCCTTCACAGGTCGTGAATCCTCCCGCATCTTCATAGAGCTCGCTTCGCACACGAATGCCCCATTCTTTGGTCATATCGTAGATCAAGTACCCTGCGACTCCGTTCCACCGCGCGTTGCCGGCGGGGCTGATTGTGCTGCTGTTAGCCTGATTCGCATAGTAGGATTCGATGATAGCCGATGCCCGATCCGTCAGGTGCAGACTGAGATAACCACCAACCTGAACGAGCATGCCTCCCGGCGTGCCAACGGCACCCGGCCTTTGTCCAAGCAGGTTGTAGAGCACCAGGGTGACACGATCGGAGGGGGAGATCGTCAATGCCGCTTCCGTCAAGGGATCGTATCGCGTATTGGCGCGAGCCGAATTGATGAACGCGATCACACCGACAGAGAGGGACACATGTTTGTCGAAAGCATAGGTGCCGCGTACACCGCGAGTTGTAAAGGGCTGGCCGAGACCGAACAGCCATGACCGTGAATAATTCCCATTATAGGGGCTTTCGACGACCTCATACCCCACCAGGCTGTTCACCTGACCCAGCTTGATGTCTAAACCCGCACCCACCGGTACGATGTATTGGGCATAGACCTCCTGAAAATCCGCCCAATCGCTCAGATTCATGCCTCCGATGAAATCCGAATCGCGCCCGGCATTGAACTTGACCTTGCCTCCCAGCCGGTCGAGCCCAGAACCGTCGGACTTGGCTTCACGCTCCAGCACCAACTGCGCAAGATTCGGTCGAAATTCGTTGGAATTCACGTCAAAAATTCGCAGCTGGTTGATGCGGTTGGATGGATTATTGAAATTCTGGGTATACGAACCCTCGAGGTATCCGTAGAACTTGAGACCTAAGGATTTCGACACAATGGTCTTCTCAATCGCCTCTTCCGTTTCTTTCACCCGTAAGCCCAGATGTTCCAATCGCTCGAAGGGAACATGGACCGGTCCGTCAGCCCTCGCGTCAATGACGTATCCCGTCACCCCGGACAGAACCAGAGCAAAGAAGGAGGCCAACACGCGGACGGAAACTCGTCGCATTCGGTGCCGCGCCACTTCTGACACAGTCGGGCCATGCATCAGGATGTCTTGCGTTCCACCATGCAGGGATGCCTCCTGGACTATTCGGACTCGCGCAACACCGACCTGGCGTCGATGAGATCCGGATTATCGGCCGGTCTTTCCCCTTTGAACATGGTCAGCGTCATGGAGGTGCGACGCGAAAGCATGAGTATATCGAATCGCCGTCCGACGTGGAAATAGTCGTAGGATTCCCGCAACGTCAGCTCCGCGCAGCGACGGAGGAAATATCGATCCAATGCCGCCTGGGACGTAAAGGCGCTGACGCGATATTCGACTCGAAAGACGTTTTCAGTGAGCTGCTCGACCTGGTCGTCGTCGGCCTCGGCCAACGGCGTGTAGTGTTTGGTCGCGCAGCCGGTGACCGTTAGGACCAGCGTCATGGCGCATATCACAACATGCCCCGGACCGCTTTTCGCCAAGATAGTTCGGACCTGGAATGTCCGGCGCCGTCTAATCATCGGAAAGGACAACTTCCTCCGACATTGCCGTGATGAATCACTCCGCAGTTCCACCGGTTGATGGAGATTGTCTTCCTCGTGCATTCACTTTTGCTCGATGCCGAGAAAGATCATACTCTGTCGGCATGGAATTCGCGACATGATCGATGAACCAGCGGCGGGGAACACGCGGATGAATCAGGAGCCATTCATGGCTGAAGGACCGAAGAGTCGGGACCCACTGGCCTCGTGGATCGACGGGAAGTCGCGCGAATTCGTCTCGCGACGGAGTGGAAACATCGGGCCGTCACACCGTCAGGTGCTGCCTGACCATGTCGGCGTTCAATTCGTCGCTCCTGCCGTAGGCCACGACCGCCCCCTTGGCCATGACCACATACTTCTCCGCCAATCGAGCGGCAAAATGCAGGCCCTGTTCGACCAGAAGAATGGCGAACCGTCTGGAATTCTTGAACTGGATGATCACGTCCTCGATCTGATCGACGACGGAGGGTTGAATGCCTTCAGTCGGCTCGTCGAGCAGCAGGAGTTTCGGACACGAGAGCAGGGCCCGCCCGATCGCAAGCTGCTGCTGCTCTCCGCCGCTCAAGACCCCGCCCGGACGATGGAGAATGTGGGTGAGCTTGGGAAAGAGTTGATACACCTCGTCGAACGCCTCGCGCTCGACCCCGCGTCCGGGCGCCTCGGCCCTCGCCCAAAATCCCAATTGCAGATTTTCCCGCACCGTCAGATGAGGAATGATCTCGCGGCCCTGAGGAACGTAGGCCAACCCCCGCCGCGCTCTCCGGTCGGTCGGCAGCTTGGTGACATCCGCTCCATCGAATTTCAAGTTTCCGGACCGGACCGCCAGCAGCCCCGTGATGACTTTCAGCGTGGTCGTCTTCCCCACACCGTTGCGCCCCATCAGGCAGGCCACTTCGCCGGGGGAAACGGCGAACGACACGTTCCGAAGAATGTGGCTTTCCCCGTAGTAGGCGTTGATGTGGCTCAGCTCAAGCATGCACTTTCTGCCGCCCCAGGTAGATTTCACGCACGCGCGCGTCGCCCTGCACCTTTTCGACCGTCCCCTCGCAGATTACCGTGCCTTCGTGCAACACGGTGACGATCCGCGCGATCTGGCGGACGAATTCCATGTCGTGCTCGATCACGATGATGGCATGGCGGGCCGCGAGAGACTGCAAGAGGATTCCGGTCTGCTCGGTCTCCTTGTCCGTCATGCCGGCGACCGGTTCATCCACCAGGAGCAACGAGGGATCCTGCAGGATGACCATGCCGATCTCCAGCCACTGCTTCTGTCCATGCGACAAGGAACCTGCCCGCGTCCTCGAAAATCCTTCCAGACTGATCGTGGCCAGCGCCTCGTGGATTCTCGCCTGTTCTTCTCGGGTCGATTGACTCAAGAGCGTGTGGAAAACGCCCTTGCTGGGCCGTTTCAACGAGAGATCGAGATTCTCCCAGACGGTCAGGTTCGCGTAGATGGACGGAGCCTGGAACTTCCTTCCGATTCCGAGCTTGACGATGTCGTCTTCCCGCTTGCCTATCAGATCCGTATCCTTGCCGAAGATCACCCGGCCCGCCGCCGGCTTCACTTTGCCGCAGATGACGTCGAGCAGCGTGGTTTTTCCCGCGCCGTTGGGTCCGATCACGACGCGCAATTCATTGAAGTTCACGATGAAATTAAGACTGTTGAGCGCCTTAAAGCCGTCGTAGTCGACGGTGACCCCTTCCAGATAGATGATCGAGCCCCGTTCGCTCATATCTGTGCCTCTCCTTCGGCCAGCCGAGCGGTCTTTCGCGAAGCAACCCGGTCCTTCAGTTTGTGGAGGATGCCGACCAGGCCGTCAGGAAACAGCAACACCACCGTGACGAACAATCCCCCCAGCATAAACGGCCACAGCTCGGGAAAATAGTTCGTCAGCACGCTGCGGCCCAGGTTCACGCTGACCGCGCCGAGCACGGCGCCCGCCAGCGTCCCACGCCCTCCGACCGCCACCCAAATGACCATCTCCAGCGAAGGCAGGACGCCGATCTGCGCGGGCGTGATGATGCCGACCTGGGGCACGTAGAGCAGCCCCGCCAGTCCGGCCAATGCCGCGGCGACGACGAACACGAACAGCTTATAGTTCGCCGGGGCATAACCAGAAAACGCAACGCGCTGTTCGCTGTCGCGGACGGCGATGAGCACTCTTCCGGCTCGTGACCGGATGATCCACTGGCACAGCAGATAGGCGCCTCCGAGACAGAGCACCGTGATCACGTACAACGCCCGCTGCGTCCCGGGTTCGGAGAGGCGGAATCCGAGCAGCTGTTTGAAATCGGTGAGGCCGTTGGTGCCGCCGAGATTCGTCTCGTTTCGATTGAAGACGAGCCAGGCGACCAAGGCCAGCGCCTGGGTGATGATGGCAAAGTACACGCCTTTGATCCGGCTGCGAAACGCCAGAAATCCGAACACCAGGGCAAAGAAGGTGGGAACCAGGACGGCCCCGAGCACCGCGAGGGGAAAGCTGTGGAACGGTTGCCAAAACAGTGGAAGTTCCTTGACTTGGTTCCAGACCATGAAGTCAGGCAGGTCGCTGCCGTAGACGCTTTCCTTGCCGATCGTGAGCATGAGATGCATGCCCATGCAGTACGCTCCGAGTCCGAAGAACACCCCCTGGCCCAGACTGAGGATGCCGGTGTATCCCCAGATCAGATCGAGCCCGAGCGCCAGAATGGCAAACGCAAGAAACTTTCCGAACCGATTCAGCGAGAAGTCGGACAGATGCAACCAGGAATCTTCGGCCGGCAGGACGTTCAACAACGGCATTACCACCAGCAATACGAACCCCGAGACCCAGAACGCCAGGCTCGCTTCGCGTGGAGCGGAAGGTTGGATGTCGCGCGCGTCGGCCATGGGAGATGATGCGTCAGCCGGCTAGGAGTCGGCGTGGCGCCCTTTCACGGCGAACAGGCCCGAGGGTCGCCATTGTAGGAACAGAATGACCAGGACGAGAATACAGACTTTGCCGTACACGGCCCCCAGACCAGGCTCGAGCAGCTTGTTGAGCCCGCCGATGCCCAGCGACGCCACGATCGTCCCGGCGAGCTTGCCCACACCGCCGGTCACCACGACCATGAAGGAGTCGACGATGTAGTTCTGGCCCAGTCCTGGCTCCACGTTCCCGATCAAGGTCAACGCCCAGCCGGCGATCCCTGCCAGCCCGGATCCGAAGGCGAACGTATACGCGTCGACTTTCCGGGTCGGAATGCCAAGACACGCGCTCATGTTGCGATTCTGCGTCACGGCGCGGACGCGCAATCCAAGCGCGGACCGGAACAACACCGCATAGATGACCATGACGCAGATCACCGATAACCCGATCACGAACAAACGGTTGTTGGGGAGAAAGACCCCGACCATCACCTGCTGGCCCCCGCTGAGCCATGCCGGCGCCACCACCGCCGTCAGATCTCCGAAATATACCCGTGCCGCTTGCATGAGAATCAGGCTGACTCCCCACGTCGCCAGCATGGTCTCCAGCGGCCGGCCGTAGAGGAACCGAATGACCGTCGCTTCCAGCAGTAATCCACAGGCCGCAGCCAAGAGAAATGCGACCGGCATGGCCAAAACGAAATAGTAGTCAAAGAACGCGGGAGACAGAAACGCCTTGAAGAATTCCTGGGTCAGGAAAGTTCCGTAGGCCCCCACCATCATCAGTTCCCCGTGGGCCATGTTGATCACGCCCATCAGGCCGAACACGATGGCCAGGCCGACGGACATGATGAGGAGAATGGAACTCAGGCTGATCCCGCGGAAGATCGTTTCAATGGCGTTGGACCAGGCGGCCCAGGTTTCGATCCGTTCGATGGCCGCGGCAGCCGCCCGCGACAATTCTTGCTGGGGACCGCTCGCGTCAACCGTCCCTCCAGCCTCGACCAGTTCCTTGAGTCCCGGGACGGCGTTCTGACTCGACAGCGCGGCCAATGTGTCGATGGCCGCGAGTTTCGTCGTCTGATCGTCCACGGCCAGGCGAAGCAGGGCGCCCGACTCCTCCATCGTATAGCGGACCCATTTGTGTGTTTCCTTGTTCGCAGCCCGCTCCAGCCAGGGGATCGCGATCCCGCGACGGGACAGCCCGAGATCCGTGGCGGCGGACCGGCGGACGTCTTGGTCGGGACTCTCGAGATTGGCGCGGTTCTTCAGCAGGTCCATGACGGGCTTGATGGCTTGCCGGACCGAGCGATCCGCATTGGCGCGGATCGCGTCGAGACGAGGGACCAGACTGACGTCTCCCTGTTCGATGACCGTGCGAATCGCCGACTCACGGACGGTCTCATCGTCGCTGGTGAGCTGATTCAATGCCCGTTCGAGCGGTGAGTCGGGAGCGGAAGCCGGCGGGAGTTCGGTCGCCGCGGCGCGATCTCGAACAAAACACAAACACAACAAGAGGAGGACTGCGCAGAGTGACGAGAACCGGCCCGATCGTATCACAATCCAGAGAACTCCCGAACATGACAAGCGGGTGACGCCACATTCGTCCGCGTCACCCGCCGTATTCTCACCGGCTACTTTTTCTGGTAGGTGCCCTGATGACTGATCCAGTCACAGCCCTTGTCCGGATTCGTGTATTCACTCCAGGGCTCCGGCTTGACCAGGCCCTTTGAGCGGGAGACGACCTTGAACTGTCCGTCTTTCAAGATCTCCCCGATGAGCACCGGCTTGTGCGTATGATGGTTGCCGGTGTCCATCATGACCTCGCCGCCCGGCGCGAGAAACTTCTGGCCGTAGACGGCCTTACGAACCTGGTCGACATCGACGGCGCCGGCCTTCTCGACCGCCTGCTTCCACATATAGACTCCGAAATACGCCGCTTCGATCGGATCGTCCGTCACCCGCTTGTCGCCGTCCGGCAGACTGTTCTTCTTGCAATAGGCCTTGAAGTTCGAGACGAACTGCTTGTTTTGCGGCGTATCGACGCTCTGATAATAGTTCCAGGCCGCCAAGTGTCCGACCAGGGCCGTCGTATCCATCCCGCGCAATTCGTCTTCCGCCACGCTGAATGCCATGATCGGCGCATCTTCGGCCCGCAACCCCTGATTGGCAAACTCTTTGTAGAAGGGGACGTTGCTGTCGCCGTTGATGGTGCTGATCACCGCCGCGCCCCCGCCCGCGGCGAACTTCTTAATCTTGCCGACGATGGTCTGATAGTCCTGGTGATGAAACGGGGTGTACTCTTCCATGATGCCGGCTTCCGGAACATGCTTTGCCAGGAGCATGGCACGGAGGATCTTGTTCGTGGTGCGCGGATACACGTAATCGGTCCCCAGCAAATAGAACTTCTTGTAGCTGCCGCCATCCTTGCTCATCAGATATTCCACCGCCGGCACCGCCTGCTGATTCACCGCCGCCCCAGTGTAGAACACGTTCCGGGAGCACTCTTCTCCCTCGTATTGAACCGGATAGAACAGCAATCCGTTGTTTTTTTCGAACACGGGCAGGACGGACTTGCGGCTCACCGAGGTCCAGCATCCGAATACGGCGGACACTTTGTCCTGGAGCAGGAGCTGCTTGGCCTTTTCCGCGAACAGGTCCCAGTTGGAAGCCGGATCCACCACCACCGGTTTTACCTGACGTCCCAACACGCCACCTTTTGCATTGATTTCTTCGATGGCCATGAGGACGACGTCACGGAGCGACACCTCGCTGATCGCCATCGTTCCGCTCAAAGAATGAAGCACGCCGATCTTGATCGGCTCCTTGTCCGCCGCATAAGAGAGCGCCCATTGCCCCAGATTCCCCAGCAGGGCCGCCACACCAACGCCGGCCGTGAGCCTGGCGCCTCGCACCAAAAAATCCCGTCGGGACGGACCGCCGTCCATGGATGGCTCGGTTGATGTAATTTCGGTCTGTTGCTTCTTATTTTCCATCGTCAGATTCCTTTCGCCGTGAACGTGACGCCGGACCATGGGCGATGAACGCCGTCAGGCGGAACGCAGGTTTAGAAGTTGTACCAGGTCGACAACATGAAGTTGTCGCCGGCAAAGCGTTCATTGGTCGACCATTCGGTCATCAGATGGTTCCACTCGAACGACATATAGAAGTCGCTCCAGATGTGACGAACGGCCGTCACATAGGTGCGATGGTTCAGAAGGTACTGGGTGTCCGGACCAGCCACATCCCCTTTCAGATCGGAATTGAGAGGATTGTCGAAGCCGTAGCCCGCAATAAAAGTCGTATCTTTATCATGCGCGTAATCGATTTCGCCCCATCCCACCGTCGTGCGAATCGGTTTTCCGGTTCCGAGGTTGCGATCCTGACCGAACCGGAAGAATTCGACGCCAAGTGCCTGACCGTAGGCAATTTCTCCGGAAAACTTCAACTGCCTGGTGATCGGGACCACCAATTCCCCGCCGATTACATATGAGTTGATGTCTTGACCCGAGGGAATACCACCGACCAAGGCCGTCGGAGCCGAACGATACCAACGATAGGCACCACTCACCGCCACCATCATCCCCTGGAGCTTACCCGTTCCGTTATACCCAAACCTCGTTCCCGTGTACGGCATCTGGACGGGATCATTGAAGGCGTTCTCGGAACAGGCAAAGTTCCCCGTCGGATTGTTGCAGGAGACCGGAGGCACGCCGCCGACGCCATTGCCTGTGAACGGACGCCGCTGCGTCTGCGGTTGGATCGCCGACAGCCCTCGTTCAAACCGGAACACCGTCACGAGCGCATCGATATGCTCGCTGAACTGGTGCCGAACCGTGACCTGCGGGAGACGCTGCCAGAGATTGCCGTTGTAACCCATGATCGAAAAGTCGACAAGATTTGGGTGCAGGCCCATGACCGGCGTCCAGTCCATACCAGCCGTAACACTCGTCCTGCTGTTGTTGGGAGAGTACCGTGCAAACGCAAGGCGAAGGCGCGGGGAGATGTTTCCCGCGTTGTCCGTCTGCGAATAAAAATCCGTTTCGACCACGCCGGTGATCACGTTGGCGCCGTCCGTGCGGTCGGCACGAAGACCGAAGACGCTGTAGCGCGGATTGAACGTCGAGGAGGAATTGCTGCTCTTTCCTGCTGCCGTGGCGTATCCATTGAATTGACCGGGATCGAGCGGATTGGTATTGCGGGTGCTGTAGATGCCGTCCAATTCGATGCGGCCGTATGGAACGATGCTGCCTTTGGCTTGGGCATCATGAGTATGGGTCACGCACCCTCCGCAGATGACCGCGGGAGGAGTCTGCGTTTCACGTGACAGACGACCGCCGCCGGTTGACTCACCTGCACTCTGTCCTTCTTCATTTCCCATAGACGGCTCGGATGAGGCAGGGGGACTCTGCATCTCACGAGACTTGCGACCCGCACCGGTTGATTCTCCCGCGCTCTGTGCCTCCGCAGCCGAGGCGACAGCACTGAAGAGCGCCAGGGTCACTACCGCGACGCCAATGCTTCCAAGTACATGGTGACGTTTTCTTCCGCCCTTCATAACAGTGGATCTCCCTCTTGGTTGACTCAATGCCCTGGCCAGTTGGGATCAGACTTCAATTCAAAATAAAAAAGCGCCCTTCCGGCCCACATGATGGACCAAAAGGACGCCATTGTCCTTTTCTCATGTCCTCGTCTTTGGCGGTCCAGATTCGGACTCCCTTGTCCGCCGCTGAAGCCGTTAGACGGGCGTACTTATAAAAGCTGCCGCCCCCACCTGTCAAGCGGATACTTTCAAGGGTTGAGATCGAGGCCTCCATATCGTCTACCGTGGTCGTGTGCTAGACTGCACGGATGCCCGAGCGAGATTTTCGAATGGGGTTACCTTCTAGTTTCCTGCGTAATGCGGCGGTCGTTTCCATCCTCAGCCTGGCCGCCTGCGCCACGTCCTCGGAACTGGATCTCATGCTACAGGAGTCAGATCGCGGCACCGTCGTTCTCGAACGGATCACCGATCGCTCCTTTCAGGCCGCCCATCCCATCAAGCTTCCCGCCGGCACAGTCGCGCGCGTGTTGCGCGGTGTACTCGTACGGGACGATCAAGGATTTCTGCAGGATATTGGAGTCCGCAAAGCAGATGCCTTACAGGCTTTTTCTGAAGAAGACGTGGCGTACCTGGCTCCGCTGATCACAGACGGACTGAGCCGCGCCGCTTCCGACCAGCAGGTGGGATTCACGGTCAATCAGCAGGGACCGCCGGTCTATTCTCAACGGGTGGGGGCAGCCGTCGGTTCCTCCGAGCCCCCGTTGCGTCTTGCTCCGCCGGAAACCACCGCGGGGTCCATCTATGCGTACGGCCGCTCGCTCTACGTCACCTTGACTCAATATCGATACCGGGTTGAGCGCCCTGATACCATCAATATGCCCAATCGCCGCGTCCCTGACCGCACCGGCCTACTGAATCACACCGTGATGTTCATCCCGGAATCGGCCAAGCGCGACGACAAATATCGAACCGCTCTGTCCACCGATACGACGCTGGTGATCGATTACGAATTACTGGCCGGTCTTCCGCTCGACGCCGGCCGCGAGATCGTACGCCAGCCACCTCCCGCTGCGCCTGCACCCGCGTCCGCCCAAGGCGCACCTGCCAAGGTGGGAGACACGAATAAAAAAGATCCAGAATTGGAAGCTTTGCGAAAGGAACTGGAAGACATCAAACGTCAACTGGCGGATCAAGATACGCGGAGACAGCCGGCTCCACCCAAACCCTCCGGAACACCGAAGTCACCGTAGCTCACGACCGATGCGAATGGACGACCGCTCGCACTCATCCTCGTTGTTTGTCCGCCCGCTCATCCAGTTCTCCCGCCAATAGCACGGCTTCGGCAATTTCCCGCATCGACTTTCTGAGATCCATGCTCTGCCGCTGAATGAGCCTGAAAGCTTCTTCTTCAGACAGTTTTTTGGACCGCATCAGGTAGCCTTTGGCGCGATCGAGCAGCTTTCGCACGGCCAATGCTTCCTGCATTTCAAATGACTTCTCAAGCAGGGTCGTATGTTCGATTGCGATGGCTGCCTGGTTGGCGATCGCCTGCAGCAGCTTGACCTCCTCGCTCGTAAATGAGTACGGCGCAGAGGTATAGCTGTTGATGACACCGACCGCCTTTTCCCTCACGAGCATCGGAACGCACAACAGCGAACACAGTCCTTCCTTCCTCGCCATGTCCGGATACATGTAGTTCGGTTCCTTCATGACGTCGGCCACGATGATCGGCCGCCGTTCTTGTACCGCACGCCCGCTGATGCTTTGCCCGATCTTCAAATTGGGCTTGCGCCGGTAGAGCTCGCTCAGACTCTGCGTCGCTTCGATGCGCAGATCTCCGGTGGCTCCGTCGAGCAACATGATGGAGCAAATTTTCGAGTTCATCATTTGCGCCGTCATGGTAACGAGCAACTGCAGGACGTCCTCGATGAGCCGATTCGACGCGACCGTTTCGGACACCTGGGACAGCGTTTCGACCTGCAATGCTTTGCGTCGCATTTGCTCATACAAACGCGCATTTTCGATGGCACCTCCCACCTGATTGGCGATGGTGGAGAGCAATGCCAGTTCATCGGGGCGATACCGTTTGGGCCGCCGATGTTGCACGTTGATGACCCCGACCACTTCCTTCTTGGCCATGATGGGGACGGACACGAAGGCCTGGTGCCGATCTTCCGGAAGATTATGAAAAAACTTGAAGCGGGAATCGTCGCTGGCATTGCTCGGAATCACCACCCTGGTGCGCTCCTGCGCGACCCAACCGGTAATACCTTCGCCCATGCCGATGGTGATGCGTCCGATCAGCTTCGGATGAGGGTTCTTCGAAGCCCGAAGAATGAGTTCGTCGCCCTTGTCGGACAACAGATATAAGAGACACGCGTCGGCCTTGGTGACTTCAACCACGACTTCGACGATGTGTTTGAGAACCGCTTCAAGGTCCAACGTATTGCTGATGGAATCGGTAATCCGATGCAAGACATCGACTTCGCGGGACTTTTCCCGGAAGGCTTGCTCAAGCTGCGCGATGGATAACGGACGTGTCGACGCCATGGATGATCATCCCAACTGATGCGGCTTACAAGATACTCCGCTGATTGCGAGCCCTGAGGCCCTTGGTATGCTTGACTCGCTTTTTGTACCAGTCCCCGAAGACTTTCTTGTCGACCGGCTTGATGACGGTCTCACCGATCCGCACAGGCCACACGCCGATGACCTGACCGGCCACGGCCTTTTTGTCGTGAAGCATCGCTTCCCAGAGACTCGGCAGAGAAACAGGACCCATCTGATCCGCAAGCCCGGCAAGCCGTACCAGTGACGTGATCCGGTTCACGACGTCCTCTCCGCACAACCCCATAAACGAGGCCACGCTCGCCTCCTGGACCAGCCCGATACCGACCGCCTCCCCGTGTATCAGGCCGCGGTAACCTCCCAACGACTCCAAGGCATGTCCGATCGTATGGCCGTAGTTCAGAGTCCTCCGCCGGTCCGTTTCCCTCTCATCCTCGACGACGATTTGCGCTTTGATCTCGCACGATCGAACAATCACCGGCACAACGGCGGATAGATCCAGTTTCAACAGAGCCGGCATGGTCCGCTCCAGGCTGGAAAACATGGCTTCATCGGCGATAATGCCGTACTTGATCACCTCCGCCAATCCGGCCACCCATTCTCGCCGCGGCAGCGTCCGAAGCGTGTCGGGGTCGATGAACACCGCGCGCGGTTGATGAAAAGCCCCGATCAGGTTTTTGCCCAATCGATGATCCACACCGGTCTTGCCGCCTACACTGGAATCCACTTGTGCCACCAGGGTAGTGGGAATCTGGACGAAAGGGATTCCTCGCAGATAGATCGCCGCGGCAAAGCCGGTGATGTCGCCAACGACCCCGCCTCCGAGCGCGACCAGCATCGATTGGCGATCGAACTTGTGGCGGGCGAGTACATCCAGCACCGTGCCCGCGGTCCTCAAGGTCTTCGATCGTTCTCCCGGAGGAAGAATGATCGCGACCGGCTCCAGTCCCTCTCTCGAAAGAGAACGGCGAAGCCCTGTGAGGTAGCGGGATGCCACATGGGTGTCGGTCACGATTCCCACTTTACGGCCACGCGTGAGCCCTGCAAGACGGCTCCCGACGGTTGGCAATAACCCGGGTTCGACGGCAATCTCATAACTCCGCATTCCCAAATCCACCCGGACAACTTTTTCAGCCTGAAACGGGACGTTGGAAACTTTATCGGACGTTTTTAGCTTCATTCTTCAGCAGGTGGTATGGGCGAGGCTGGGAAATGTCCAAAGGATTTCAAATCTTGAACGATATATCAATGGCTTACGAGAGATGGGATAGTAACACAACCGAGGTACGGGCGAAAGGTCAGAAGCCCGAAACGATCACACGCTGAGGCCGCGGCCGGTTCATCTGATAGAACGCGAAAAGTACGGAAGGCCGAGCTGCTCTCAGCTCGGCCTTCCAAAGACTGAAGACGATCGAGTGGCGGGTTACGTCTTGACGATGGACGGGGTCAGGAAGATCAACAGTTCCTGTTTGGCCACAGATTCCGACTTCGATTTGAAGAGCCAGCCGAGCACAGGAATTCGGGAAAGGTACGGGACTCCTGCCACGTTATTGTTCTGAGTGTCGATGAACACCCCGCCGATGACCATCGTCTCACCGTCCCGGATGATCACCTGGGTGTTGGCTTCGCGACGGTCGATGCTGGGACCGGCCGGATTGCTGCGCGCTCCCACGGCGTTTCTCGTTGCCCGCACGCGCATCAGGATCTGCTTGCCGATCTCTTTCGGGTCACGCGACGTGATCTGCGGCGTCACGTTCAACTCGAGGTTCGCGTCAACGAATGTCGTCTGCGTTCCTTGCAACGATGTCGTTTGGAACGGAATCGATTCGCCCTGTGAGATCTTGGCTTCACGTTTGTCGAGCGTCGTCACCTTCGGCGCAGCGATGACCTTGCTCAGCCCCAACAGTTCTCCCGCGGAAAGCCGCACATCGAGCATCGCGCCATCCGCCTTTCCGAACGTGAACCCGGCGCCCGGCGTCGTGACTAAACCTCCGACGGTGGCGGGAAGATTTACGAGAAAGTCCGACGTCTGGGCTCCGAACGGACCGGCCGTTCCCGATCTGAAGTTGGCCACCCCAAACGACTGGCCGGAATTGAGGTTCTGAACACCCCACTGAACGCCGAGAGACCGAGAATAGGTGGTGTCGGCCTGGACGATACGGGCCTCGATCTGAACTTGAGGCACGGCGAGGTCCAATCCGTCGATCAACTGCTTGAGTACGTTCATCTTGCTCTCGGTGTCTCTGACCACCAGGGCGTTCGTGCCCTGACTGATCTGCATGACACCCCTCGGGCTCAAATTCTGGCGAAGCGCCGTCATGAGTTCCTGCGCCTGAAGATTTCGGACATAGAACACACGATCGACCAGTTCTTCGGCCTTGGTCTTGGCATCCTTGGCTCGAGCCTCTTCATCCTCCTGTCTGGCAATGTTCGACAGGGAGTCGACCCAAAGAATGTTTCCTTGCCTGATCTTTCCCAAACCGTTCATCTTCAGGATCATATCAAGTGCCTGGTCCCAAGGGACGCTGACCAGCTTCATGGTGACCTTGCTCTTGACGCCCTCGCCCACAACGATATTGAAACCGCTTACCTCGGCGATCAACCGCAGGACATTGCTGATGTCGGCCTGCTGAAAATCCAGCGAAATCCGTCGCCCCACGTATCGTGTTTCCCCGAGCACCAGATCTTCTTTGGGCGTGCTTTTTTCAGACTCCTCTCCTCCGACCATCATCTGGGCGGGCCGAACACGGAACGCAGCGGGGATTCGCTGAAGATTGGACGTCCGCACAGTCCGGACGTCTTCCTGCCTGGCGATAAGATTGGCGGTCCGTTCCAACATTTCGGCACGGTTGTTGAGAAGGGTCTGACGATCTCCGCTCTCGACTCGTTCACTCTGATCGGCGACGTTCCCCTTCAAACTGACGACGAGACTGTTGCCGCGTGCTTGAACTGCATATTCAGCATCCGCGTTCATGTCGAGGACGACTCTCACTTTTTCCGCATAGGTTCCTACGCGCACCCGGCGAAGCAAAGGATGATTGACCGTCCAGACCGGCTTTCGGATCGTCGAGGTCACGTTCGGCACATCGATGACGAGCCGACGACCTGCCACGAGATTGGCTTCATGGAGCAAGGATCCATCTCCGGCGATCGTCACGGACACATCCTGGAGATTCCGTTGAATGTCGATGGCGGTCAGGCTGCGGGCAGGCTCCTCAATTGGAGAGACGGCCGAATCGATCGCTGAGGCCGCGTCCACTGAGAGCGCAGGCTGACTGTTGTCGAGGTCGGCCGGGATACCCAGCGAGGGGATCGACAGCTGGAGGCCGACCGCCCCCACCGCAGAAAGAATGCGAACGACCGTGGTTGTGTGCATCGTCTTAGGTGTCATTCTGAACCCTCTTTCGGATGGAGGAGCTTGACGTACTCCCGCTCTTGCTTTCGCCCATAGACATCGGTGAACCGTTCCTGAACCACAATTCCCTTTTCGGTGATGGCGCTGACCACGCCATTGTTTGGCCCGATGCGCGTCCCTTTTCTCACAGCGTAACCATTACCGTCAGGCATTTGGACCATCGCGGTGTACCCGTAGGCTCCCCAAATGACGGCGATCAGATTCATGTCGGTCAATCCGATCCGCTGCAGTGGAGGCACCGTAAGGTCGATCTGACCCGGCACGAGTTGCTGAAGCACCGGAGCGAACGGGTCTCGACGTCCGGAGGGATCATACCCGTTGACCGACAAGGATACGGACGGTTGCTGGGGATCGACCTGCGGCGCGAGACCTTCCGACACGGAAGGCACGACATCCGAGGTAGACCGGATCCCCATATCGGCGGGAGACGGCATCTTCACGGAATCCTGCCGCATTGGTGCCACCTGCTTGGCGTTGATCGCCAGGCCCGGCTGACTCAACGCGATTTCGCCGGATAAGACGATGACGCAGCAGCCTGCCAACAGCGCGGTCGCCTTTGTTACCTGGAACACGAGCATCACCTTCACGTGGTTAACCGCCTTCACTTGCCCTGAGTTGCCGGCACCGCCGCCACGGTCTTGGATTCCTGAGGCGCCGCATACGCGATCAAATCAAATACCGTCTGCGTGACAACGCGGCCTTTATCGCTCTTGGGGCTTCCCATCTTTACACCCGACACGGTCACAATCCTGGGCAAACTGTTGATCCGGTCAAAGAAAAGAGCCGCCGTATGGTATCCGCCGGCAACTTCTACGTTCACCGGCATCCTCACAAAGAGTTTTGAAGGATCCTCCGACTTCACGCTCGGCCTCCAGAGCTTCACGTCAAGTCCAAGGCGGATCGCGAGATCGGAAACCTGTTTGAGCAGCATCACCGCCTCCTCTTCCGGCGGGAGACGCTCCTTCTTTTTGGCCAGTTCGATTTCCAATTGCTTGCTCGCGGCGATCAATTCGTCGAGATGTTTGACCTTGATGGACAGGGTTTGGATGTCTCCATCAAGCTTGCTGATTTCAGACTGGAGCCCGGCGATCTCGGTCGTCTTTGGTTCCACGATGTAGTAGTAGAATCCCACCACTATGCCGGCCAGCGTCAGCACCAGCAATCCGATTTTCTGCGCCAGCGGGACGGTGCGCAGCACTTCCAGATTGATCGCAGGCAAGGTCATCAGCTTATCCCTTCAGTTTAAACGCGAGTTTGAACTGATAGACACTGAGCTGGCTTTCCGTGGCGGAACGGCTCTCCTGAAGATCGATGGCGGTAAAATAATCGGTTCGCCGAAGATTGTTGACGAACTCCACCACGTCGTCATTGGACAGGGCACGTCCCTCCAAGTCGATGTTCTGGCCGTTGACACCGATACGAACCAACCAGAGCTTCAAGGGGTCGAGACTCTGACTCACATGGTCCAATACCTTGACCGGACCAACACGAGATTTTTCCAACTGATCAATAATACGGTTCTTGTCTTCCAGGTGCCGCTTACGCTGCTCAAAGTCCGCGACTTGCTTGACCTGCTCGTTCAGGGATGCCACCTGTTTGGTCTTGTCGCTCTTCTCGGTCTGTCGGACTTCCAATTCCTCGTCCAGAGACGCAGAGTACCACCAGCAACCGGCGATCGTGATGATGAAAAGGCCGACCCCGAGCATGGCTTGTGCACGAACATCATACTGAGGCTTCGCCTTTCGCCCCTTTGGCCCGGGCAATAGATTGATGCGAATCATCGGTCCCCTACCGATCTCAGAGCCAAACCGACTCCGACCGCGGCGATCGGAGCCATCTCCGCAAGAGTGGCTTGATCCATGTCACACCCTGACGTGTCGATTTCTCCGAACGGATTGGCAATCTCGACCATGGCGTTCATACGGTCGCGCAACTGCTGCTCGAGACCTGCCACTTGAGCGCCGCCTCCGCACAGCACCACGTGCTGAACTTCGGCATCGGACATCGTGGACTTGAAGTAATCCACCGTACGCGCGATTTCCGAAGCCACTTCGGCATTGACGCTGTCGATCACGCCCGTGACGGCCTGACTCGAACCGGCACTGCGGCCACCCTTTTTCGTTTCCTCGGCGTCTTCATACGAGAGCCCTAACTCCCGTTGCATCGCTTCGGTGTAGCGGTTTCCTCCGATCGGAATATCTCGGGTAAACACCGAGACACCGCCGCGCACGATGTTGATGTTCATCACGCTCGCGCCGATGTTGACGAGGGCGGTGGTGTCCTCCTGAGACACGGGGTAACTGATCGCGTGCATGTTCTCGATGGCAAATGCATCGACGTCCATGACCATGGGAAACAGACCGGCTCCCTTGACCAATTCCGTCAACTCGTTGATCTTGTCCTTCTTTGCCGCCACAAGAATCACGGACATCTCGCCTTCCTCCGCATCGCCCTCCGACGGGGGAAGCACGTGAAAATCGATGTTCACTTCGTTGATGTCAAAAGGAATGTATTGCTCCGCGGCGAGTCTGACCTGCCCCTCGAGCTCATCGTCCGGCATCGGGGGGAGACTGATTTTTTTCATGATGACCGCATGGCCGGATATGGAAACGGCCACCTGCTTCACCTTGACCTTCAATTCTTCGAACAGCTCCTTGATTGCCGAGACAACCCGTCCCTCATCCATGACCGTTCCATCGACGATCACCTCAGGTTCGAGCGGCTTGACGCCGAATTTCTGCAACAGATAGCGTCCGCGATGTTCTTTGAGCTGGACAAGCTTGATGCCGCTTGACCCGATGTCCAGCCCCACGAGCTGACGCTTCGGGGTAAGCATCGAAAAGATATCGGTTTCCACCAGACTTTTAAGGGAATTCAGCATACGCGCCTCAGACTGTATCTCACTTCATGCAACCGGCAAAATCATTTTTCGATTTCTTGCATCGCATGATCACCGCTGAGCCTGTCACGAAAACGATGCCACCAGAGCGGAAATCGTTACGACACAGGCCAAGTATAGTTCATGT
Source organism: Nitrospira japonica (assembly GCF_900169565.1). NCBI lineage: Bacteria > Pseudomonadati > Nitrospirota > Nitrospiria > Nitrospirales > Nitrospiraceae > Nitrospira > Nitrospira japonica. The sequence continues at coordinate 2,235,152 of NZ_LT828648.1, read as the reverse complement.
CTCTCATGTGTCAAGAAATCGAAAGAAATGGAGGCTGCGCTTTCAGCGAAATGGATGCAATCTGATGCGATCCAGGGAGGAGGAACTGGAGGGGCGGGCCGTTATTTACCTAAATCCCGATGGACGACGGTGCTCGGATAGCCAGCCGCAGCAAAGCTTTCCTGCAATCGCTTGGCCACGGACACTGATCGATGCCGGCCGCCCGTACAGCCAATCGCGACATTGAGGTAGCTGCGACGTTCTCGCTCAAAAAGCGGGATGAGGAACTTGAACAGTTGCTCCAAATGGCTGATGAATGCCACCGCATCGGGATCGGCCAGGACGAATGCCCTGACCCGCTGATCCTCCCCGGTTAGGGGCTTGAGTTCCGGAACGAAGAATGGATTACGCAGAAATCTGACGTCGAAGAGCAGATCGATATCATAGGGAACGCCGAACTTATAGCCGAAAGAGATGATGGAGATCGTCAACCGGCGTGGGACGCTGTCCTGACTGAACTGTCTCGCGAGCAGATCACGCAGTTCATGGACCGTCAAATCTGACGTGTCGATAATGCGATCCGCATGGCGCCGCAACTCGGCAAGACGTTCCTTCTCAAATCTCACGCCCTCCAGCACCGGGAGATCCGGGAGCAGCGGATGCGGCCTTCGAGACTCCGAAAACCTTCTGACCAAGACTTCTTCCCGGGCCTCCAGAAACAAGAGCTCGACAGAATGTCCCAAGGCCCTCACCCGGTCCAGCACACCGACCAGATCGGTGAAGAACACGCGCTCGCGCACGTCGATGCCCAACGCCACGTTTCTGATCTCGCCGCCTTGCTGATGACACAGCTCGACGAACGGAGGAAGGAGGGCGGGAGGCAAATTGTCGATGCAAAAGTATCCGACGTCCTCGAACGATTTCAGCGCGTGCGACTTACCCGCCCCAGAGAGACCGCTGATCACCACGAGCTTTAATCCGGGCATCACAGACTCTTGTCTTATGGATCGATGAGCACGATCTTGCCGCTCTCGGCTCTTCTCAAGATCTGCAGCTTCCCAGACTCGGCGCATGTAAACACCATGATCGAGCCGGGCAGATCGTCCAGGCGGCTTGACGCCGCGGCGCGGGACAGGACGGAAACTTTTGGCCGCACGACCTCTATGTCCTGTTCGACCGAATCAGGAGGCACGAACGGCACCCGGCGGGCCGCCGACTTTTTCCCTTTATGCTCCGTCCGCCGCTCCTTGTACTTGCGAATTTGTGTTTCAAGCCGATCAACCAATTGGTCGATCGTCATGTACATTTCACGAGTTGACGTCTTGGCCTGGAACTGTTTTCTATTCACGGAACAGAGCGCCTCCGCCGTGTGCTGCAGCTTATTCACGCCGAGCGTGATCTGCATGCGATCCAGCAGCACCCCGTATCGATCCAACCGTTCGAACTTTTCGCGGATATGACGTTTGAGCGCGGGAGTTATGACCAAATGCCTGCCTGTAATCTTCATGCAGCTGCTCCTATTGGTGATTCATCTTGGCTGATGTGGCGGGTGCTGGGAAGGGCGACCACAGAACGGCCCACGACTATAAGACACATGATGTTCGTCGGCCGGCCGGAATTAGGCATCGGGCATCCGACTGGGATGACCGTGCGGCTTGCGTCCCATTGCCTAGAAAAACTGTTTGCGTTGCGTCGCAGGAGGAATGTTCTCCTCTGCCCGGTACTTCGCAACCGTTCGTCGGGCGATCAGCACCTGTTGCTCACGGAGACGTGCGGCGATTTCCTCATCTTTCAACGGGTGGCGGGCATCCTCGGCTGCAACCATCTTGCGGATCATTTCACGTACGGTCACGGACGAGAGCATATCGCTCGGTTGATCCGCACGCTGCAAGCCCGCATTGAAGAAGAACTTGAGTTCCAGCATGCCTTGCGGACAATACATATACTTGTTCGCCGTCACCCTGCTGATGGTCGACTCGTGCATACCGATGTCCTCGGCAACCTGCTTGAGCACCAACGGTTTCAGGTACTGCACCCCGTGTTCGAAGAACTGCTCCTGGAACTTGACGATGCTGGAAACGACCTTGACGATGGTCTTGTTGCGCTGTTCGATGCTGCGGATCACCCATTGGGCGGCGCGGAGACGTTCGTCCAGGTACGCCTTTGTTTCAGTGGATCCGCTTTGCCCGGAAGCCATGAGCTGTTTGTAGTACGGGCTGATCCTCATGCGGGGGAGGCCGTCGTCATTGAGCAATACGACCCATTCTCCTTCGTTCTTCACGACGAAAACGTCCGGCACAATGACATAATTCTGGGTATTGTCGAAGGGACGGCCCGGCTTCGGTTCGAGCCCCTCGATCACTTTTGTGGCCTGTAACACTTCCTCTATCGTTACGTCGAGAGCTTTGGCCACTCGGGCATATTGCTTCTTCTCGAGATCTTTAAGATGGTGAAGGATGATCGCCTCGATGATCGACCCCTTCAATGCGCCAGGACGTGCTCCCAACGAGCCGATGGGGCTTCGACCCAGGTGTCCCAATTGTAGGAGGAGACATTCCGGCAAGTCACGGGCGCCGACCCCCGTTGGATCGAAGGTCTGAATGTCCTTGAGCACCGATTCGACTTCCGCTTCGGCAAACTCGGTTCCGCTGATGACTTCCGACAGGGGCATGCGCAGATAGCCGTCGTCGTCAAGATTGCCGATCAGCAACCGGCCGATGACCTTCTGTTGTTCGGACAAGCCGGACAGAGACAGCTGCCAGAGCAGATGGTCCTCAAGAGACGTGGCCTTCCGCATGTTCTGTTCATACGAAGGAAAGTCGTCGGATGACGAGGACTGCCGCTCGCCGCTTCCCGTCCGTCGGTCGGTCTGGAAATATTCCTCCCAGCCTGCCGCTGAAGCTTCGTCGGGGGTGTCGCGTTCTTCAGGGGTCGATTCCTCGGACTCGGCCGTCTCGGAATTGCTGGATGCGGAGGCGGCGGCATCTTCCCCCTGTTCGTCGGCGGAGCTTCCTTCATTTTCCTCGGCTTCGGCCGGCAACTCGTCCAGCATCGGATTGTCCATCAAATGCTGCACAAGACTTTGCTGCAGTTCCAATCGTGACAATTGCAGCAGCTTGATCGCCTGCTGCAATTGCGGCGTCATGATGAGCTTTTGGCTGAGCTTCAGGTCAAGTCGCAGTTTCATCGACACCGTATTCGTTCCTTATAACTTGAATCGATCGCCGAGATAGACAGCTCTGGCCGTTTCACTTCTCACAATAGCTTCGGGGGACCCTGCCTCCAGAATCAAGCCCTCATTGATGATGTACGCACGATCCGTTATGGAAAGCGTTTCCTGAACGTTGTGATCGGTGATGAGGATCCCGATGCCCTTTTCCTTCAGCCGAGTGATGATCTGCTGAATGTCCGCCACGGCGATAGGATCGATCCCGGCAAACGGCTCGTCCAGCAACATGAACGAGGGATTGGTCGCCAACGCCCTGGTAATTTCGAGCCGCCGACGTTCGCCACCGGACAACGCATAGGCCATGCTCGTCCGAATATGTCCGAGATCCAGCTCCTTTAGCAAGATCTCCACACGCTCGGCCCGCTCCGACCGAGAGTAATCCAGCATTTCGAGAATAGCCAGAATATTGTCCTCGACGGACAAACGCCGGAAAATCGACGATTCCTGCGGGAGATACCCAATCCCTTTGCGGGCGCGTTTATACATGGGCAAGCTCGTCAGAGGCTCACCATCCAGTGTAATCGTCCCTTCGTCCGGCTGTGTGAGCCCCACCATCATGTCGAAAATCGTCGTTTTGCCTGCTCCGTTCGGTCCAAGCAGACCGACGACTTCGCCGGCGTGAACTTCCACGGACACCCCTTTGACGACTTTCCGCGAACGAAAGCTCTTCATCAATCCCGTGGCCTGAAGAGCGGTCTTTCGAGACCCGGATCCGGCAGCGGTGGACGCTGTCGCAGACGCGTGCGCCACTTCGGTCACTTGGCTTCCCCCTCGGGCTCGATCCGCACGTGAGAACCCCCTTCAACGACGCTCCGATCCTCGGCCAGAAACATGGTAATCTGCTTCCCGCTCACTCTGGTTCCTTTTTCCCAGGCCACAGGCGATCCGGTCAGAACGATCTTATCCTCTTCTCGATAATACACCGCTTTTTCACAGGTGGCGTTTCCGCTGTCGCGCTCGATTTTCACACGGCCGATCGCTTCGATCCTATTCACCGCCCGGTTCGAAACCGTGTCCGGCCCTTTTCGCGGCGATGCCGTCTCCCGACCTTTCCGATCCTCGGTTCCGTTGGATTGCGCGGAGCCGAATGAGACGATCATCCGATCGGAATAGACCACCAAGGTACCGCGCGTCAATACGACCGTCCCCTCGAAAATCGCCTGGCTGTCCTGATTCTTGACGGTCATCTTTTTTGACGTGATGGTCGTACTGACAGTCTGATCGGCGCCCGCAGTCACCGGGGCAGCCAGCGACGGATGAGCGGCAACAACGACACCGGCGAGCGCAACGCTAAGAAACAGGAGACACTTCAACATGCACGTCCTCGAGCACTTCGAATTCTTCCCGGTCCATATGACCCAACAAGCCGACACCGGTTACGTCCAGTCCGTGTCCGACGATCCGGACAGGATCGCCCGTTCGAATCTCCCTCGTTGCATCGGTCCAGGACAAATGATTCGTATAGATGGTATACCCGCTCTGCGTGCGGAGGACCAGCGGCTCGAGCCGGTTGGCCAAGATAAAATTCTTCGTGTCCGTGTTGAGTGTGCCTTCATCGCCTTCTACGGTGAGTTCCTTACCCGCCTGTCCGAAGAGTGTGACGGCGACCGTATCGAGGAGGGCCTGTTTTTTCTGTTCAAATAACCGGGCCTGCTTGGCGTCCACCTGCCACTGTACCTTGTCGCCTTTGGTTTGCGTGAAGGTGAAGCGGGAGATGGTGGCGTCGGCCTGATCCATCCCGCCGGTCTGTCTCGTCGGTGGAGGCGCGGCGGTCGAATTGGTCATAAGGAGGTAGACAAGATAACAGGCCAACACAACGCTCAACCCGAGAAGGCCTCGCTGCGCCAGCGTTCTCCACACGTTAGATATCTTGCTCCCAACTCAGAACGGTTACTGGCACGATAGTAGCATTCGGATCAGAGCAAGTAAACTTCTCCCCTGGCGGATGAACCGTTTCGCCGAGAACCCGGCGCACGAACGATATCTGATGTTTGTGGAGCGCTTGATGTAAAGACAACGGGCCGCTGGAACTCAGGAGAGTCCCAGCGACCTGTTACTGAACTAGGATTTCTCGGCTGGAGTGGCCGGAGAAGCTGGTTTCGCGGCCGGCGCCTCGGTGCGGGACACCAATTCGATCGCGACCAATTCGGCGGCATCACCAATCCGCCTCCTGGTCTTCACCATCCTGGTATAACCGCCCGGCCGATCCTTAAATCGCGTCGCGACGTCGCTGAAGAGCTTCGTGACGACCGCCTTGCTTCGGAGAAAGCTGAGGGCCCGTCTGCGAGCTGGCAACGAACCGTCTTTGCCGAGCGTAATCATGCGGTCGGTAAACCCACGGATTTCCTTCGCCTTGGCTTCCGTCGTTTCGATCCGCTCGTGTTCGAGCAACGACGTGACCAGACTTCTGAACAACGCCCAGCGATGCTTGGTCTGTCGACCGAGTTGTCTGCCTTTTTTTCTGTGCCGCACGGTTCCCTCTTCTTCGTTATTCGATCGGCTTGGGATTGCCGTTTGAGGGCAATGCGTCCAGCTTCACCCCCAGGCCCAATCCCATTTCGGTCAGGATTTCCTTGATCTCATTCAGAGACTTCTTGCCGAAGTTCTTGGTCTTCAGCATCTCCGCTTCCGTCTTCTGCACCAGATCGGCGATCGTCTTGATGTTGGCATTTTTCAGGCAGTTGGCCGCCCGGACGGACAGTTCCAGCTCGTTGACGCTACGGAACAGGTTCTTGTTGATCTCGCGTTGCGCATCTTCACCGGCCAGTTCCCCACGGCCTTCCACCCGTGCTTCGGGATTGATGAAAATGTCGACGTGATCCCGCAAAATTCCAGCGGCCGTCGATAGCGCATCCCGCGGCGAGATCGTTCCGTCGGTCCAAACTTCCAAAGTCAGCTTGTCATAATCGGTCATGCGCCCCACGCGGGCATTTTCAACCTGAAAGTTAACTCGCTTGATGGGCGAAAAAATAGAATCAATCGCAATCACGCCGATGGGCAAGCCCTCTTCCTTGTTGCGCTCAGCCGGCACATATCCACGGCCGTGCTTCACCGTCATTTCCATATCCAATGTCGCGTCCTTATCCAACGTGGCGATATGGAGATTCGGGGTCAGAATCGTGATGTCGGCGTCATGAACGATGTCCGAGCCTTTCGCTTCGCCCGGTCCCTTTTTCTTGAGACGGATGGTCTTGGGCTTGTCGGTATGGAGCGCCAACCGAAGTCCCTTCACGTTCAGGATGATCGAGGTGACGTCCTCGGTCACGCCGGGAATCGTAGAAAACTCGTGCAAGACCCCTTCGATCTTCACGGTCGTGACGGCTGCACCGGTCAACGAAGAAAGCAGTACCCGTCGCAACGCGTTGCCTACCGTCGTCCCAAATCCCCGCTCAAAGGCCTCGGTCGAAAACCGACCGAACGTCGGAGACATGGTTTCTTTGTCGACTTCGACCCGCAACGGGATCTGGAAGTCCTTCATCGCTTTAATCATGAGTCCCCCTTCATCGTGTCAGCGCCTGCATGACCCCGGCGAAGCATTCTGCAGGGGAGCGGCGCCGTATGAAGTCATCGTTACCGTGAATAGAGTTCGACGACCATCTGCTCGTTAACCGGCAATGTAATCTGATCCTTCGTCGGAAGGGCGCGGACCGTGCCCGTAAAGCCGGCCTTGTCCAATTCCAGCCACTCCGGTACGCCCCGACCATCGACCGATTCCAACGCCGCCTGGATGGTGACCAAATTTCGGCTTCGCTCACGCACGGCCACCACGTCTCCGGCCCGAACCAGTGCGCCGGGGACATTCAGTTTCCGGCCGTTGACCGTCACATGACCGTGGCTCACCAGCTGGCGCGCTTCACGTCGCGACGCACCGAAGCCAAGTCGATAGGCCACGTTGTCGAGTCGTGATTCGAGCAGGCGCAGCAGCGCTTCGCCGGTGACGCCCGTCTGCCGCTCGGCCCGTTCAAAGACGCCCCGGAACTGCCGTTCCTGCAACCCATAAATCCGCCGTAATTTCTGTTTTTCCCGAAGCTGGAGGCTGTAGTCCGACGTACGCTGCCGCCCCTGCCCGTGTTGGCCTGGCGGATAGCTGCGCCGCTCGATGGCACACTTCTCCGTCATGCAGCGGGAGCCTTTCAGAAACAGCTTCTCCCCCTCACGCCGGCACAACCGACAGACAGGACCTCGATACTTTGCCACTTCTCTACCTCCGGTTACCGGACACCAACTGTCGGTGTCCTCACATGCTTGTCTTTAACTTCCAGCACCGCTCATGCCGCTTTATACGCGACGGCGCTTCGGCGGCCTGCATCCGTTGTGCGGAATAGGCGTCACATCACGAATGAGATTGATCCGAAGCCCCGCTCCTTGGAGCGAGCGAATCGCCGATTCGCGGCCGGAGCCCGGGCCGTTCACGTAGACGTCGACCTGACGCATTCCGCTTTCCATCGCCTTTCGAGCGGCGGCTTCACCTGCGCGTTGCGCGGCGAATGGCGTGCTCTTGCGCGACCCCTTGAATCCTTGATTGCCGGCGCTCGCCCAGACGACGGTATTGCCGCTCATATCGGTGATCGTCACGATGGTGTTATTGAACGAGGCCTGCACATGCGCGATCCCGCTCTGGACGATCCGTCGTTCCTTCTTCTTCCCTTTTTTTACACTCATGGAAGTCCCTTTGCCGCGAATGGATTAAGTGGTGGAGGCCGGACGAGCTGCCGGTCTCGGCTTGCTTCCGACTCCTGCGCGACGCCCCTTGCGGGTTCTCGCATTGGTCTTTGAGCGCTGACCGCGAACGGGCAGCCCTTTGCGATGACGCAACCCGCGATAGGTGCCGGTATCGATCAAGCGCTTGATGTTCATCGAAAAGGTCTTCCGGAGATCACCCTCGACCTGATACTCCTGATCGATGATCTCGCGGATCTTTACGATTTGGTCTTCACTGAGATCCTTCACACGGACGGCTCCGTCGATTCCGGCCTTATCGAGAATAGTCCGGGCAGCGGCCCGGCCGATGCCGAACACATAAGTCAGGCCGATATCCGACCGTTTCTCTCTGGGCAAATCCACTCCGGCGATTCTAGCCATATGTACTCCGTTTGCTTACTGACTCACTGGTGCGAGAAGCAGGACGACCCGCCTCAGGCCTATCCTTGCCGTTGTTTATGCCGCGGATTCTCGCAGAGGATCCGCACGACGCCCCGGCGTCTGACCACCTTGCACTTCGCACAGATCGGCTTGACGGACGATTTCACTTTCATAGCTCTTCCGATGCTCCTACTTGAACCGATACGTAATGCGCCCGCGCGTTAAATCGTACGGAGACATTTCCACCGTGACTTTATCGCCGGGCAGGATGCGAATAAAATGCATGCGCATCTTTCCTGAAATGTGCGCCAGAATCTTGTGACCGTTCTCGAGTTGCACACGAAACATCGCGTTCGGTAAGGTTTCAGCCACGGTCCCCTGAATCTCGATGATGTCTTCCTTGGGCACGAACCTCGTATCCTTTCTCCCGATGTCTCGCCGAACGGCTCTTCTACAATCGACTAAGAACCTTCGCCGGCCCCTCTGGCTGAACGGCGATCGTATGCTCAAAATGCGCCGACAGACTGCCGTCCACCGTCACCGCCGTCCATCGATCGTCCAGCACTCTGACCGCTGCCCGTCCCATGTTGACCATGGGCTCGATGGCGAGGACCATCCCGTGCTGCAACCGCGGTCCCTGCCCGGGCTTGCCATAGTTCGGAACTTGCGGTTCCTCATGCAGTTGCCGGCCGATCCCGTGTCCGACAAATTCCGTAACCACTGAATACCCGGCCGCCTCGACATGGCGCTGAACCGCGTGGGATATGTCGGACAACCGATTTCCCACCACCGCTTGTTCGATACCCAAGGCGAGCGCTTCTTCCGTCACGCGAACCAATTTCGCCGCGCCGTCCTCTACCTGGCCGACCCCGACGGTCACGGCGGAGTCCCCGTAGAACCCTTCGACGATCGCGCCAAGATCCAGTCCGACGATGTCTCCCTCCTTCAGCACTCGTTTGGAGGGAATGCCGTGCACGACTTGTTCGTTCACCGACGCACAAAGCGTCTTGGGATAATTTCGATACCCCTTGAACGCCGGCTGCGCACCGCGGGCACGAATTTCAGCTTCAGCCAGCCGGTCCAATTCATCCGTGGTGACCCCGGGCTTGACCGCTTTCTTCAGAACCTCCAGCGCTTCCGCCACCACTCTCGACGCCTTTGCCATCAGGGCAACTTCCTCTGGCGTCTTCAGAATGATCATGTCGGCCTGTAAGGAGCCAGAACCCGAGATAACCCTTCAAATACCGCGTCCACCGAGCCGGATCCGTCGAGTTCCGACAGAAGTTGCCGCTCGCGATAATACCGGATCAGCGGAGCCGTTTGTTCTTCGTATACCTTGAGCCGCGTTTCGATGGCTTCCGGCCGGTCGTCGCTACGCTGCACCAACGGCTCACCGCACCGGTCACACACGTTCCCCTTTTTAGACGGAGCGAAGTCTACATGGAACGTCGCTTGGCACTTGGGACAACTTCGTCGCCCGCTCAAGCGCCGAACCACGTCCTCCCTGGAGACCTGAAAGTTGACCACGCGATCGAGAGGCGTATTTGCAGACGCCAGCACGCGATTCAACTCCTCGGCCTGCACGACCGTCCGCGGAAACCCGTCGAGTATGAAACCGTTCGCACCGCTAAGGTCGGCGAGCTTTTCACGGACCAACCCGATGACCACGCTATCGGGAACCAGCTTACCCTGGTCCATATAACCCTTGGCCTCGCGGCCCAGCGTCGTTTGATTTCTCACCGCTTCACGCAGCAGGTCGCCGGTGGAGAGCTTCACGCTCTTGGACGCTGCGGCGACTCGATCCGCCTGAGTACCCTTGCCGACGCCCGGCGCTCCGAGAAATACCACGCGCATCGGGTCAACCACTCCGGCCGCGCAGCGGTCCCATGCCTTTTCCCAGGAAGCCTTCATAGTTGCGCATCAGCATATGGGACTCGATTTGCTGTGCCGTATCCAATCCGACTCCGATGACGATCAGCAACGATGTACCGCCGAAATAAAATGGCACGTTCAACTTGTAGATCAAAAACTCCGGAATCACGCAGACGATGGCCAGATAGATCGCCCCGGCGAATGTAATATGGGTCAGGACCTTATAAATGTAATCCGAGGTCCGTTGGCCGGGTCGAATTCCGGGAATGAAACCGCCATATTTTTTCATATTGTCGGCCATATCCACCGGATTGAGTACGACTGCCGTATAGAAAAAACAAAAGAACAGAATCAACCCGACGTACATGAGCGTATACAGCAACGACCCCGGGGCCAACTGTGCGCCAATGGCCTTCACCCATGGCGTCTCAAAAAATCCGGCAATGGTGGCAGGGAACGCAATGATCGACGACGCGAAGATCGGCGGAATGACTCCGGCGGTATTGATCTTCAGCGGAATATGCGTGCTCTGTCCCCCGTAGACCCTCCGCCCAACCACCCGCTTTGCATACTGCACAGGCACCTTGCGGCGACCGCTTTCGAGAAACACGATGGCAGCCACGACTGCGACCATCAAGACGGCCAGCGCGGCCAACAGCAGAAAGCTCAGCTGGCCGACCTTGTACAGATCGAATGTCTGCGCCACCGCGGCCGGAAGGCGGGCGACGATCCCTGCAAAAATAATCAACGAGATGCCGTTGCCGATCCCGCGCTCAGTAATCTGTTCGCCAAGCCACATCAGAAACGCAGTGCCGGCGGTCAGGGTGATGACCGTCATCAGACGGAACCCCCACCCTTTATCCAGAACAAACGCCCCGCCGTTCATCTGTTCCAAACCGACGGCGATACCAAACCCTTGGATGAGGGCGATGCCGATCGTTCCGAAGCGCGTATACTGGATAATCTTCTTACGGCCGCGCTCCCCTTCCTTGGCGAGTTTCGTCAAATGGGGAATGACCACCGTCAGGAGCTGAAGAATAATCGATGCGCTGATGTACGGCATGATGCCGAGCGCAAAGATCGTCAGCCGCGACAGGGAGCCGCCGGAAAAAATGTCTAGAAAACCGAGCAGCGCACCGCCCTGCTTTTGCAGAAAGTCCTGGAGCGCCTCCCCATTGATTCCCGGTGTGGGGATGTGTGCACCGACTCGATAGACGACCAGCATGCCCAGCGTGAACAGGATTCTGGTCCGCAGCTCGGGAATCTTGAAAATATTCTGAAAACTCGTCAGGAGCCGCTCAAACACCGGGAATGACCTCGACTCTGCCTCCTGCGGCTTGGATCTTGGCCTCAGCCGACTTGCTGAACTTGTGCGCCTGAACCACCAACGGCTTTTTGAGCTCCCCGTTTCCGAGGATCTTGATCGGCAATGTCAGCCGCCTGACGAGTCCGGCATCGACCAATGTCTGAGGCGTGATGGTTCCCTGCTCGGCCAAGTCCACGAGACTTTTGAGATTAACGATGGCGAATTCTTTCCTGAACGGATTGGTAAAGCCGTACTTGGGTACGCGACGAATGAGGGGCATCTGCCCGCCCTCGAAGCCGGCCCCCTTACCGCCGCCGGAACGCGCCAGTAATCCTTTATGTCCCTTGGTCGCGGTCTTCCCGTGTCCGGAACCCGGCCCTCGACCGATCCGCTTGCGCTTTTTCTTTGCTCCCTTGGCGGGAGCCAGTTCGTGTAGATTCATTGTGGTTGCACTTCCAGCAAATAGCCGACCTGATGAATAAGACCCCGGACTTGAGGTGTGTCCGGACGCACGACCGCCTGACGAATCTTTCGCAGCCCCAGCCCGCGCAATGCCAGCCGATGACGCTCCGGCGTTCCGATGGGGCTTCGCTTCAGGGTGATGCGTACGCTTGCCGTGCCTGTTTTTTTCGCTCCCATCATGCCCCCACTCCGGCCGCACGGACATCTGTGAGACCGCGCCTCAACTGCATCACTTCTTCCGGATTCCGAAGCTGGGTCAGGCCGTCGAGCGTCGCCCGAACGGTATTGAAGGGATTGCCTCGGCCCAGCGTCTTCGAGATCACGTTATGCGCGCCGACCAATTCGACGACGGCCCGCACGGCCCCGCCGGCGATGATGCCGGTGCCTTCCGCCGCGGGTTTCAACAGCACGTGCTCGCCTCCGAACAGTCCGTGGACTTCATGCGGAATCGTTCCGGACTTGAGCGGCACGTGCACCAAATTCTTCTTCGCTTGCTGCACGGCCTTGGAAATCGCCACCGGGACTTCGGCTGCCTTGCCTTTACCGATGCCGACCCAACCCTGCCCGTCTCCGACGACGACGAGGGCGCAAAAATTGAACCGCTTACCGCCCTTGACCACCTTGGCCACGCGGTTGATGAAGACGACTTTATCTTTTAGACTGAGTTCATCGGGATTAACTCGCACGCGCCTACTCCCCCTCTCCTGTATGAAGACTCGACAGTGGCTGCATTAGAACTGCAACCCTCCCTCGCGGGAGGCTTCGGCTAAGGCCTTGATTCGGCCGTGGTACAGGCGACCGCCGCGATCGAACACGACCGTCTGAACTTTCGCGGCCTTGGCCCGCTCGGCCAGCAGCTTACCGACCGCCTTCGCCGCTTCGATGCTGCTCGTGGATTTGAGCGTCGTCCGCAACGATTTGTCGAGGGACGAGGCCGACGCCAACGTCAGGCCTTTCAGGTCATCGATAATCTGCGCATAGATGTGGCTGCTGCTGCGAAACACATTGAGTCGCGGACGCGCGTCGGTCCCAAAAATCCGCTGGCGGACACGCTGCTGACGACGCGCGAGCTGCCGGTTCTTTTCCAAACTGTTCATGGCATCCTACTTCCCTGTTTTGCCTTCCTTCTTACGCAAGACTTCGCCGACATACCGCACACCCTTTTGCTTGTAGACGTCGGGTGGCTTGATGGCCCGGAGGTTGGCCGCCACCTGCCCCACGAGCCGCTTGTCTATACCCTTCACATTGATTAGGGTCTGCTTGTCGATTTTCACTTCGATCCCGGCGGGGATCGGATATACGACCGGATTGATGTAACCCACGTTGAAACTCATCGTGCGACCCTGCACGGCAGCCTTATAGCCGACGCCGGTAATTTCCAGATTTCGTTCATACCCTTTGGTGACGCCCAAGACCATATTGCTCAACTCGGCGCGGACCAACCCGTGCAGCGCCCGAACGTTGCGCGCCTCGCTCGATCGGGTGATCAGCACCTGACCCTGGTCCACCGTGACACCGATGCCCGGTGCCAGCGCCCAGTCCAACTTACCCAAGGGACCCTTCACGGATACTACGGACCCCGCCACTTTCACGTCGACACCGGACGGAACCGGAACCGGTTTTTTTCCTATGCGTGACATCGCTACGCCATCCTTCTTGCCGATGCAATCAACCGACCGCTACCAGATCGAACAGAGCACTTCACCGCCGAGCCCGGCTTTGCGTGAGGCCTGATCGGTCATGATCCCCTTGGACGTCGAGAGAATCGCCATGCCGATACCGTTACGCACACGCGGAATGTTCTTATTTCCGACGTACACCCGTCGGCCCGGCTTGCTCACACGCTCCATACCGGTAATCATCGGCTGTCCCTCGCCCACATACCGGAGACGAACCTTGAGGACCGGATGGCCCTCCTCTTCGGCTCCCTCAACACCATGAATGAAGCCCTCGGCCTGCAGAACACGCAGGACCTCGCGTTTCAACTTGGACGCGGGCATAGTGACCACTTCATGTTGCCGCCGAAATCCGTTTCGCAATCTCACCAGCAAATCACTGATCGGATCCGTAACCATAGACTCCCTTCACACCCAATTATTGTAATGCGTTGCGTTGTTCGCATCGTGCGGCGACCGACAACCGCCGGTCACGCATCACCAGCTGGCTTTCCTGACTCCGGGGATTTCCCCCTTCAGGCTCAGCAGGCGAAAGCAAATTCTACACATCTTGAACCGGCGCAAGAATCCGTGCACACGCCCGCAGATCCCGCATCGGTGATACGCGCGCGAGGAAAACTTAGGCTTCTTCGCGCATTTGTTGCGCAGGGCTAGTCTCGACACAGTCGGCTCCTTCGTTACGCGTTAAGTCCGGAAGGGCATCCCTAATTGCCGCAGCAGGGCTTTACCTTCGTCGTTGGTACGGGCCGTCGTCACGATGGTGATGTCCATGCCGTGAATCGATGCCACCTCGTCATACTTGATTTCGGGGAAAATCAACTGTTCCTTGAGCCCCAGCGTATAGTTACCCCGTCCGTCGAACGCCTTGGGCGATACGCCGCGAAAATCTCGGATCCGGGGCAGCGCCAGCGTCACCAGGCGATCGAAAAATTCGTACATCCGGCGGTTCCGTAGCGTCACTTTCGTCCCGATCGGCATTCCCTGACGCAACTTGAACCCGGCGATTGCCTTCTTGGCCTTGGTTATGACCGGCTTTTGTCCGGTAATCATCCCCAGTTCAGTCGCCGCACTTTCGAGCAGCTTCACGTTCTGAGTAGCCTCACTCATTCCGACGTTCAACACGATCCGTTCGAGCTTCGGCACCTGCATCAGATTCTTGTATCCGAATTCCTTCATGAGGGCCGGAATGACCTGCTCCCGGTACATGTCACGGAGGCGCGGTTTGAATTTTGACTCCTCGCTCCCGTCGTCCAGCGCCTGAGGAGCCGGCGCGCCGTCTTTTTTCGATGCGCGTCCTGCCGGCTTCGCGCCCTTTGATTTTTTCGGATCTTTCGCGTCCGCCATGTGCCTTCCCTTTGCCCCTATTCCACAGTGTCTTTGGATTTCTTGCTGAAGCGGACACGCTTGCCGTCAGCCTGCACCCGAACCCCGAGCCGCGTCGGCTTCTGGGTGACCGGGCACAGAAACATCACGTTGGAAATCGCCAACGGCGCTTCGCGCTCAAGGATACCGCCCTGCTTCACCTTCTGATTCGGCTTGGTATGTCGCTTGATCATGTTCAGCTTTTCAACCACCACACGACCCGCGGTACGGTCAACCGACAAAACCTTTCCCGATTTTCCCCGATCGCGCCCGGCGATGACCACAACCGTGTCGCCCTTGCGGATTCGAACCTTCTGTAACGCTTCCACGTCTACTCCTATCGGCCTAAAGAACTTCCGGAGCCAGAGAAATAATCTTCATGAATTTTTTCCACCGGAGCTCGCGGGCGACCGGTCCGAAGATGCGGGTACCGACCGGCTCTCCATCTTTATTGATCAGCACACAGGCGTTCCGGTCGAACTTGATATAGGATCCGTCTTCACGCCGCACTTCCTTCGTCGTGCGCACGATCACGGCGCGGCTGACGTCGCCCTTCTTGACCGTGGCCTGGGGAATCGCTTCCTTCACGGCCACAACGATGATGTCTCCCAGGGAAGCGTACCGGCGCTTTGAGCCGCCGAGAACATGGAAGCACATGGCCTGCTTCGCCCCTGAGTTATCGGCCACATCCATGTAGGTATAGTTCTGAATCATGTCTGACTCGTTCCTTGTCGTCGTGGACGAGCGAACTACTCGCCGCGCCCTTTTTCCAGTACTTCAACCACCCGCCAATGCTTCTCTTTACTGATCGGTCGGGTTTCGATCATCCGCACCCGGTCGCCAATCCCGCAGGCATTCTGCTCGTCGTGGGCCTTCAACTTGGTGATCCGCCGTAAAACTTTTCGATAGATGGGATGAACGACCGACCGTTCCACCGCCACGACGACGGTCTTATTCATCTTGTTGCTGACGACCCGCCCGATCCACTCACGCCGCTTGACGCCCGTCTCTGCCATAGTGCGTACCTATTTCCCCTCTCTTACGAGCCCGGTTTTTGGCTCGCCCGTTCTGTTTCACGCAAGAGCGTCTTCACCTGAGCGATCGTTCGCTTGGTTTTCCGGATTTGCATCGGGTTTTCCAGCCGCCCAGTCCCCAGCTGAAATCGGAGATTGAACAACTCCTGCGTCAACTCCTTGGCCTTTTCCGACAACTCAGGCGCACTCAATTGCTTTAATTCTTTGAGATCCATCTCACTCCGCCCTTCCTGAACCCAACGCTCTTAAAATTCTCCCCGAGCCACGCACTTGGTCGCGATCGGCAACTTGTGTGAAGCCAAACGAAATGCTTCGTTGGCGATTTCCGGGGTGACCCCGCCCATCTCGTAGAGAATCCGGCCGGGCTTGACGACCGCCACCCAATACTCAGGATTGCCCTTTCCTTTGCCCATGCGGGTTTCGGCCGGCTTCTTGGTAATCGGCTTGTCGGGGAAAATTCTCGTCCATACCTGTCCACCCCGCTTCACATACCGGGTGATGGCAATACGTGCAGCCTCGATCTGCCGACTGGTCACCCAACCGGGTTCCAACGCCTTCAGTCCAAACTCGCCGAGCGTGACATTCCCGCCGCGATAGGCCTTGCCTCGCATGCGACCCTTCATCATCTTTCGAAACTTGACTTTTTTCGGTGCCAGCACGTTCGCCTCTTAACTTATGCCAGTCGACGCTCAAAGGCCGATTCCGGCTTGAGCGGCTGCGCGGGAAGAATTTCCCCTTTGTAGATCCACGTTTTCACGCCGATCTGTCCCATCGTCGTATGGGCTTCTGCAAATCCATAATCGACCTCCGCCCGCAGCGTATGCAAAGGCACGCGCCCCTCGCGGTACCACTCGGTGCGGGCAATTTCAGCCCCCCCCAAACGGCCGGCGATCATGATCTTGATTCCCTGCGCCCCGAGACGCAACGCCGATTGTACGCTTCGCTTCATGGCGCGGCGGAATGCAACGCGCTTCTCCAGCTGGGTGGCCACGTTTTCACTGACCAATTGGGCGTCCAACTCGGGCTTCTTGATTTCCTTGACCGTGATGTACACCTGCCCGCCGTACTGCTTTTCCAATTCAGCTTTCAACTTATCGACCTCGGCGCCCTTGCGACCGATGATGATTCCAGGACGGGCCGTATGGATGATGACCCGGGTCTGATCGCCCGACCGCTCGATTTCCACCTTGGCCACGCCAGCGTGAAAGAGCTTCTGCTTCACGATCTTACGGATCTTGATGTCCTGGTGCAGCAGCTTGGCGTAGTCTTTCTCGGCGTACCACCGTGAACTCCACGTATAGTTGTAACCAAGCCGATAGCCGATTGGATGCGTTTTTTGACCCATACGATCTGTCCTCAGTTCTACCGCGGCCGAACGACCGCGATGCGCGTTACTTTACTTTCCCGTGAGGCCCGGCGCCTCGACGACAACGGTAATATGACTCGTCCGCTTTTGAATGGCATTGGCCCGCCCCATCGACCGGGCGCGGAACCGCTTATAGGTTGGCCCGCAATTCACGAATGCCTTGGAGACCCGCATGGAATCACTGTCCCCCAACTCCTTTTGCTCGGCGTTGGCCACGGCCGAGCGGAGCACCTTCTCGATGACACGCGCCGCATGGCGGGGCAGATGCTTGAGCATCGCCAGGGCCAGGGGAACCTGCTGCCCACGAATCATGTCGACAACGGGACGGGCCTTTCGAGGAGCCACGCGAACAAATCTCAATACTGCTCGTGCTTCTGCCATGTCTAGTCCTTACCTGATCATCCTTTATTTCAGAGCGACCGCTTTTTCCGTCTTGGCCTGTCCGTGCCCTTTGAAGAAACGGGTGGGGGCGAACTCACCGAGCTTATGGCCGACCATGTTCTCAGTGACAAAGACGGGAATAAACTTCTTGCCGTTATGCACCGCAAATGTGTGCCCGATCATGTCCGGAACGACGGTGGAACGACGCGACCACGTCTTGATGATCTTCCGGTCCTTGGTCTGGTTCATCTGCTCCACCTTCTTGAGCAGATGGTCGTCGACAAACGGCCCCTTGCTAACCGATCTAGGCATTGCGCACTCCTGACTTGCGTCGGGCGATGATGTATTTGTCCGTCGCCTTGTTGTTGCGGGTCTTGTATCCCTTCGTCGGCAGGCCCCACGGCGAAACGGGATGCGGATTTCCCTGACCGGACTTACCCTCACCGCCGCCGTGCGGATGGTCGACGGGGTTCATGACCACGCCGCGCACGTGCGGGCGCCGCCCCATCCAGCGGGATCGACCGGCTTTCCCCACATTGATGTTTTCGTGATCCAGATTTCCCACCTGTCCAACGGTGGCCATGCAGGACGCAAGGACCCGGCGCATTTCACCCGATTTCAGCCGTACCTGAACATAGTCGCCATCCCGGCCCATCACCTGCGCGAACCCGCCGGCGCTGCGGATCAACTGACCGCCCTTGCCGGGCTTGAGTTCGATGTTATGGATCGTCGTACCCAACGGCATATTCGCCAGAGGGAGCGCGTTTCCGGTCCGTACTTCCGCATCCGCACCGGACTGCAACACGTCGCCGACCTGCAGACCGACGGGAGCCAGAATGTAGCGCTTCTCTCCATCCCGATAATTCAGCAGGGCGATCCGGGCCGACCGGTTGGGATCGTATTCCAACGCGGCTACCTTGGCGGTAATACCGACCTTATCCCGGCGAAAATCGATCTTCCGATACAACCGCCGATGTCCGGCCCCGCGGAAACGGACAGTCGTGCGTCCGTCGTTATTGCGCCCGCCGCTCCGATGATGAAACGACGTCAATGACTTTTCGGGCCGCTTGCCGGTCAGTTCATCAGTAGTTACCACGGACATCCCGCGGCGCCCTGACGTTGTCGGCTTATACGCTTTCAACCCCATTGGATGCCTCTTTCCCCTTCTAGGCGCTCTCGTACAACTCGAGTTTTTCGCCGTCTTTCAGCTTGACGAAAGCTTTCTTCCAATCCGACCGCTTGCCGGAGAACCGTCCCAAACGCTTGATCTTGCCCTGCACATTGAGCACATTCACCCGCTCAACCTTGACCTTGAGCAAAGTCTCAACCGCCTGCTTGATCTGCAATCGATTGGCTTCCGGATGCACGAGGAAACTGACCGTATTGTTCGATTCACGCATCGCCGTCACCTTTTCCGTCAAGAGCGGCTGAATCAGCACGCGATGAAGATCCAATTTCATGCCCAGACCTCCTTCACGCGAGCCAACTCCCGTTCCGGGATGACGATCGTTCCGGCACGCACCACGTCATAGACGTTCAATTGATCGGGCGCCACGACTGCAACGGTCGGAAGGTTTCTGGCCGCTTGGATAAGTCCAGTCTGGCCCTCCCCCGCGACGATAAGGATATGAACGCCGTCCCCGAACTGACTCAAGGTCTTGGCCAATACCTTCGTTTTGGGCTGCGCCAGCGAAAGATCGGACATGACCACCACGTGCCCGCCCGCCACTTTGGCCGACAAGGCGCTCTGCAGCGCGGCGCGGTATTTTTTCTTCGGCATGCTGAATGCGTAACTTCTCGGCTTCGGCCCGAAGACCGAGCCTCCGTGCCTCCAGACAGGAGACCGCAAGGAACCGGCGCGCGCTCTACCGGTATGCTTCTGCTTCCACGGCTTCTTCCCCGATCCGCTGACCTCTCCGCGTCGGAGCGTAGAAGCCGTACCTTGCCGCTCACAGGCACGCTGCATCACCACCGCTTCATGCACCAGCGCCGCATGGGGCTGGCAGCCGAACACTTCGGCGGGAAGCTCGGCGGAACCCACCTTACGCCTGTTCACATCGATGACGTCGACCGTCGGCATGTCCTATCCCTTCTTCGACTTTCTGACCACGAGCAGCCCGTTCGCGGCACCGGGCACAGCCCCGCGGACGAACAGCAAATTCTCATCCGGCCGCGACTCAATGACCTTCAACCGCTGCGAGGTCACTCGTTCCGCGCCCATGTGTCCGGGCAACGTCTTTCCCTTCCACACACGGGAAGGAAATGAGCTGGCGCCGATCGATCCGGGCGCACGATGGAACATGGACCCGTGCGACTCCGGCCCTCCGGAGTAGTGATGACGCCGGACAACACCCTGAAATCCTTTTCCCTTGGACACGCCAATGACGTCAACCCAGTCGCCTTTTTTGAAGATATCGACCTTGATCGTTTGACCGATCGCCACGTCGCCGGTCTTCTTGAACTCCTTGAGCGTCCGGCTCGCCGACGCCTCGTGCTTCTTGAGATGTCCTAACTCCGCTTTGGACAGGAGACGCTCTTTCGTGTCGCCGTAAGACAACTGCACCGCCTCGTATCCGTCGCGCTCCTTCGTCTTCACCGTCACGACCCGGCAGGGTCCCGCGCTGATCACCGTCACCGGAACCAACTGACTCTCGTCGAAGACCTGCGTCATGCCGAGTTTTTTTCCGAGCAATCCGTTCGTCATAGTCTCTTCCGCCCCATACTTGCGGTTACCACCGAGTCAACCGTCACAACTTGATTTCAACGTCCACGCCGGCAGCCAAATTCAGCTTCATCAAGGAATCCATGGTTTCCGGGGTCGGCTCCATAATGTCCATGAGACGCTTGTGCGTACGAATCTCAAATTGCTCGCGCGCCTTCTTGTCCGCATGAGTCGCCCGCTGAACCGTGAATTTCTCGATCCGAGTCGGCAACGGAATCGGACCGACGATTTTTGCTCCGCTGCGACGAACCGTCTCGACGATCTCCGCCACCGATTGGTCCAAGACGCGGTAATCAAACCCGCGCAACCTGATTCTGATTCTTTGATCAACCTTTACCATGCCAACCCCTATCCTTCTCGCTCGTTACGCCAGGATTTCGGTGACGACGCCGGAGCCGACGGTCTTGCCGCCCTCGCGCACGGCGAAGCGCAACCCCTGATCCATCGCAATCGGGCTGATCAACTCGGCCGTCACGCTCACGTTGTCCCCCGGCATCACCATCTCCACCCCGGGATTCAACGACACAATCCCCGTCACATCCGTCGTCCGGAAGTAGAACTGCGGCCGATACCCGTTGAAAAACGGCGTATGCCGCCCGCCCTCTTCCTTCGTCAGCACATAAATCTCCGCCTTGAACTTCGTATGCGGTGTGACGGTCTTCAGCTTGGCCAAGACCATCCCCCGCTCCACATCTTCCTTCTTCGTGCCCCGCAGCAACACCCCGATGTTGTCGCCCGCCTGCCCCTCGTCGAGCACCTTGCGGAACATCTCCACCCCCGTCACCACCGTGTTCTGCGTCGGCCGCAAGCCCACGATCTCAATTTCATCGCCCACTTTCACGATCCCCCGCTCACACCGCCCCGTCACCACCGTCCCGCGTCCGCTGATCGTGAACACGTCTTCCACCGGCATCAAAAACGGCTTGTCGATCGGCCGCTGCGGCGTCGGAATATACGTATCCACCGCGTCCAACAACTTCATGATCGCCGGCACCCCCAGCGGGCCTCCGTCCCCTTCCATCGCCTTCAGCGCACTGCCCTGGACGATCGGCGTCTTGTCCCCCGGGAAGTCATACTTCGACAGCAACTCCCGCACTTCCAATTCCACCAGGTCCAGCAATTCCTTGTCGTCGACCTTATCCGCCTTGTTCAAAAACACCACGATGTAGGGCACCCCCACCTGGCGCGCCAACAAAATATGCTCCCGCGTCTGCGGCATCGGCCCGTCCGCCGCGCTCACGACCAGGATCGCCCCGTCCATCTGCGCCGCCCCCGTGATCATGTTCTTCACATAATCCGCGTGGCCCGGACAGTCCACGTGCGCATAGTGCCGCTTGTCCGTCTCGTACTCCACGTGGCTGATCGCAATCGTCATGATCTTCGTCGCGTCCCGGCGCCCCTGGCTCTCCGAGGCCTTCGCCACTTCGTCGTAGCTAATGAACTTCGCCATCCCTTTATCCGCACACACTTTCGTCAACGCCGCCGTCAACGTCGTCTTCCCGTGATCCACGTGCCCAATCGTCCCGATGTTCACATGCGGCTTCTTCCGCTCGTATTTCGCCTTCGCCATGCCGAATCCTCCCTACGACTTCTGTGACCGCTGAATTACTCGCCGCGATACTTGGCGATGATTGCCTCTGCAATCTGCCGCGGCACCGGATCGTATCGATCGAATTCCATACTATACGTCGCCCTGCCCTGCGTACGGGAACGGAGATCAGTGGCGTAGCCGAACATTTCCATGAGCGGGACCGAAGCCTCGATGGCCTGGGCTCCTGCGCGGACCTTCATACCCTGCACCTTGCCCCGACGACCGTTCAGATTGCCGATGACGTCGCCCATGAATTCTTGCGGTACGAGCACTTCCACTTTCATGATGGGCTCGAGCAGCACGGCATCCGCCTTCTTGCAGGCATCGGAAAATCCCATGGAGCCGGCGATCTTGAACGCCATTTCGTTGGAGTCCACCTCGTGATACGACCCGTCGATCACGGTCACCTTGATGTCTCGCAAGGGATAGCCGGCGATCACACCGTTCTCCATCCGCTCCTTCACACCCTTCTCGATCGCGGGGATGAACTCCCTGGGAATGGCACCGCCGACGACCTTATTGACGAACTCCAAGCCCTTCCCAGGCTCGGACGGCTCGACCGTAAGCACCACATGGCCGTACTGACCTCGGCCACCGGTCTGTTTAATATACTTGGACTCCGATTCGGCCTTGCGCCTGATCGTTTCCCTAAAGGCAACCTCCGGCTTGCCGACGTTCGCCTCGACCTTGAACTCGCGCAACAATCGATCAACGATGATTTCCAGATGCAACTCGCCCATACCGGCGATGATAGTCTGGGCCGTTTCTTCGTCGGTACGGACACGGAAGGACGGATCCTCCTGTGCCAGCTTCTGAAGCGCGAATCCCATCTTTTCCTGATCCTGCTTCGTCTTCGGCTCGATGGCCATGGCAATGACCGGTTCCGGAAACTTCATGACCTCCAGCAACACCGGTTGCTTTTCGTCGGCCAGGGTATCGCCGGTGGTCGCGCCCTTGAGTCCGACCGCAGCCACGATGTCCCCCGCATAGACCGCATCAATCTCTTCACGCTTGTTCGCGTGCATCTTGAGCAGGCGTCCGATGCGATCCTTCGTCCCCTTGGTCACGTTGAGCACAGGTGTGCCGGTTTTGAGCGTGCCGGAATAGACGCGGAAATACGTCAGCTGACCGGCAAACGGATCGGACATGATCTTGAAGGCCAGCGCGGCGAACGGCTCGGAATCGGCGGCCTTGCGCTCAACTTCCTTTCCGGTGTTCGGATCGATGCCCCTGACGGACGGAATATCGAGAGGAGACGGCAGAAACTCGACGACGCCGTCGAGCAATTGCTGGACACCCTTGTTCTTGAACGCCGAGCCGCAGAGCACCGGAGTGACCTTCATGGCAATCGCACTGGCCCGGACGGCGCGACGAATCTCCTCCTCGGTCAACGGTTGCCCGTTGAGATATTTCTCCATCACCTGATCGTCGAACTCCGCCACCGCATCGAGCATCTTCTCCCGATACTCTTTGGCCTTCTCCACCAAGTCGGCGGGGATTTCCTCGATCTTATACTTGGCTCCCAGCGTCTCATCGTCGTACACGTAGGCTTTCATCGTAATCAAATCGATCGAACCCCGGTATTCCGATTCTTTTCCAATGGGAATCTGAATCGGAATGGGATTGGCGCCCAAACGGTCGATGATGGTCTGCACGCTGAAATAGAAATCGGCGCCGACCCGATCCATCTTGTTCATGAACGCAATGCGCGGCACCTGGTACTTGTCTGCCTGCCGCCACACGGTTTCGGACTGCGGCTCTACCCCCTGCACCGAATCGAAGACCGCGACCGCGCCGTCCAAGACGCGCAAGGAGCGCTCGACTTCGATGGTAAAATCGACGTGCCCCGGAGTATCAATGATGTTGATGCGGTGATCTTTCCAGAAACAGGTGGTTGCAGCGGCTGTGATCGTAATCCCGCGCTCGCGCTCCTGCTCCATCCAGTCCATCGTCGCGGCACCCTCGTGGACTTCACCCATCTTGTGCGTCATGCCGGTGTAATAGAGAATGCGCTCGGTGGTCGTAGTTTTACCGGCGTCAATATGCGCCATGATCCCGATGTTGCGCGTCCGCTCTAATGGTGCTTGCCTAGCCACGTTTAACCCCTAAAAATACATGTGCTGCAGACTGAGCCGGTGAAAGCTGCGATTCAGGGGCACCCCGCGTCTGCGGATCGCAGCACGGCCCAACTGCAGCACAGAATGACGTTACCAGCGATAGTGCGCGAAAGCCTTGTTGGCCTCCGCCATGCGATGCACGTCTTCCCGCTTCTTTACCGCGGCCCCTGTATTATTGGATGCGTCCAGCAGTTCGGCCGCGAGCTTCTCCCGCATGCTCTTACCGCCGCGCGTCCGCGCATATTCCGACAACCAACGGAGCGCCAGCGACATCCGGCGAGCGGGACGAATTTCAACCGGCACCTGATAGGATGCGCCGCCGACCCGCCTTGATTTCACCTCGACGATTGGCTTCACGTTATCGATCGCCGCCTTGAAGATCTTGAGCGGATCGCCGCCGGTCTTTTCCTGGATCGCGTCGAACGCGCCGTAACAAATCCGTTCCGCCGTACTCTTCTTGCCGTTCTCCATCAGGATATTGAGAAACTTCCCGACGATCTTGTCGCGGTAGCGGACGTCCGGGAGCGGTTCTCGCTGGCCTAAAAATCTGCTTCGTGGCATACGTTCCGTTCTCTCTGCTCAGATTCCGTGGATCAAATTACTTTGGACGCTTGGCTCCGTACTTGGAGCGGCCCTGCTTTCGATCGGCCACGCCGACGGCGTCGAGCGCGCCGCGCACGATGTGATACCGCACGCCCGGCAAGTCCTTCACACGCCCGCCTCGCACGAGCACGATTGAGTGCTCCTGCAAATTGTGGCCGACGCCGGGAATGTACGTCGTCACTTCCATCCCGTTCGTCAGTCGAACACGGGCGACTTTCCGAAGCGCGGAGTTCGGCTTCTTCGGCGTCGACGTGTAGACGCGGAGGCACACGCCGCGCTTTTGCGGGCAGGACTTGAGCGCGGGACTCTTGGTCTTGGCATGGGCCAGCTGCCGGCCCTTTCTCACGAGTTGATTGATCGTCGGCATTGCTCTCTCTCTTGATCTGAACCGCTGTTTTGTCCGCTCGCCCGCGACCTTCAAGGGCAAAGCCGGAGGATTATAGTGATCAACCTTTACGCTGTCAAGCCACGGCCGAATCGGCCACAGCCGTCACGATCCCGTCGTCTCTCCAGAGGCCGCGGCGACGCCTTCGCGTGGAAGCGCGGGCGCGTCGCCCGTGCCAACAGCCACCGGTTCGGGCTTGGGACTGATCACGAACGTGTCGCGATATTCCTCAAATCCGCTGCCGGCAGGAATCAGGCGTCCAACGATGACGTTTTCCTTCAGACCCAGCAGATTGTCTTCTCGCCCGTTGATGGCCGCTTCGGTCAAGACTCTCGTCGTCTCCTGGAAGGACGCGGCGGAAATGAAACTGTCGGTCGTCAGCGCCGCCTTGGTGATGCCCAGCAGAACCGGTTTGCCCAGTGCGGGCTTGCCGTCCTTTTTCAACACGCGGTCGTTTTCCTCTTCAAAGAGCAGCTTGCTGACCTGGCTGCCTGGGAGAAATTCCGTGTCCCCCGGATCTTCGATTCGAACCTTGCGCAGCATTTGCCGAACAATGATCTCGATGTGCTTGTCATTGATCGATACGCCCTGCAGACGATAGACGTCCTGCACTTCGTCGACCAGATACTTCTGCAATTCATTGGGACCCAACACGTCAAGGATG
This sequence comes from Nitrospira japonica, assembly GCF_900169565.1. NCBI lineage: Bacteria > Pseudomonadati > Nitrospirota > Nitrospiria > Nitrospirales > Nitrospiraceae > Nitrospira > Nitrospira japonica. The sequence continues at coordinate 2,209,321 of NZ_LT828648.1, read as the reverse complement.
TCGTGCGGATTGGCCGACCCGTCCATCAACGGCTCCCCGGCGCGCACCCAATCTCCTTCATGCACGTTGACGTGCTTGCCTTTCGGGATGAAGTATTCTTTGGTATCGCCCATCTTATTGTCGACCAACACCTTGCGCTGGCCTTTGACAAACCCGCCGTACGACACCTCTCCGTCGATTTCGCTGATGACGGCTTGCTCCTTCGGCTTCCGGGCCTCGAAGAGCTCCGCCACGCGAGGAAGACCGCCGGTGATGTCCTTCGTCTTCGTGGTCTCGCGCGGGATCTTTGCGAGCACGTCGCCCGGATGCACCATGGCACCCTTCTCCACGAAGATGTGGGCGCCGACTGGCAGCAGGTATCGGGCAACCATATTGGCCCCACCGGACACTTTGGCGGTTTTTCCGCCTTCGTCCTTGATCGACACGCGGGGACGAAGAGTCGCTCCCGTGTGTTCGATGATGACCTTTCTCGACAAACCGGTCACCTCGTCGAATTCTTCCTTCATCGTCACGCCTTCGACGATATCGCCGTAGGCGACCTTCCCGCCGACCTCGGTCAAGATCGTCAGCGAGTACGGATCCCATTCCACCAGCTTTTGCGCCAGGGCGACACGATCACCGTCCTTGATCTTGATCTTGGCGCCGTAGACAACCGGATATTTCTCACGTTCCCGACCGTTCTCATCGACGATCGCGATCTTCGCATTCCGGTTCATCACGACCCACTCGCCGTCCTTGTTACGGACGGCGATACCGGCGTTATGCAAGTCGGCGTTCTTCTTGGCGTCAAAACTCATGAACTTCATGTAGCCCGCATGCTTCGCTTCGAGCACCGTCTGCTCGACCACTTTGCTCGCGGTGCCGCCGATGTGAAACGTGCGCATCGTCAGCTGAGTTCCGGGCTCTCCGATGGACTGAGCCGCGATCACGCCGACCGGCTCTCCCTTTTCGACCAAACGGCCGCGCGCCAGATCCCGCCCATAGCAGGCACGGCAGACGCCGCGACGGGACTGGCAAGTCAGAACGGATCGGATCTTTACCCGGTCGACGGCCGCTTCCACGACGTCCTTCGTCCGCTCTTCGGTAATCTCCTCGTTGAACGACACGATGATCTCGCCGGTCACGGGATCGCGGATATCCTCGGCGGCCAGGCGTCCCAGGATGCGCTCTTCGATCGGCTGGATGATTTCGCCGCCTTCGACCAGCGCACTCACGAAAATCCCGTCGGTCGTACCGCAGTCGATTTCACTGATGATGACGTCCTGCGCGATGTCCACGAGACGGCGCGTGAGATACCCGGAGTTTGCGGTCTTCAACGCCGTATCCGCCAGACCCTTGCGCGCGCCGTGCGTCGAGATGAAGTACTGCAGCACCGTCAGGCCTTCGCGGAAATTCGCCGTGATCGGCGTTTCGATGATTTCTCCGGACGGCTTCGCCATCAATCCGCGCATGCCGCCCAGCTGACGGATCTGCTGCGAACTGCCTCGAGCGCCCGAGTCGGCCATCATGAAGATCGGGTTGAAGGCCTCCTGCTTGGCCGCATCGCCGCCTGCGCCCAACTCCTTCATCATTTCGCCCGCCACCTGCTCGGTGACATGGGCCCAAATGTCGATGACCTTGTTGTACCGCTCGCCGTTCGTGATCAAGCCTTCGGCATACTGCCGCTCGATCTCGTTGACTTCGCGCTGCGCTTTTGCGATCAACTCTTCCTTTTTGCTGGGAATGTGCATGTTGTCGATACAGATCGAGACGCCGGCCCTGGTCGCATACTGAAATCCGGTGTCCTTGATCTTGTCGAGGAACATGACGGTCTCGCGGTGTCCAGACTGCCGATAGACCGAATCGATCAGCTTGGTCACCTCTTTCTTCGTCATCAGCTTGTTGGCATAGGCGAAGGGCATTCCGGCAGGCAGTACTTCGGACAGGATCACCCGCCCGACCGTGGTTTGCACGAGATTGCCTTCGATGCGAACCTTGACCCGCGCGTGCTCCTCCACTTCGCGCGCATCGAACGCGATGCGCACTTCTTCAGGCGAGCCGAATACCTTGCCCTCACCCTTCACACCGACCCGCTCCTTCGTCAGCCAGTAGCACCCGAGCACCATGTCCTGCGACGGAACGGCGATCGGCTTGCCGTTGGCCGGCGAGAGAATGTTATTGATGGACATCATCAGAACGCGCGCTTCCACTTGTGCCTCGACGGACAACGGCACGTGGACGGCCATCTGGTCGCCGTCGAAGTCCGCGTTGAACGCGGCGCAGACGAGCGGATGCAGCCGGATCGCTTTGCCTTCGACCAACACCGGATCGAACGCCTGGATGCCCAACCGGTGGAGCGTCGGCGCTCGGTTCAAAAGTACCGGATGCTCCCGGATCACTTCGTCGAGCACGTCCCACACCTCAGGCCGCTCCTTTTCCACCAGGCGCTTTGCGCTCTTGATCGTCGTGGCGGCGCCCCGTTCCTCCAGTTTGTGGAAGATGAAGGGCTTGAACAGCTCCAAGGCCATCTTCTTCGGAAGGCCGCACTGATGCAGCCGCAGTTCAGGACCGACGACGATGACCGTCCGGCCCGAATAGTCGACGCGCTTGCCGAGCAGGTTCTGCCGGAAACGCCCTTGCTTGCCCTTCAGCATGTCGCTCAGCGACTTGAGCGGCCGCTTGTTGGGTCCGCGGATCGCACGGCCGCGGCGGCCGTTGTCGAACAACGCGTCCACGGCCTCCTGCAGCATGCGCATTTCATTGCGGATGATGACGCCGGGCGCCTTCAACTCCATCAACCGCTTCAGCCGGTTGTTCCGGTTGATCACGCGGCGATAGAGATCGTTCAGATCCGACGTGGCGAACCGTCCGCCGTCCAGGGGTACGAGCGGGCGCAACTCCGGTGGCAGCACGGGAATCACGTCCATGATCATCCATTCGGGCTTGTTCCCGGACTTGCGGAACGCCTCGATGACTTTGAGTTGCTTCGCGTGTTTCTTTTTCAACGCCGCCGACGTGGAAGTCTTGGACTTGGCCTTGATCTCGTCCCACTTGGCATTGATGTCGATCTTGCGCAACAAATCGCGAATCGCTTCGGCGCCGATGCCAACCTTGTAGGAATTGGGCGCGAATTCCGACTGCAGCTGTCGGAGTTTTTCTTCCGTGACGAGTTCCTTTTCCGTCAGGTCTGTCTGACCGGCGTCGACGCAGACGTAGCTTTCGAAATAGAGAATCTTTTCCAGTTGCTTCAGGCTCATGTCCAGCAGAGTGCCGATGCGACTGGGCACGCCCTTCAAGAACCAGATGTGCGCCACGGGCGCAGCTAGCTCGATGTGCCCCATGCGTTCGCGCCGCACCTTGCTCTGAATCACTTCCACGCCGCACTTGTCGCATACGATGCCCCGGTGCTTCATGCGCTTGTATTTGCCGCAATTGCACTCCCAATCCTTGATCGGCCCGAAAATCTTTGCGCAGAACAGGCCGTCTTTCTCCGGCTTGAACGACCGGTAATTGATCGTCTCGGGCTTCTTCACTTCACCGTACGACCAGGACCGGATTTTTTCGGGCGAGGCGATGCGGATCCGCATCGAATCGAACGACACCGCGTCCCTCGGTTTTTCGAATAATGTGTATACGCCTTCCAAGGTAGTGACCTCCTCTGATGCCGGGACGCGCCCGGCACACAAGTGGTTAGTCTTGAGTCTTGACCAACTCGACGTCCAGTCCGAGGCTTTGCAGCTCCTTGACCAGAACGTTGAACGACTCGGGCAAGCCCGGCTCCAGGAACGGCTCCCCTTTGACGACTGCTTCGTACATCCGCGACCGACCCGGCACGTCATCGGACTTGACGGTCAGGAATTCCTGCAGCGTGGAGGCCGCACCGTAGGCCTGCAGCGCCCAGACTTCCATTTCGCCCAACCGCTGCCCGCCGAACTGGGCTTTGCCGCCCAGCGGCTGCTGCGTGACGAGCGAATAGGGTCCGATCGACCGTGCGTGAATCTTGTCGTCGACCAGATGGTGCAGCTTCAGCACGTACATGTATCCGACTGTGACCGGGCTGCCGAAGGGCTCTCCCGTGCGGCCGTCCATGAGGACGGTTTGCCCGCTCGATGGGAGCTTCGCCTTTTTCAGCAGGTCCTTGATTTCCTTCTCTGATGCCCCGTCGAACACGGGACTCGCCACCTTGATTCCCAAGGCCCTCGCGGCCCAGCCAAGGTGAGTTTCCAGAATCTGTCCCACGTTCATACGTGAGGGCACGCCCAGCGGGTTCAATACGATTTCCACCGGCGTCCCGTCCGGCAAATACGGCATGTCCTCTTCGGGAAGAACCCGTGACACGACTCCCTTGTTGCCGTGCCGGCCGGCCATCTTGTCTCCGACCTGTATCTTCCGCTTCATCGAAATGTAGACTTTGACGAGCTTGATGACGCCCGGCGGCAGCTCATCCCCGCGCTTAAGGCGGCCAACCTTCTCGTCGTACAGCGTCTGTAGAATCTCAATCTGCTCTTTGGCCCGGCGCTCGACGTCCTCAAGCTCCTTTTGCTCGTCCGGATCGCTCAGGATGATGTACCGAACGGTGTCGTCGGGCAGCCGCTTGAGAATCTCCGCGGTCAGCTTGCCTTTCTTCTTCAAAATGACGTCGCCGCTCTCGGGATCCATGAGGTCGCGACCGACGACTTTCCCCAACAGCAGCTTCCTGACTTTCTTGGTCTTTTCCTCGTCGATGATGCGCAGCTCCTCGTGATGATCACGCTGGAGCTTCATCGCGTCCTCGCTCTCAATGCTCTTGGACCGCTCGTCCTTGTCGAGCCCCTTTCGGGAGAAAATCTTCACATCGACGATGATCCCCTCGACGCCGGGAGGCACGGTCAACGACGTATCCTTCACGTCGCCGGCCTTCTCGCCGAAGATGGCGCGAAGAAGTTTTTCTTCCGGCGTCAGCTGCGTCTCGCCTTTCGGCGTCACCTTGCCGACCAGAATGTCGCCGGGCTTCACTTCCGCGCCGATCCGGATGATGCCGCTCTCGTCGAGATTGCGAAGAGCTTCTTCTCCGACGTTCGGAATATCGCGCGTGATGTCTTCCTTCCCCAGCTTGGTGTCACGGGCTTCGACCTCGAACTCTTCGATGTGAATTGAGGTGAACGCATCCTCGCGCACCAGTTTCTCGCTCAGGAGAATGGCGTCTTCGAAGTTGTACCCGCCCCAGGGCATGAATGCGACCAGCACGTTCTTGCCGAGCGCCAACTCCCCCTGATCGATGGCCGGACCGTCGGCCAAAACCTGGCCCTTCTTCACGGGTTGTCCGATCCGCACGACCGGAGTCTGGGTGATGCACGTGTTTTGATTGGACCGCTGGAACTTGATCATATCGTAGACGTCAAGTCCCGAATCGTTTCGCTTCCGTCCCTCTTTGGCATCGGCGCGGACGACGACACGAGTGGCATCGACGCTTTCGACGACACCGGACCGCCGGGCTTGCACCACATAGCCCGAATCACGCGCCACCACGGCTTCCATACCGGTTCCCACCAGCGGCGCTTCCGCCTTCAACAACGGCACGGCTTGGCGCTGCATGTTGGAACCCATCAAGGCGCGGTTCGCATCGTCATGCTCGAGAAACGGGACGAGGGCGGTCGCCACGCTGACCACCTGTTTGGGCGAGACGTCCATGTACTCGATCTTATCGGGAGTGGCCGTGACGAAATCCCCCGCTGATCGGGCGGACACCGTTTCGGAAACCAACCGACCTCCACCGTCCACCTTCGAATTGGCCTGAGCGATGACGTACTTGTCACCCTCGATGGCCGACAGAAACTCGATCTGGTCGGTGACGCGGCCTTTGTCGACCCTCCGATATGGAGCTTCGATAAACCCGAATTGATTGATCCTCGCATACGTGGCCAGCGAGGTGATCAAACCGATGTTCGGCCCTTCCGGGGTTTCAATTGGACAGATACGGCTGTAGTGCGACGGGTGCACGTCTCGAACCTCGAAGCCTGCCCGCTCCCGCGTCAAACCGCCGGGACCCAATGCCGACAGACGCCGCTTGTGGGTGATCTCCGCCAGCGGATTCGTCTGATCCATGAACTGCGACAACTGGCTACTGCTGAAAAATTCCTTCACCGCGGCGACGACCGGCTTGGCATTGATCAGGTCATGCGGCAGCACCGTCTCCATATCCAGGAGGTTCATGCGCTCCTTGATGCTGCGCTCCATGCGGACCAATCCGAGCCTGAACTGGTTTTCCAGCAATTCGCCGACCGACCGGACCCGCCGATTGCCCAAATGGTCGATGTCGTCGATCTCACCTTTGCCCATCTTGAGGTTGACCAGATACCGGATGACTTCGACAATGTCCTGCGCCGTCAGCGTGCGCTGCTCAAGCGGCAGGTCGAGCCCGAGTTTCTTGTTGAGCTTCAATCGGCCGACCGGCGACAGGTCGTACCGTTTCGAATTCAGGAACAAATTGTCGAACAGGGCGCGGGCCGTCTCAACAGACGGTGTTTCACCCGGACGGAGCCGACGATAGATTTCGACCATCGCCTCTTCCTTCGAGCCCGTTCGCTCCATTTCCAACGTATCGAGAATGACCGGCGTCGTGGTAGCGGTGTCGAAGTAGATGACTTTGAAGTCTTCGATCTCGGTTTCGAGGATACGTTCGACCATGTCGGCGGTCAGCCGCTGATTCTTCTCCGCGAGCTTGTTCTTCTTGTTGTCCACCAACTCCGTGAGCACCGCACGACCCACCAGTTCGGAAGGCGAGAGCGGGATTTCCTTCACCCCGGCGGCCTTGAGCTTGGCGATCACACCCTTGGTCAGCTTCGTACCTTCCCGGACCAGCGGTTCCTTCCCCCCCTTTTCGGAAATTTCCACCGAGCAGCGAAGCCCTTGATGGATCTCGGGATCGAGCTTCCGCAACAACTTGCCCTTCACCACCCTGATCTCCTCCACCGGGTAGTACATCTTCAGCAAGTCATCGCCGGAGTAGCCGAAGGCTTTGAGCAGAATGGTGGCCGGCATCTTGCGGCGGCGGTCAATGCGTACGTAAAGGATGTCGCGCGCGTCGAATTCGAAGTCGAGCCATGAGCCGCGATAGGGAATGATCCGGGCCGAGTACAGCACCTTTCCGCTGGCATGGGTCCGGCCTTTGTCGTGGGTAAACGAGGCGCCGGGCGATCGGTGCAACTGGCTGACGACGACACGCTCGGTCCCGTTGACGATAAACGTGCCTCGTTCCGTCATGAGCGGAAGCTCGCCCACGTAGACTTCCTGCTCGCGTACGTCCAAGACTTTCTTCTTGGGTCCCTTGTCTTCCTTGTCAAACACGACGAGCCGCACGCGCAGCTTCAACGGCACGGCGAAGGTCATACCTTGCTCCAGGCATTCCCGTTCATCGTATTTTGGTATCCCGAGCGTGTAACTGGTGAACTCCAGGACGGCCGTGTTGTTGTAATCCGGAATCGGAAACACGCTGGCCAGGGCGGCCTGGAGCCCATGATCTTTTCGCCGTTCAGCTTCCGCCTCAAACTGCAGAAACTCTTCGTAGGATCGCTTCTGGATCTCGATCAGATCCGGAATGTCGATGCTCGTACGGATGCGGGAAAAGTCTTTCCGCTCGACGAACTCTTGTAGAGTCGTTTCGGACATTCGCCAGTCCTCCACTACAATGGTTGGGCTTGGGTACCCGCACATGCGGGTACCCGCAGATGCTGCTGATCGAACGACAGGTTACTTGACTTCGACCTTCGCGCCGCTCTCTTCCAGCTTCTTCTTCATCGTGTCGGCTTCTTCCTTCGTGACGCCGTTCTTGACCGGCTTGGGAGCGCCTTCCACGAGATCCTTGGCTTCCTTGAGGCCCAGGCTGGTGAGCTCGCGCACCACCTTGATGATCTGGATCTTCTTGTCGGCCGGTGCAGAGGCCAGAATGACATCGAATGCCGTCTTCTCTTCAGCGGGAGCGGCGGCGGCACCGCCTGCGGCGGGAGCCGCAGCCATGGCAACCGGAGCCGCGGCGGTGACGCCGAAGCGGCTCTCCAGCCCCTTCACCAATTCAGCCAGATCGAGCACACTCATGCTCTCGATCGCCTTGATCAATTCATCCTGCGACAACTTTCCCTCTGTAGCTGGCATGTCTCCTTCTCCTTTCCGTTTATCCTGAATGGCGGCAATGACTCTCACAAACTTGGACAACACTGCATTGAGTGTATAGACCACGCCACGAATCGGCCCCTGCATGGCCGACAGAAGCATCGCGATCAACACTTCTTTCTTCGGGAGCTTCGCAACAGCCGCCAATTCGGCGGCTTGCACAACCTTTCCCTCGAGTACACCGAGGGTGATGCGGATCTTTTCTTCACGCTTCTCGGCGGCGATGAAGTCCCGGAGGATCTTGGTCGGAAGCACCGGATCGTCATAGCCGATCACCATGCCCGTCGGACCCTTCAAGTGAGTCTTCAAACCCGAGACGGACGTTCCTTCCGAAGCCCGCGCCGCCAAGGTGTTCTTGACGATCTTATATTCCGCTTTGGCGCCGCGCAGCTGCTTCCGAAGCTCAGTCACCTGGTTGACCGGCAGCCCGCTGCACTCGGTTAGAATCGCCAATCGCGCCCGGCCGAACTTTTCCGTCAACTCCGCTACTGCTGTGGCCTTCTCTTCCTTCTTCATCTCACTCCCTCTTTTCCTTCGCGCCGACCATGAACCGCCCTTAATGGCGCCAATCGGTCATCGCACCCTACGGCAGACTCTCGACGGACCGGGTGTTCTCCGACGCGATCGACCAGTTGCGTGGCGCCGGTTTTAGCTCCACTGCTTGGCAATCGCCGCGGCGTCGAGCTTGACCCCTGGCCCCATCGTGCTCGAAATGGTCACGCTTTTCAGATAGCGGCCCTTGCATGAAGCCGGTCGCGCCTTGACCACCGCTTCCAGCACGGCTGACGCATTGTCATACAGCTGGTCGGCGTTAAAAGAGACTTTGCCCACGGGAACCTGCACGATACCGGCCTTCTCAACCTTATACTCGACCCGCCCTTTTCGGATTTCTCCGACAGCCTTGCCGACCTCAAAGGTCACCGTCCCGGTCTTGGGATTGGGCATGAGCCCGCGAGGACCGAGGACTTTACCCAGTTTTCCCACAGCAGCCATCAGGTCCGGCGTCGCGATCGCGGAATCGAACTCCATCCATCCGCCCTTGATCTTCTCCATCAGATCATCGGAACCCACAAAATCCGCGCCAGCCTGACGCGCTTCCTGCTCCTTCTCTCCCTTGGCGAAGACCAGGACGCGCATCTTCTTTCCCGTGCCATGCGGGAGCGATGTGGTCCCCCGAACCATCTGGTCGGAACGCTTCGGATCAACGCCAAGACGGATGGCCAGATCGACGGATTCATCGAACTTGGCATAGGCGGTGCCCTTCACTACACCCACGGCCTCGCGCAGCGCGTATTGGCGCGGCTCGACCTTGTCGAGCGCAGCTTTCATTTTCTTTCCCATATCGGGTACTCCTTCCGTCTCGTCGTTAGCCTTGGATGACCACGCCCATGCTGCGGGCCGTGCCTTCGATGATCTTGACGGCTCCCTCCAAGTCGGCGGCGTTTAAATCCGCCAGCTTCTTCTGGGCGATTTCGTTCAGCTGTTTTCTGGTGATCTTTCCGACCTTGTCCTTCTGGGGCACACCGGACCCCTTGATGATACCGGCGGCCTTCTTCAGCAAGTCTGAAGCCGGCGGTGTCTTCATGATGAAGGTAAAGGTCCGGTCCTTATAGACGGTGATCACCACCGGAATGATGCTGTCACCTTCCTTCTGGGTCTTCGCGTTGAATTGCTTGCAGAACTCCATGATGTTGACGCCGTGTTGACCAAGCGACGGCCCGACGGGAGGCGCCGGATTGGCCTTTCCCGCAGGAATCTGCAATTTGATTTGTGCGCTGATTTCCTTTGCCATGCGAACTCCTTAAGGCTGCCGGGCTCTTCCGCCTTCCCTCAGGCGATCCCCTGCCCGTTCAAATCCGTTCCACCTGCAAAAATCCCAATTCGACCGGGGTCGACCTTCCAAAAATACTCACCATGACCTTGAGCCGGTTGTGATCCTGATCGACCTCGTCGACCATGCCGTTGAATCCCATGAACGGACCGTCGACGATCCGAACATTGTCGCTCTTGATAAACTTCACCTGCTCGCGAGGTCCCGCATTTCCCGCATCGACCTGCTTCAGCAATTCCGCGACTTCTTCACCGGTCAGCGGCGTCGGCTGAGCCCCTCCCCCAACGAATCCGGTCACCTTCGGAGTTTCCTTGATCATCTGAAGGGTCTCGTCCGTCAACGGAGTCTCGAGCTCGACCAGCACGTAACCGGGGAAAAACTTCCGGCGCGAGGTCCGGCGCTTTCCGTCCTTGATTTCGATCACATCCTCGGTGGGCACCAGCACCTGCCCCAGGTGCTCGGCCAGACTCATTTGGTTGGCCCGCTCAAGCAAGCTGGTCTTGACCCGCTGCTCAAAGCCCGCATAGGTGTGGATGACATACCAGTTTTTTCCCATGCCCTACCCTCGAATCGCTGGTTCAAGCCACAATGGCGCAGACGACACGAACGTCCCAATACAGGCCATCGACTGTCTTTCTACAAACAACGGTCACCCCAGGTCTCCCGGATCAGGAGTCCAGCGCGATTTTCATCCAGCGCTAAAGAATTTTTCCGACTAACCACACCAAAAACGAATCGATCACCGAGAGATACAGAGACATCAGCACACAAAAGACGATCACCACGGTGGTCGATCCAATTGTCTCGGCACGGGTGGGAAATGACACCTTCTTGAGCTCGGTGCGCACATCGGTCAAAAATGTCTTGACCGATTCGATCATCCGTTTAAACATCTCATTACCTACTTCTTTTCAAGCATCAGGCATCGGCCCGTTCAGCCAAAACAGCCCAATCACGCTTCAATATCTCCAGCCATGAGAACCCCGGCGACGCCTGACCCGCTCAGCAAGAACCATTGAACCGCGTCGCGGTCGAGCGAACTCTGCTTGGCAGGGGCACTAGGATTTGAACCCAGACTTTCGGTTTTGGAGACCGACGTGCTGCCATTAACACTATGCCCCTACGTGACAGCCGTTCCCTCAACCATGAACACCGGCCTGACTATTTCACTTCCTTATGGGGCGTATGTTTCCGGCAGAACTTGCAGAACTTATTTCGCTCCAACCGGTCAGGATCGTTCTTCTTGTTCTTGTTGGTCGAATAGTTCCGCTGTTTGCAGGTGGTACAAGCCAAGTCGATAATCTCTCGCATCGCAATACTCCCATGCGGTCAGAGGACCGCAGCCTCTTTTCGTTACGCCAGGATTTCGGTGACGACGCCGGAGCCGACGGTCTTGCCGCCCTCGCGCACGGCGAAGCGCAACCCCTGATCCATCGCAATCGGGCTGATCAACTCGGCCGTCACGCTCACGTTGTCCCCCGGCATCACCATCTCCACCCCGGGATTCAACGACACAATCCCCGTCACATCCGTCGTCCGGAAGTAGAACTGCGGCCGATACCCGTTGAAAAACGGCGTATGCCGCCCGCCCTCTTCCTTCGTCAGCACATAAATCTCCGCCTTGAACTTCGTATGCGGTGTGACGGTCTTCAGCTTGGCCAAGACCATCCCCCGCTCCACATCTTCCTTCTTCGTGCCCCGCAGCAACACCCCGATGTTGTCGCCCGCCTGCCCCTCGTCGAGCACCTTGCGGAACATCTCCACCCCCGTCACCACCGTGTTCTGCGTCGGCCGCAAGCCCACGATCTCAATTTCATCGCCCACTTTCACGATCCCCCGCTCACACCGCCCCGTCACCACCGTCCCGCGTCCGCTGATCGTGAACACGTCTTCCACCGGCATCAAAAACGGCTTGTCGATCGGCCGCTGCGGCGTCGGAATATACGTATCCACCGCGTCCAACAACTTCATGATCGCCGGCACCCCCAGCGGGCCTCCGTCCCCTTCCATCGCCTTCAGCGCACTGCCCTGGACGATCGGCGTCTTGTCCCCCGGGAAGTCATACTTCGACAGCAACTCCCGCACTTCCAATTCCACCAGGTCCAGCAATTCCTTGTCGTCGACCTTATCCGCCTTGTTCAAAAACACCACGATGTAGGGCACCCCCACCTGGCGCGCCAACAAAATATGCTCCCGCGTCTGCGGCATCGGCCCGTCCGCCGCGCTCACGACCAGGATCGCCCCGTCCATCTGCGCCGCCCCCGTGATCATGTTCTTCACATAATCCGCGTGGCCCGGACAGTCCACGTGCGCATAGTGCCGCTTGTCCGTCTCGTACTCCACGTGGCTGATCGCAATCGTCATGATCTTCGTCGCGTCCCGGCGCCCCTGGCTCTCCGAGGCCTTCGCCACTTCGTCGTAGCTAATGAACTTCGCCATCCCTTTATCCGCACACACTTTCGTCAACGCCGCCGTCAACGTCGTCTTCCCGTGATCCACGTGCCCAATCGTCCCGATGTTCACATGCGGCTTCTTCCGCTCGTATTTCGCCTTCGCCATACATCACCCCTTCTAGTTCGGACCCCCTTGCGGCATCCGGCAATCCGGAAACCCTGGGCCTCTGCATCGAGCAATCAATCAGTCGAGCTTGAAACCATTCCAACGACTCAAGGCACCCACATCCCGTCGCACATCACTATGAAAAGCGCTCCAGGTCGAGCAAGCTCTGCATGGAGCCCACGACGCGGATCGAACGCGTGACCTCGTCCTTACCAAGGACGTGCTCTACCAACTGAGCTACGTGGGCGTTCCTGCAATCGGTGGCAAGCCACTGTCCGTCAACCGTCCCAATATATTTGGAGTCCGAGATGGCAACTCCCTTCCAGTCATCGCCCTGAATTGAGATATCAGCCTATCGACATCTCTATGGCTATGGGCTCTCCCATTTGGAGCGGGCGGTGGGAGTTGAACCCACGACAGCCAGCTTGGAAGGCTGGGACTCTACCGCTGAGCTACGCCCGCATCATCGGCCCACTCGATCATTCGCTACGCTGCAAAACTCCCTATCTGACTCGCCCGTAGTCGACCACGCCAGCCAAAAGCCCCCTGGTCGAGCAAGCGCTGCGTTGGTGGGCAGGCAAGGATTCGAACCTTGGAAGCCGATGGCAACAGATTTACAGTCTGCCCCCTTTGGCCACTTGGGTACCTGCCCGAACAGCCAACGACAATGTTCAACAGAAAATCTGATCCTCTTATTCCATCACCGCGCACGAGAAAAGAAGAGCAGGCTTGTCCATGTACAGCACCTATTCCTTTTTGAAGAAGGATAAAGTACTGAACTGGGGACAGAGCCTTGTTCAAGAAACGCCCGATTCTATTGATGAAGTATCTTGAAGTCAAGGGGGAGGAGGCCGATGGCACAATTTTTTCTTTTTGTGTCTCAACCCTCCCTACCTAAATACCTCCCTCATCAGCCGCACTTTCACCATCATCACAATCCGGAAAGCAGGATGCGCTGCGCATGGAACGTTCCCCACTACTGCACCACGCATCCAAGATCATCGTCCCTAAGCAGGCAATTCTTTTCAGTTTCTTGGGCTAGACATGGCTAACAGGAATGGGGAAATCGAGGGAATCCGCCAGAACCGAGCATCTGACCGGCCTGCCTGGTCAGATCGTCAGGGAAACCGAGCGCCTCCCGCATAAGGTGTTGGACTTCCTCCGAGGAAATCCGAGAAGCTGGAGCTAGGAATCGCTTCCTCGCCACGGCTCGCTCCTCAGAATTCTCCGGTTCATAATAGCCCCGAAGTTTCCCCTCACGATCCGCAGACTCCAGGCGGCGCAGCCAATCCGAACGGGATTTTGCCGACTTCAGAAGAGACTGCATGGTTCGGCCAGCTGATTCCGATTGGTTCCACACTGCCCATCCAACAAAGACCGCCCACGCTTCGTTTAACGCTTCCCACGATTCGACCTCGCTCAGAAATCGTTCTTCCGTCTCAGTCCGACGTTGCACGACCGGATTGATGAGAACTACACCATACCGGCATTGTTGCTGCTTGCGCGCGAACGTCAACGTGGCCCCCCGACCATCGGTCGCCAGATAATCCATGTAGGCGTGAAACAGTTCGTGGTAGAGCGTTTCCATCTCGCTGCTGGTCAGACGATTCAGCGGACGCAGCGTACCTCCGGCAGCATTGAATGACAGCGTACGATTCAAGACCATTCGATGCTCGCCCAGATGATACTCGGCCGCGAAGGCCTGGAGATCGTCGAATTCAAACTTGACGAAGTCGGCTGGCACGGCCTTGAGAAACTTCACCGGGAGCCCCAACCGTTCCGCTTCACCTGCAATTTGTCGCCAAATGTGGTCGGACGTCCCTTGCGCTCCGGACGCTGCGATCAAGACAAGGCACCAGCAGACCAGCAGACAGAAAGGCAGACTCCAGTCACGGAACGGCCGCATCATGTGGGCAAGCGATTGAGGCACGGGATCAGTAGGAATCGTCCCGATAGCGGCGCCAGTCGGAATGCCCTCCCTCTTCGATGAGAGCCAACTGCTCGAACATGGCCGGGGAGACATGGTCGAGAAACCGCGTCGGTTTCGAAAGCAGCATGCCGCTGCTCTTATCGAAAACATTGATCGGATAGGTGAGATATAGATGCCGCTTCGCTCGGGTGACCGCAACATAGAACAGGCGGCGCTCCTCCTCCAAATCTTCATCTGCGACGAACGAATAGAGCGACGGGAATTTCCCATCGACGATCCAAATGACGAATACACATTGCCATTCCAATCCCTTGGCCGAATGGATTGTGGACAGGACCATCCGCTCATCGTCCCGGTCCGGCGCTTCCACATCCACCGCGCTCCCGTCCGGAGGCTCCAATGCAAGGTCGGCGAGAAACTGGCCGACTTCGGCATATCCCTCTGCGATGGTATGCAGGTGATCCAGGTCCCTGGTCCGCTTGGGATAGTCGTCGTACTGTTCTTTGAGGATCGGCAAGTAATACTCATAAATGTGATTTACCTGCTCGGCCGTCCCCAGATCGGCCGAACCGGCCAGACTTTCGAGCGTATGGGCCAGATTCTTCAGCCCTTGGCCCGATCTCCCGCCTACGTCCCTCAAGACCCGATAGGGCGCATCCGATTTGACCAACGATGCCAACAGATCCTGCGCCTTCTTCGGACCGACGCCTTCGACCAACATCAGCACCCTGTGCCAGCTGACCGCGTCGAGCGGATTGGCGACCACGCGCAGATGCGCCAACAGATCCTTCACATGCGCCGTTTCGATGAACTTGACGCCGCCGCGCTTGACGAACGGCAGGCCGCGGCGGGAGAGCTCGATCTCCAGATCAAAAGAATGGAAGCTCGACCGGAACAGCACCGCAACTTCGCCGAGCGGCACCCCTTCCTCGCGAAGCTCAAGGATTTTCTGCGCGACGAAGCGGGACTGGGCATTCTCACCCGCGGCCTCCGCCAAGGTCGGCAGCGGCCCGTCCAGCTTGCGCGTGAACAGGCGCTTACTGTATTTTTCGGCCGCCTCTTCGATGATGCAGTTGGCAAGATTCAAGATCGGCTGAGTACTGCGGTAGTTTTCTTCCAGCTTGTAGATCGTCGCGCCTGGAAAGAGCGCGGGGAACTCCATAATGTTCTTGAATGTCGCGCCCCGAAACGCATAGATCGACTGACTGTCATCTCCCACCACCGTTACGTTCTGATGCGTCGAGGCCAGTTTGCGGATCACGTCGGCCTGCAGGCGGTTGGTATCCTGATATTCGTCGACGAGGATGTACCGATACAGGCTGGAGATCGACTCCTGCGCATGCGGGTCTTCGGTCAACAGTCGCCGCAGCAGAACCAACAGATCGTCATAGTCCGCGAGCTGCCGTTGCCGTTTCGCAGCCTGATACCCCCTCTGCAACTGTCCAAGCGCGTCAAGATGGTCGGCGAAATGACTGAATTCTTCCAATAGGATGTCGTCCAGGCTCCGCAGCGTATTTTCGGCCTTGCTGAAAATTTCGGCGATCGTCCCCTTCCGGGGGAATCGCTTGTCCTTTTCGTTGAGCCCCAACTGCGACCGCACGAGCGCAATCAAGTCCTCCGCATCCCCGCGATCCAGAATGGTGAATCCCGGTTCCACTCCGATGGTTCGGCCGTAGCGGCGCAACAGCATGTTCGCGACCGAGTGAAACGTGCCGCCGCACACGCGTTCGCTGCGCGAGCCGATCAATTCTCCGGCTCGATCGAGCATTTCTTGCGCCGATTTTCTCGTAAACGTAAGCAGCAAAATATGCGAGGGGTCAATACCCGAATCAATCAGATATGCCACGCGATAGACCAGCGTACGGGTTTTGCCGCTTCCCGCCCCGGCAATCACCAGCGACGGACCGTCGCCGGCCGTCACCGCGGCCAATTGCTGAGGATTCAGCGCCGCCGCATAATCGATCGACAGCTTGCGCGGGGTGGTGTCGTCCGCAGTCCGCTTCAAGATGTAAGGGGTAATGTTTCGATTCATTGATGAGCGTTCGCAGGTATGTCTGCGCTGTATAACATTATGGTTGAGACCGTTTCAACGCGGCGGGATCCCGTCACAATCGGCTCTCGGGATGCCCCTGGAGTCTGAAGGGATCTCTCGGCTATAATGCGCCTCCTGACGGCACCGGACCTTATACTCCACAGTACTATATCTATATATGGGAAAGACGCCATACGGAGCCCAACAACGGTCGCTCGCCGAATTGATGCTGGCCGTCGCCGGCGAATCCGTCACTGTGATGAAGAAGAATGCGCCGGAGCAGGCCATGAAGCTCAAGCGCCAGGACGAGTGGGGCCTCTATCTGGAATTCCTCAAAGTCATGTTCAATCTGACGGACAGGATTTCAGCCTTCCATATTCCGATCAAGGACCAGCCGGAGTTCATGAACGGGCTGGAGGACGCGGTGACCATCCAGCTCAAGACGGTCTTGGAACCCGCGTTCGGCTCCGGCGTCGATCAGTCTGAAATCATGATGACGATCGGAGGCGCCGTGGCGGAGAGCCGCCAACTCTATGAGCGCTATCGTTTTTCCATCGCAGAAGACAGCAAGGCAAAGAACGAGATGTTTGACGTCTTCGGCGGACGTGTCGCGGAAGCTCTCGGCGTCAGCGGCCATCCTCAGATTACATCTGCCGCCACACTCTGCGCCAGTGCCGCGGTCCCGGCGATCACCGCCATTCTGCAGGGTGACGCTCCTCCCATGTCGACCGGCATGGCCGTGCAGCCGACGTCCGCCTCGATGACACACATGGAAACGGCTTCTGCGCCCCAAAATCCTACCGGAAATGAAATCAAGCTCATCAGCGTCATGTCCACCGTCTCCGGCGAGGAAGTGGAAACTCGCTGGGGACTGCATCCTCGCTTTCGCCAGGATCTCACCCAGGAAGAAGTGCAACAGTTGACCAAACTGATGAATCGAGTTGCAAAAATTCTTGGCGAACGCTACGCATCCGTGGCATTCTCGGATGAGTGGACCTCCTGGCACAAGGCCGGCCACGCCTGATCTTACTTGGCGCGGGGTGCTCGGCAATCCCCTCACGACCATCCCGGCCCCACATTCATAAGGAGTCGCAGTGGAGACTACGAACATTGCTCAGAACCCACGTGCCGGTTTGCCGCTCAGCTTGGCCCGCCTTGGGGAACTCTCGCAAAATTTGTGGTGGAGTTGGACGCTCGAAGCACGGCAGCTGTTCGAAACGATCGACCCCACGCTCTGGTTTCTGACCCAACATAATCCCGTCAAGCTGCTCGCGGACGTGAAACCGGAACGACTGGCGCGGCTGGCGGAAGATCCGTCCTATCTCCGGCAATATTCCGCGGTGATCAAACTGTTCGATCAATACCTGGCCAATGGCCATAGTTGGTTTAGCACACAGCACGCCGCTTCGCTGAAAGAGACCATCGCCTATTTCTCTGCAG
This sequence comes from Nitrospira japonica, assembly GCF_900169565.1. NCBI lineage: Bacteria > Pseudomonadati > Nitrospirota > Nitrospiria > Nitrospirales > Nitrospiraceae > Nitrospira > Nitrospira japonica. Next base: position 2,191,402 of record NZ_LT828648.1, on the reverse strand, counting down.
AATTCGGCCTTCACACCTCGATCCCGATTTACAGCGGTGGCCTGGGCATTCTGGCCGGCGATCACTGCAAAGAGGCAAGCGACCTCGGGGTGCCGCTGGTCGGCATCGGCTTCATGTATCCCCAGGGCTATTTCCGGCAACGAATCTCAGCCGAGGGGTGGCAGGAAGCCGCCTATGCAGCCTTCAATCGCGCGGAGTCTCCTATTCATCCGGCGCTGACTCCGTCCGGAGAACCGTGTCGGATTGCAGTGGAGATAGGCGGGCGGACCGTGGCCGCGGTCGTCTGGAAGGTGCAGGTCGGTCGGGTCCCGCTCTATCTGATCGACACGGACGTGCCTGAGAATACGCCGGAACACCGCGCCCTCTCCGCCCGATTGTACGGGGGAGATCAGGAAATGCGGTTATGTCAAGAAATCCTGCTGGGCATCGGCGGAGTTCGCGTGCTCCGCAACCTGGGCATCGCCCCCTCTGTCTGGCATGCCAATGAAGGACACTCAGCATTTCTCACCCTGGAGCGCTTGCGTGAATTTATGCAAGCAGGCACGTCCCATGCGGAAGCCAGCGAGATTGTCCGGCAGAGCACTGTCTTTACGACCCATACGCCTGTGCCCGCCGGTCATGACGTGTTTCCGCACCACTTGATGGACAAGTATTTTTCCGGTTTTTGGGATCAGATCGGCCTCTCGCGTGAGGAATTCCTGGGCCTGGGCGAAACGCCGGAATCTCGGGGACAGGGATTCAACATGACCGCCCTTGTGATGCGGCTGTCGGCACATCTCAATGGAGTCAGTCGTGAACACGGACGGGTTAGTCGCCAAATGTGGCAGCATTTTTGGCCCGGACTTCCCGTTGAACAGGTGCCGATCCGGAGCATTACCAACGGTATCCATGCTCCGACGTGGATTTCTCCCGATCTTCACAGGCTGTATAGCAAATCGCTCAGCCCGATGTGGGCCGAGAGCTGCGACGATCCGGCCATGTGGCAACGGGTTGCCGATATTCCCGATCATGAACTCTGGGCCGTGCGCCAGACGATGAAGCGCAAACTCATGGGCTTCATACGAGAGCGTGTCCGCTCCGGTTGGATGCAGGGAATGCTCCACCCTTCGCAGGTGCTGGCGCGAGGCACCCTGCTCGATCCCGAAGCGCTCACGATCGGCTTTGCCCGACGGTTCGCCACGTACAAACGAGCCACCTTGCTGTTCGCCGACCTCGACCGTTTGAAACGCCTTCTCCACGACCAATGGCGGCCCGTCCAATTGATCTTCGCCGGCAAAGCTCATCCCGCAGACGAACCGGGACGCTATTTCATTCACGAGGTCATGAGCTATTGCCAAGACCACAAGTTGGGAGGCCAGGTGGCGTTTCTGGAAGACTACGAGATGCACATGGCCAAGTATCTGGTTCAAGGCGTGGACATCTGGCTAAACACCCCGCGCTTTCCGATGGAAGCCAGCGGCACGAGCGGTATGAAGGCGGCACTCAATGGCGCGCTGCATTTCAGTGTGCTCGACGGGTGGTGGCAGGAAGGGTATAACGGGGCGAACGGCTGGGGCATTCAACCACTGGCCGATGGCGACGTCGACGTTCAGGACCGCCACGATGCAGACCAGCTCTATCGGCTGTTGGAGCAAGAAGTCGTCCCGCTCTACTATCAACGGGACATTGACGGTATCCCGCGAGGCTGGCTCCAACTCGTCAAAGAAAGCATCAGGACTGTGGCACCAGTCTTCTGCACCAAGCGGATGGTTAAGGACTATGTGGAGATGCTCTACACGCCGGCAATGGCCAGAACCCCAACGATATGGTAAGAGCGTTTCTTCCGCTTCCCTTCCGAAAAACTCAATTGCCCATGGCATGGTGACCCGCCTCTCGCTACTCGCAATTTCATTTACGGCGCTTCTGCTTGCCGCCATCCTTGCTTCCGGTGCAACTGCGACCACACCGGGAACCAGCCTTGAGCAGGAAGCCTCTCAGGCTTACCGCGAGGCAGAATACGACAAGGTTCTCAAGTTATGGAATTCACGGCCCTCGGACAGCACCCCGTCGAAGGATCTGCTTCGCGTGACGCTTCAAAGCTATCTGAAATTGGGCCAGACCGGGGAAGCCCTGACGCTATACGACCGCTTGGTTCCCAGTGACCAGCCGGATGAATTTCCGCTCCTACGTTCGCTTGCGTTGAGCACACTGACCACGCACGTCCGTGATCCCAAGGAATACGTCAGAATTGCCGCCTACAGTGCGCTGGCGGAGTTGGGGCTTGCCGAGACCCGATCTATTCTCGAGGACGGCCTCCTGGATCCTTCCCCCTTGGTGCGGGCTCGCGCCGTGGAGGGTCTGGGTCGTGCCGGGCTCGCCTCGAAGTCGGACGCGCTGCGACGCGCGCTTCGGGACGACATGCCGCCTGTACGCATTGCCGCCATGAATGTACTGAGTGAAGGGGGAGTCAACGATATCGTGCCCCGGCTGATCGAGGTGGCGAGAACCGAAGACGGCCCCGAAGGCGTATTCGCCTATGCCGCACTCTATCGATTGGGTAAACAGGACATGCTGCGCGATATCACGGGAGCCGCCACGCTTCCGGATCCGGAAACCCGCATGGCCGCATTAGGTGCGCTCGGCAAACTCAAGCGGCCGTCGACCCTCGCGGTGCTCAGCCAAGGGGTCTACGATCCCGAGCCATCGGTTCGCGCGTTTGCCGCCGGCGCGTTGGGAGAGTTCGGTCAACCCGGGGCGGTCGCGCCGCTCACACACGCGATCGGGGACGAGCACGCCAGGGTCAGAGGCACTGCCGCCGTCAGCATCGGCCGGCTCGGCATCCCCGAAACACGTCCGCTGTTGCTCCAATTGACGAGGGACGCATCCATGCAGGTGCGCGCCAACGCCGTGGAGGGTCTTCTCCGATTGGGCGATTCATCCGCTGTCCTAATTGCGACGGACCTGGCCCGTCATCCGGATCCGTCAGTTCGCGCCGCCACGGCACAGGCTCTCGGGATGGCCTCCGACAAGCAGGGGATCACCATCCTCCAGACTCTGTTGCAGGACCAGCAACCTCAGCCCAGACTCTTCTCGGCAAAGGCCTTGGGAAAAACGAATCCACCTCCGTTCGCGCTGTTGAAAAAAGGTCTGCACGACTCGGACTCGGCGGTCCGTATCACCGTGGCCGGAAGCCTGCTGCAACAAATCGACCGACACAGCAAGTCCACGGCATCCAAGGGACGGAAAGGATAGGCATGTGGAAATTCATCGGAGTGCTCGTCCTGATTACGGGGTCGTTTGCAGCGGGATTCTATTTCGGACAGCGGCCGACCGGAACTCTGGAGCAAACAGTGGCTGGGTTACCGAAATCGATACGGGAAGTCTCTCGAAACGTCATGGATACCACGATGGGAATCGAACAGGATCTCCGCAGGCGGCAAGCCCTGCTCGAAACCAAATCAAAAATCGTTCAAGCTCGCTCAGAGGTGCTGGACAAAAATTTCGGGGAAGCGGCGAAGCAACTGGCGGACGGCGTGGCCGGTCTGGAAGCGGCTATCAAGGGAGCGCGCCAAGATGGCTCGACTCAGGCCGTGCGGTCCATCATTGGCACATTGCAGGAATTGCGGCTGGAACTATCGATGGGAAAACCGGTTCCGATGAAGAAACTCAACGACGTTCAAAAGGAAATCGACCGGCAACTCGACAAGTAGAGAACGACTCCGCGCGCACAACGTCAGGCGGGAAGCCGCTCAGGCGTTGGCCGGCTGTTTTTTCCACTTCGCCAAAATTCGCTCGGCCCGCATCCTCACCACCATATCCGAATCTTTCGTCAACGGCTTGATGGCCTCGCGTCCACGATCGTCTCCGATCGCTTCCAACGCAGCAGCGGCCGTCAGACGCGTAAACCAGTCCTTATCAGCCAGCATGTCAATCAGCGGATCGATGGCATCGGTATGCTTGATGCGGCCGAGAGCCAGCACGGCCTGCTTTCGGACCAACTCATCCTTGTCCTTCAATGCCACAATCAGGCGCGACAAGGCCGGGGCGCCCAACTCGACCAAGGCATTAGTCGCATCGTCCTTGAATTCGTCGTTCCGCAGCTGGAGCATGAGCGGGTCGAGAACTCGTTCATCACGGATCTTTCCCAATGCGCCGATCGCGTACTTGCGAACGTCCCAATCACGAAGCAGCTTGAGCAGCAATTCTACGGCGGGAGAGCCGATCTGACCGAGACCATCCACAGCGACTTCCCTAACCTGCCAGTCGCCGTCCCGCAGCGCCTGGCACAACGGTTCTACGCACCGCTCATCGGCCATTTCCCCAAGAGTAATGGCTGCTTCGCGTCGAACAACCCAGTCAGGATCCTTGAGCAGATCGATTTGTATGTCGATCTCGTCCTTCGGCTTCTCCTCTTCGAGCAGCACGGCCTCAGGCTGTTCATCCGTCGTCTCAGCCACAGCCGTCTCGCCCGTCAATTCGGCCGCCACCTGGTCGGTGAGTTCGTCGGAGGCGGCGTCAGAACCGGCTTCTTTGTGTAGGTCTTGGTCGTGTGTTTCCGATTGTTCCATGGATCGCTTCCTTACGCGGTGGCTGAATGCCGGCTATCCTGCCGCCGGAGCTCCCTCGGCTGCCGGTTTGTTCGCCCCGGCATGCTTCTTCCTCAGGGCCAGCGCGCGCCGCTTCCGCTGTTCGCGCTTCAGCCGTTTCCGAAGCGCGCGGAGTGCCGCATCACCTTCGGGATTCTCGTGGCCGCTCAACTTCGTGGCGACTTTTTTCTTGAGCCGCGATTCGTCCGATTCCGTCCCCTTTTTCGCCATGACAAACCTCCGCCTTCCGTCAAGTTCTCTGGATCATTCTCGAAGAAATTGAGCCGGGGGAATTTGAAACGTCCCGAGCCCCCGCATCAAGCACATCCGCCGCAGTCTAGTGGACCGCTTTAGGCGCTGTCAACGGGAGCCGGGAGACCGTACCGGATTAGTCGAGAACAAGCGCGGCAAGCTGGACATGCGCCGTATGATCTGCCGCCAATGTCGCCGGAACGCTCAGGTTTCTTCGCCGAGTCCACAAATCGCCGGGACGGGGCCGATGAGGAGCGCCGAGCGCGACGCCGTCGGGCTGTGCCGTCGAATCGGCCCTGACGATCCTGGCAAGGGACAATGCCGCGACCGCATCGGAGGAGAGCAGCGCATCCGGCCGCCGCTCTCCGACGATTTCAACCTGGACCAGCGACAGCCCCCCCTTTACCATGCCCACTCGCACCGCTGCGGCATGTGAAAGATCCAAGATTCGGCCGTTGACATAGGGACCGCGATCCGTGATCCGAACATAGACATACTTACCATTGGTCAGATTGGTCACACGGACCACGCTCCCCAGGGGCATCGTGCGATGAGCGGCGGTCAACCCTTCCATATCATAAATGGTCCCGTCTGCGGCCTGCCTGCCATGGAACGGTTCGCCATACCATGAGGCGATGCCGCGATCCTTGATACCGGCGTCGAATTGGGAATCACCCTTCGGAATCCAAGAACAGCCGCCCACGAGGCACCAAGCGCCCAGAGCGACGGCCAGAGCGGCAGTACACGGTGATGGCGTTGCATGAACGGTCATGTCGTCACCTCTATCCGGTTGAACCGATGGCTTTGACTCTCACGGTTCAACCTAAAGCCAGCGCTGCCGTTCAACAATACCGACAGCGTAGTCCCCGCCCCCTACGTTCGGCTGGAGCCGGGATTAATCACATAGCATCACATGTGCGGGGATGCGCCCAGACTCCCCCGTCATCCCAAAGGCCGCATTGGCTCCCGCCCAGGAACTCATCAGCCCTTGGCTTGGATCATCCTGGCGAGCAGGCCTTCGGGACTCTTTATATACGTGAGCCAGACGCTCTCGCCTACCCGAATACTATGGAGCGGAACCTTTTTCTGCCCCCGTAGAATCTTGGTCTGAGCCGTAACGGTGGCGCCGACGGTCATGAAATTCTTGGGAGTGATCGGGGTATTGACGACAATCAGTTGCGGAGACTGATTCGAGGTCACCCCAATGACAATCCCTTGTACCTTGTACGTGCGACCCTGAGCGGCCTGAACGAGGGGGACGCACAGCAACCCAATCGAAATCGCCATCACCGCTGTGGAAACCCAACGCCAAGTCGGCGTGACGATTCTGTCTCTCATTGCCGGAAGTCGTTCGGAGTGTGGTGGACTCTAACAGGATGCTCGGCGCGTGTAAAGCTGCCGTCTATACTGCCGGAGTCCTCCCAATGGCTAACTTACATCTCGCGCAACGATATTGACTGCCCTCTGTCCGATGAGTAAGATGCCCTGTCTTTTACATGGACCAACGGTGATGAGTAGCCCGCCTGTATAGACCTCGACGATTTCCGTTCAGCCGACAGCACACCAGCGACGACAGATGATTGACGTTCAGCAAGTCACCAAGCGATACGGACAGCATACCGCCATTGACCGAGTGACCTTCTCCGTCGCCAAAGGAGAGGTGCTCGCCTTTCTGGGCCCCAATGGAGCCGGCAAGACGACGACCATGCGGATCCTTACCTGCTTCCTTCCGGCCACGGAAGGATCGGCACGGATCGCAGGCTACGACTGTCAGGATCAACCGTTGGAAGTGAAACGGCGGATTGGCTATTTGCCGGAAACCCCGCCCGTCTATCAAGAGTTAACGGTCGATGAGTACCTTCGATTCGTTGGGCAACTCCGCGGCCTGACGAGCAACACTCTCACCGCGGCAATCAACCGCGAAGTAGAGCGGTTGGGATTGGGGCCGGTCCGGCATCGATTGATCGGCAATCTTTCTCGGGGCTATCGGCAGCGCGTGGGACTGGCTCAAGCCCTGGTTCACGATCCGCCCGTGTTGATTCTTGATGAGCCGACAGTGGGGTTGGACCCAAAGCAAATCATTGAGATACGGGAATTGATCAGAAGCCTGGCGGGATCACACTCGGTCATCCTCAGCACGCATATTCTTCCTGAAGCGACCGCCGTCTGTCAGCGCGTGGTGATCATCAGCGCCGGACGTATCGTCGCCGAAGACACACCCGATCAACTCTCCGCCCGCTTGCGCAACTCGGAAAAAATCTCAGTGGTGCTCAAGCGGCCGCCAGGCGACGTCGAAGCCCGGTTCAAGGAGATCCCCGGCGTGCAACATGTCCTTGCCGGCGGTGAAGGGGGCGGCTTCCTTCTGGAATCCGAACTGGGTCACGACATTCGAGAAGACGTCGGCCGTCTTGCCGTGAACAGCGGCTGGGGCCTTGTTGAACTCAAGCCGGTTTCCATGACGTTGGAAGACGTCTTTCTCCGTCTCACGCGCCACGAGGAAAGCATGGGCGAACCGGGGCAAGGATCCGGCCAGACGGAACTCGAACCCATGGAACGCGCGGAGACCTCATCATGACGCCGGTCGGCGCCATCGTTGCCAAAGAGCTACGCTCGTATTTCGTGTCGCCGGTCGTCTATGTCGTCGGAGCGGTGTTCCTGCTCATCGTCGGACTGCTGGCCTATCTGTACATCGTGTTCGCAGGCGCCCAAGCGATCCAGTTGATGCAGATCCAGGGCGGCCAGGCGCAGATCAACCTCAACGACCTCATCTTCCGCAATCTCTTTGCAAGCGTGCGATTCGTTCTCCTGATCATTCTGCCAATCCTCACCATGCGACTCTTCGCGGAAGAGCGGAAGCTTCGGACCTTTGAGTTCCTGATGACCTCCCCCGCCGGACTGAACGAGATCGTCGCCGGGAAGTTCGTAAGCGTATTCCTGGTTTTCCTGGGCTTGCTCGCATGGACAAGCCTCATCCCGCTGACCCTGTCGCTCTTCAGCGATTTCGACTGGCACCCCGTGTTGACCGGCTATCTGGGGTTGGCGTTACTCGGCGCATTGTTTCTCAGCGTGGGGCTCCTCGCGTCTGCGCTGACCGAGAATCAGATCGTCGCGGCGTTCGTCAGTTTCGGTCTCTTACTGCTCCTGTGGCTCCTCGCCGGTATGGGCTCCCTGCTGGGCGATACCACGGCAGGTCAGATCATTTCCTACGTCTCGTTCATGGAGCACTACGACCACCTGGTGCGCGGTCTCGTGGACACGAAGGACCTCGTCTACTTTGCCACCGCGATCATTCTATTGTTGTTTCTTACTCATCGCGTCGTCGATTCCACCAGATGGAGATGAACCTCAGAACCCTGCCACTGGGTGTATTGGGAACGGCCCTGGCGGTCGCCGGCCTGGTCGCCTACAGCCTCGCACCCGAGAAGCTGTGGCTCGTGACGGTTGTAGAAGGGCTGGCGCTGGTCTGCCTGGTTGCATTCTTCATCGTCCATTTTCAATCGCTCAAGAGCTTTTCGTCCCGTCGGTCCACGCGGCTCGGGGCCAACAGCCTGATTCTGACTCTCTTGCTGGTGGCGATTCTGGCGATCATCAACTTTCTGTCGGCCCGCCACTCGGTTCGGTGGGATCTCTCTGAAAATCAGAACTTTTCGCTTGCGCCTCAGACCCATCGGGTTCTACGCAGCCTGCCACGCGACGTAAAGGTCACCGTCTTCACAAGAGAAAAAGATGCGGGATATCAGTCTTACAAAGAACGGCTTGACAGTTATCGACAGGCAAGTCCCAAGCTGGCCGTCGAATTCATCGACCCGGAACGCCAGCCCAAGGCAGCGCAATCCTATGGGATCACCAGAACCGACACGGCCATTTTCGAAAGCGGCACACAGACGGTCCGCGTGACCAATCCATCGGAAGCGGAATTGACCGGCGCGCTCATGCGCGTTTCGCGGGACGAGAAAAAGCGCATTCTTTTCCTGGAAGGCCACGGAGAACACAGTCTCACGGACCGGGAACGAACAGGTTTCTCTTCCGCCAAGGAGCTGCTGATCAGACAGGGCTACCAAATCGACTCAATCAGTCTGTTATCGCAACCTTCGGTGCCGGACGGCACGGCGATCCTCGCACTGGCGGGGCCCCGTAAGCCGATTACGTCGGATGAGCTGGACCGTATCCGCACATACGTGGACGCGGGAGGCCGACTGCTGCTCATGGTGGATCCGGACACACAGGCCGATCTGTCCCCCTTGTTGTCCCGATGGGGGCTTGGACTTGGTCCCGGAGTGCTTGTCGACCTGCAGGACCGGCTCGCTCAAGGCGATCTCACTGCCTTGCTGGTCCGCACCTTCACCGAACATGAAATTACGCAAGATCTGAATGCGGCCGTGCTATTTCCGCTCGCCCGACATATCACCTTTGACGAGCAGACGGGAAAGGACTGGGACTACGTGCCGCTTGCACGCACCTCCCCGAACAGTTGGGCTGAAACGGATCTGAAGGGCCGGGTCGTGGGTCTCAATGAAAAGGAAGACATTAAGGGCCCGCTTCCGATGGCCGCTGCCTTGGCTCCCAAAGCACCTCCCGTTGAAGGCAAGCCAAGACCAGGAATCGTGATCATCGGTAACAGCACCTTTGCAACAAACGGCTTCGTCAATTTCCCAGGCAACAGTGATTTTCTTCTACACACCACAGGGTGGCTGGCGGAGGATCGAGAACTGCTTGCCATCGGTCCAAGAGACCAGGCCCTGAGACCCTTTATTCCCAATCCGATTCAGGAACGAACGCTGCTCTATGTGCAAGTCATCCTTATTCCTGCCTTGCTGTGCATGATCGGCCTAACGGTGTGGCGGAAGCGGCGCCGACTCTAATCCTCATGAGATACTGGCCCACCCTACTCATGGCCCTCGTTCTCGGAGGTCTTGGCCTCTACTTGTACCTCGTCGAGTTTCCGGCCAAGGAAACCGAAGAACGTCAGACGGTCGAAAAGAGAAAAGTCCTATTGCTGGATCAACAGGCCCTGACAGGGTTGGCCATCAAGACTGATCAGAGCGAACTGGTGTTCGGGCGGACCGGCGAGAAAGGCTGGACGATCACCTCTCCCCTGCAAACCGACGCAGACCAACGTGAAGTTCAAAGCCTGATCCGTGCGCTTGTGACGGGATCCGTGCATCGGATCGTCGAAGAAAATCCGACCACGCTTTCGCCGTTCGGGCTCGACTCTCCTGTGACGACGATCACGATTACGACCGGCGCCGCAAAGGAAACACTGTCCATCGGCGACAGCGGCCCTCTATCCTCGACTCTGTATGTCTTGAGGGAATCCGACCATGCCCTGCTGCTAACCGATATGGCGCCGAAAGACTTCGTCAATAAAAACCTCATGACCTTCCGACGCAAAGATATCTTGCGTATAGCCAAAGGCGACGTCGACCGTATTCGTCTCACCTATCCTACGACCGAAATCGTGCTGTACAACGTGAATGAAAAGCCAAAACCAAAATGGAAAATCCGCTACCCCATCGAGGCCGAAGCCGACTTGAACGAAGTCCGCATGCTGCTGTTCCGCCTGGAAGACTTGAAGGCACTCGGCATCATCGATCCGGGCCCCGAACGCGACACATTGGCCAAGACCCTTCATGCACCGAAAGTGAAGGTGACCATCCACGCCGCCGATGGCGATCAGACGGTCAAGCTGTACCAACCGGACCCGTCAAGCGGTGAGGCGATCGCCGAGACGACGTCTGACGCCCCCCTCTACCGCATCAATCCCACGGCGATCAGAGATCTCACGAAGGAACTCTTCAATCTGCAGGACAAACGGCTGCTCGGGGTGGACGCACCCGACATCGCGATGTTGTCGGTCAAGACCGCCACGGAACAATATGTGCTGATCAATCAGAGCGGCGAGTGGGTGTTGGAGGATCGCCCGGCCGACAAGGTCAATCAGCAGACCGCAGACCTCTTCGTCAGCCGGGTAGTCAATGTGCCGGCTGAAGAACGGGTGATGAAACAGTCCGGCCCGCTGGCTCCATACGGTCTCGTATCGCCCGCTGCGGAATTCGTCGCCACCGGACGGGACGGGAAGCTCGCCGGCAAGCTCTCCCTCGGCAGCCAATCCAATGGACTTGCCTATGCGATGGGGCACCGATTGCAGGGCATCTATCAGATTCGCGCCGACCTGCTCAAGCAAATCCCATCGAAAAAGGAACTGCTTGGTTCGGCAAAGGAGGGTGAGTCATCTGTTCATTGACAGTCACCTGCCTGATACCTATCTTCGTGGATTGCGCTCGCGACAGTCGAACGCTTTACCCACCTCTCCCTGCTCATAAGGCGAAGGCAGTCGAAGGGATTGCGTGTGTTCCGTCTTCCGAAGCGGAAAAACCGGTCTTGCTCGCAGCGCGGTAGTAAAAGAGGAACTTACACGGGAAGGAGTAAAACCGATTTCTACTTAATAGGAATGGATTTTTTTCGTTTCCATACCTCGATAAACGTCTGGAGACCCATGACGGTCAGTGAGATCAAGTCGATTTCCTGGAGTGTTAGCGGCTTTCCTCGTTGTAAGTACTGCTCCAGCGGCACACTTGCCGACATAAAGTGAGCGATTAATTGGTGGGCCGGAATCTCCTGTACGCTGTCTGCTCCGTCCTTCTTGTTCCTTCGTAATCCCATGAGTCGGCGGTCCTCTACTAATCGTCGAGCGAAGCCCAAGCGATTTTGAGCTGGTCAGCACTTTGTTTTAATTGCAGGAGTGTGAGCTTGCATATTGAGAGCGCATCCACCGTAGAGGCTCGCAATCGACGTGCGTGGGAGGAACTTCCTCCTGGCTGATGCCGTGCCTTCTTCAGACGGTCTTGCTGGAGAGTGATCATCTGCTTCAGTCGTCGTATCGAGTCCCTGGCAATTTGCATTTCCTCGGTCAGCAAGTGCGGTTCGATTGACAGGAGCATGCGATCAGAAGCACGCAGGTGGGTCTGGACTTGATTGCGAACAGATTTATCCGGAGAGTCCGCCATAGAGCGACCGCCTTTCTCACAAATGGCGGCGGTCGGGCCTTCCAGGAGGCCGTCGGCAGATGTGTATAGAATTGTCTTATTCAGCCTGAGCTGGTTGCATCGCTAAGTCAAGGAGGGAAATGCCTAGACAACTTCGCCGTTATTCCACTACGCCGAAAAAGCGCTTGTCCCTGGGAGCGCGCAACTATATGATATTCAACCATGCCCCCGTAGCTCAGTTGGATAGAGCAGCGGTTTCCTAAACCGCGGGTCGTACGTTCAATTCGTATCGGGGGCACCAAATTTTCTCCCACAACATCAGGTACTTGGAACGCCACTCCACCCTCGACGATCAGGGGAGCGGTCGCCATTGCTACCACTACCGACGACACCTCACCGCTGACTCTTCCGTTTTGTGACGGCATCGAGTGATCCAGCAAACCAGCCCATCTGCACCCCCTTGGAAGTTACACATGGTTTGTTGTTCCTTGTGGGATTAGATTTTTCTCTCCTCTCTGCTTGAGAGAATCAAGTTCTCATCGAAGTATTTGAGACATGGAGGCTCAGTTGAAACATCAATGCTATCAATGCCTTGAGTGCGGCACCATCTCGCTTGCTATCTTTATTGAAAGATCTTGATTGTTTTTCACTCGGTAGGGAGGGGATATGCGAAAGCCAAACGTGTTCGTCGCGATCCTACTCGTCATGAGCCTTTCTGGCTGTTCGGTCCTCATGGTAGCAAGTCGCGATACCAAAAGAGGAGATCTCACCGTCATTCAACTGGGAGCTCAACGATCGACTGTCATCAACGAACTCGGCCAGCCAGACAATTTTTTCACCCGGGAAGACGGAGGTTACGACGACCGGTACAAACTCGATCCTGACGCACATAGCGGCATCGCCAAATTCTTCACAGGATTTTTCTACTTCGCAGCCGATTTTTTCACGTTATGCCTGACAGAACTTATTTTTACCCCTGTCGAGATTGCTTTTAAGGACAAACTCGTCATTTTCCATCTCACCTACGGGGCGGACCAAAAACTGGCAACCATCGAAAAAATCAAACCGTAACAAGGTCTTTCCTACTGACTCAGATTCCGAGCGAAGACGGGTTGGTCCAATTAAATAGGCCGACCCAAGCTTCTCCTCCCCAGAAATCTCGTTGTTTTTCCCCAAACAATCAATCACTTCAATCGTTCCAGGTCTTCCAACACCCTCTTTCGAGGTACTGCTTTCAGGTCTAACCGCATCGTGCGAAGTCCGATATTTTTGGATCATTGAATCACGAAACCTCATTGAAAGGAGCGCTTCATGAATTGCCATCGTTGTCACGGTTGCATGGTTCGTGACCATTTCGTGGATCTCCAGGAGAGTGGTGGAGAGTGGTGGACCACCACATGGCGGTGCATCAACTGCGGCTACGTGCTCGACGCCGTCTTGGAACGGAATCGTCGTAAACAACAGAGCGCGCACGTGGTCCTCTCGGCGGCGGCGGTATCCCAGGATCCACACGCGGGCGAAGAGCTGGCGGAACTTGATTCAGCCGCGTAGGAATCGAACGAGTGAATTCGTCATCCGGAAAATGCGCCCCTGACTGTCGGGATTACGGTGTTTTCTTGTCAGAGCCTATGGCCTCCGATACACTTTTTCCACGCATCATGGCACGAGTAAAGGCAGAGCGCTCGCGGTCGAAGACCGCGATGTTGGAAGACATCGCTCAAGGCATCGAACGTCTGCAGAGCTTCATTCCGCAGATCGAAGACCTGGGACGCGACGGGTTTCCCTATTTGGAAGGCGCCCGTGCACGCACCGAGCTTCAGCTGAAGGAATGTATCAAGAAGACGTTCGGAGACAAGTCACCGGAATTTCAAGCCTATCGACAACATCGCCTCTCGGTGGAAACACCGGCTGATACCAAACAGACGGTTGCACTCCTCAAGAGCCTCATTGGAGCCCTAGAAGATAAGAAATTGGAACTACAAGGTCTTAAGCCTCCCCCGGTTGTGGAAACACCTCCTCCACCGCCCGCTACTGCCCCAACTGCACCGCGCCCCTCACTGACGCTCGTGCCTTCCACGACTCCTTCAGCACAGGTGACCATTACTCCGGCCGCTCCGGTCTTGCCTCCACCCATTACGATGTCTGTTGCGCTGACCACAAATCTAGACATGACCCGGCAGCAGGCTGCACCTGAGCCACCGCCATCGATGCCGGCCGCACCACAATCACCGGCAGCTCCTCCCACTGGAAGTCCTCAGACTCCAGCGAACCAGCACAATGCGGCGATCTTAACGGCCGTTTATCCGCCATCGACTCCAGCCCCCTCACTGTCTGCTCCTCTTGCTGTTTCTGCTCCCAAACCGGTTACGCTCAATCAGGCGGTCGCCCCTGTTCCCCCACAACCTTCATTGCAGGAAACACAACCTATGACACCCACGGTTGCACCACTTCCCGCGCCGGCATCGATGCCGACGCCGTCCGTTGCTCCCGAAACGAAGCTAGCCGCCCCCGATCTCATCCCACCCGGGGCGACACCCGTTTCTACGGTTCCCAAGGCGCTCTTCTCGGAATCGTCCCCTGCGTCGAAACCAACGTCATCAGCCAGTGGCGAGCCGGGCGCCGATCCCTTGGAGATGGTCAAGTCCCTTTGCAAGCGATTCCATATGATAGTCCGGCAGCTCCGCCTCCGAGGCGAGTATCGAGCCACGCTGAATGTCGAGGACGAACTGGATGCTCAAGATCTGCTGCATGCCCTGCTGCGCGTTTCCTTCGACGACATCGAAACGAGTGAGTGGGTGCCCGACTACGCCAACGGCACACCGCGCGTCAGGTTTCTGCTCAATGACGGCCGTCTTGCGGTGATCGTGAAAAAGACCAGGTCCGGATTGAACACAAGAGACCTCATGGAGCAATTGCGAGCCGATATCGAACATTGCCGAACTCTGAAGGGCTGCTCGACGCTCTTGTATTTCGTATATGACCCGGAAGGGCGGATCGGCAATCCGCGAGGGCTCGAGACCGATCTCATCAGTATCAGCGATCAATTGACCGTCGACGTCTACGTCGCACCGAAATGAGGCCATCGATGAAGAAAGCGAAGTCTCCTGTCGCCACACTCTCCCCCGCAGCGAAATCGCCCGCCGGCACATTGACAGGCACACGAGGCATCCGCTACGTTGACGGCGAACCTGCCATTCCGGCGGTGCCTTGTACAATCCATGCGCCGGTAGACGGCGGGGTAGTTATGGCCGACCGTGCGTATGTGTTGATTCACGTGTTACCAGGACAGACCAGCAGTGTGGTCCGGGCACTTCGGGACATCAAGCAGATTAAGACCGTAGACCCTTGCTGGGGAAAGCCCGACATCATTACCGTCGTGGAAGTGGCGGACCAAGATGCCTTGACGCAGCTGGTGCTCAGCCGGATTCATGCCATCGAAGGAGTGACGCAGACCGACACGCATCTCGTCTATCGATTGAAAGAAACCAAGGTCAAGTGATCGCCATCCTCCCTCGAATAGCCCTCTGCCTCTCCCTCCTAGGAACCCTCGCGTGCGCCGGCCCCTCCATTCCCCATGAGCCCGACATCATCGACGTCATGCTGCCGGTTCCGGCCGAACAGGTCAGAATCGCAGTGATCGACGTACTGACCGATGGGGGTTACACCGTCGAACCCAAGGACGACGAACAAATGGTAACAAGCCACAGACGAGACATGCGCGGGCCTTGGGACTGGATGCTGGACTGGCGATTCGGTACGGGAAAGAGCTGGGTGGAAGCCAAAGTGACTCCCGCCTCAGAGGATAGTACCAGGCTGAAGCTCCATGTGTTTTACCAGGGGAAAGACGGACTGTTTACGCGGTGGGAAGACTCCCGGACGGCTTTACCTCAAAGCGCTGAGAACCAACTCCGTTTGATCAAGAACGCCCTCCATTTGCTCTAAACTTCAGGTTGCGCCTCGAGCGATCCACTGTTGTCCGCTCGGCCTAGTTGGAAACGGGTGCGGCCTCCCCCCCTTCCCCGTCATCTCCAAGATCGACCCCGAAGCGATCCGCCATCCGATACAGGGTCCGCCGGTCAATGCCAAGCACCTTCGCCGCCTTGACCTTGTTACCCTTCATTTCTTTCAGCACGCGTATGAGGTGGCGTTTCTCCACTTCCTCGAGCGTGAGATAGGCCTCACCAGGGGACTCCGCCGACTCCACCCGTTGGATCGGCTCCGATCCCGCTTGACGGATCGCCGACGGCAAGTCGTCCGGCGTCAGGAGCGGGCCCCGACTCAGCGAAACAGCCCGTTCAATAGCATTTTCCAGTTCGCGGACGTTTCCCGGCCAACGATAGTGTTGCAAGAGCGTCAGCGTGTCCGGATGAAACCCTCTCACGGCTCTCGTCGCGCCGACGCCGCACTTTTGCAGGAAATGATGGGCCAACATGGGAATGTCTTCCTGACGCTCCTTGAGCGAAGGCAACGTAATGCGGACGACGTTGAGCCGGTAGAACAAGTCGTCGCGGAACTTTCCCTCCTTGACGAGTTGCTCCAAGTCCCGATTTGTCGCCGCGATAATCCGCACGTCGACCTTGATCGAGGCCGTGCCGCCGACCCGCCTGACCTCCTGCTCCTGCATGACGCGCAGCAGCTTCACTTGCAGCGCCTGCCCCAATTCTCCGATCTCGTCGAGAAACAGGGTGCCGCCGCTGGCCGATTCGAAGAGACCCGTCTTGGTACCCACCGCTCCGGTAAATGCACCCTTCTCATGCCCGAACATCTCCGATTCGAGCAGCGCGTCCGGAAGCGCTCCGCAATTTACAGGCACGAACGTATTCTCACGCCGGGGTCCGTTCGCATGGATGGCACGGGCGATCAGTTCCTTTCCGGTTCCGCTTTCGCCCTGCAACAATACCGTGCTCTTGCCTTCCGACACCCGGGCGACCAGCTTATAGACTTCGAGCATGGCAGGGCTGCTGCCCACCAGCGGCGACCAATCCTCTTTACCTTTCAGCTCTTCCCGGAATCGCGCATTTTCCCGGACCAGACGGCAATGATCCAAGCTCCGTTCGACGACGAGTTTGATCTCCTCCTTCTTGAACGGCTTGGCCAAATAGTCGTAGGCACCCTGCTTGATGGCCTCGATCGCGCCTTCCAGCGAGCCGAAGGCCGTCAGCACGACGACGGCGGTATCCGGGCTTGTCCGCTTAAACTCGCGTAACACCGTCAGGCCGTCCACCGCCCCCATGCGGATATCGGTGAGCACGAGGTCCACCGACCCTTCACGTCCGCGTGCGATCGCCTCTTCGCCGCTCCCGAAGGCCTCAACGTTATAGCCTTCTTTCTTCAACGCTTCCGCCAACAGCTCACGGGCCACCGCATCGTCGTCAACCACCACAATCGTCGCAGTTTTCATGATTGTCTCTATACCGTTGCGCTTGGATTCGGCATCTTCCCGGGCAATATCACCGTCACCACAGTTCCGCGACCGGCTTCGCTCTGGAGGGACAGGCTCCCTCCATGCGCCGTCACCGTTTCACGGCTCAAGAATAGTCCCAATCCGGTTCCTTTGCCAACTTCCTTCGTGGTGAAAAATGGATGAAAGGCCCGCTGGACGTCCGCCGCCGGCATCCCCACCCCCGTGTCACGCACGGCGATGGTCACCATCATCGCCGTCATGTCCGGGGCCATCCGTCGCGCCACGTCCACTTCCTCCGCCGTAGCGGGGCGACCGCTCGCTTGCACGATGACCGAGCCATGTTGGGCCGTCGCTGCCAAGGCGTTCGCCAGCAGGTTGACCAGCACTTGATGCACCTTCTCCGCATCGGCCCATACATGCGGAATTCCGATGGCCAACTCGGTGCTTAACGACACCCCTTTCGCGTGGAACGCCGGTTCCATCAGCGCCGTGGCGGGATTGATGACCCGTTCCGTCGACATCCACACGGGTTCGGGCTTCCGCTGTCTGGTCGAAGACAGCAGGTCTTGAATGATTCGGACCACACGATTTAACTGCTCGTCGATGACCGTGATGCGCTTCTTCATGGCCGGCGTGACACCCGGCTCCTCGGCCAAGGCCTGCACATGCCACGCGATCGAATGCAGCGGCGTCCCGACTTCGTGAGCGACGGAGGCCACGAGCTGCCCGACGGCCGCCAGACGCTCCGAACGATTCAATTGATCTTTCGCGTCCACCAACAGCGTATTGGCACGCAGCAGACTTTCGGTCTGTTGTGCGAGAGCCGCCTTTGACGCCTCTTCCCTCGCCTTCCGCTCTTCCCATGTCATGCCGACATACGCCACCACCATCAACACGCCCGCGACGACCGAGCGATTGATGACCGCGGCCTGAAAACGCCCAGGCTTCGTGGGCTGCATGAGCCCTAGATAGGTCGCCGCCACACAGCAGACGACCGCCAGCACCATCAACACCCGATTGCGCAGCCGTGCGACCAGCAAAATGGGAAACACCAAACCGTATGCGGCGACGATGTTCGCCGGCGCAGCGGTTTCGAGAATCACGATGGCAAGAAAGACGACTCCCGCGACGGCCAGGAGAATGCGGTTCTGCTTGTTCATCTTGAACGTCCGCGACGAAGGGTCTGGAGATCCCGTCCCTTATTAGGAAAGGATGCCGACGAAACCTCCATCCCGACGGAAGGTCTTAGCCTAGAGGGCGTGTGGAACGCAAGACGGCGGCCAGGTCGTGCAAACGAGGGTCGGCAGGCAGGGCTTCCACCGATACGGCATACTTTCTATTCCAATTGGGATGGGAATCGATCGTGCCAGGCAGGTTGGTCTGCGACAGTTCCTCCAAACCATCCTCCAGATTGGCCAACACGACGGCGGACATGCTGCGGGCGAGGTAGACATGGATCGCTTGGCACAGAGCCGGCGTCATCGAGGGGGTCGAGTCCGGGTCGATGGAGACACCTTCCGGCAACAAGCCTTCACGGGCGAGCGCCTCCAGCATGCGCCCTTTATCCCGTCGACGGTCCTCCCATGCCCGACGTTTGGCGTCATCATCTCCCGAGGTACCCAGCGCCGCTCGAACCTGCAGATCCTGGCCGGACCAGAACCCGGTCAAGGTCGGCAGATCGTGCGTGCCGACCACGGCAAGCGACTGTTCGGGATATTCATTCGGCGCTTTGCAGGTTCCATCGCCGTGACGTTCGAAATAGAAGACGCGATAGGATAGAACACCGGCTTTTGCCAGTTCCTCCCGCACCCAATCGGGGACGGTGCCGAGATCCTCGCCAATGACCAACGTCTTCGCCCGCACGCTCTCCAGTGCGACAATGGCCAGCAGGTCTTCGAACGGATAGTGCACATACGTCCCCTCCGCCGCCGGTTTTCCGCGCGGGATCCAGAAGAGCCGGCACAGCGCCATCACATGATCCAGCCTAATCGCGCCGCCGAACCGGAGGTTGTTGCGCAGCAGGCGGATGATCAGTTCATACCCGCTGGAACGCAACGCCAGCGGATTGACCGGCGGCAATCCCCAATTCTGACCCTCCGGTCCCAAGGAGTCCGGGGGCGCGCCGCAATCCGCCTCAAGCGCAAGCGTCGACTGAAACATCCAGGACTCGGCGCCGAACCGCTCCGCGCCCAAAGCCAGATCGTTGTACAATCCGATTGTCATGCCTGCCTGTTCCGACCGTCGCCGGTTTTCGCCCAATTGTTCAGACGCAACCCACTGAATATACTGAAAGAATCTCAGGCGCTTTCGATGCCGCTTCCCATATTCGCGCACGGCCGGCCCGGGGGATTGAAACTGTGCGGGCCAATCGCGCCACGACGAGGCGGTCGGTTGAATCAGTCGGCGTTCCTCTTCCAGCGTCTGGAACGTGGCATACAGTTCGAGCGGCTCGCCTTCGGCCCGAATAAACCGCTCGAGCACCTTGGCGCGGGCGGTCTTCGGCTGTAAGTCAGGCTCCTGCCCGGCATAGTGCTCCGTCAAGAATTGCCGATAGGCTAAATCCAACAAGTTCCGCTTAGCGTCGGCAATGGCGCCATAGTCTACCCGGCGGCTCTCGCGCAGAGCCTTGAGCTTGGCCTGGAACTCCGGCGCTTGGAACCGACGCTGCGCCTCTTGGGAGGCCCAGAATTCCGGCAACCGTTCGAGATCAATATAGAGCTCATTGAGAAAGAGGCGCGTGACGGGTGCATACGGGCTCGTATGGTGCGGGGCGCTGTTCCGCAGTGCGTGCAGTGGATTGAGACCGATCAAGCCCGCGCCCAGCGAGGTACCGGCCCATTCGACCACCGCGCCCAGATCCGTAAAGTCTCCGCAGCCCCAATTTCGATTCGACGACAATGAATAGAGTTGCAGCGCCACGCCCCAAATACGCCGGTGATCCGCAAGCGCAGGCGGCAAATAGCACTGCTGCGGGGCCACGATCAAACGCATCGTCCCGGACGAACCGCCGGCCAGTCCCGATGCCTGAACCGTCACCTGGTAATAGCCGATCGGCAGGTCACCCGGCAGGCGGCAATCCAGTTTGACCCGCCGTTGCCCGTCCACACATCTCGCTTCGGCCGCCGATAGGCCAGGGCCCGCTTCACCGGACCGCAGCGGTTGCCCGCTTTCGTCCGCGATCGTCCATCGCACGACCGCCGATCGTTCTTTACCGTCTTCAAGTATGAGACAGCAGCGCACCACCGGTTCGCCGGCCCCATCTCGCACCACCAGCACCGGCTCGCACGGACGGCGCCAGGGCGCTTCATCCCAATCTTCCAACGCTGCAGCGAGATCTTCAGTCGAACGGACAGTGAATCCCATCGCGGAGAGAATCGCCCGCTTCGTCTCATCGGATGCGACGTGCAACGTCCCGCCGATGTCGTAATATTCCGAGGCGATGCCAACCCGTTCGGCCAGAGTCGCGAGGAGAGAAGATTCGTGGGAATCCGACATAAGGGGAGAGTCTGAGTGAAGACGCCACTCAAGTCAAGCTATCCTATTGTTCTTGAACACGATTTCAGTAGAATGCAGCCGTATGAATTCCCTCTCCGACCTCGTGCGATTCGGTACCAGTTCCTGGGCCTACGAAGGCTGGCAGGGATTGGTCTACCATCGGGCGTATCCGAAAGGCCGCTTTAGCCAAGACACGCTCGCCGAATATGCGGCGCACACGTTCCACGACGGAGAGTCGCCGCTGTTCCGCACCGTGGGCATCGATCATTCTTTTTATCACCCGGCCGATGCGAACCAACTCGCGCACTACGCCGGGCAGGTGCCGGACGGCTTTCACTTTTGCCAGAAAGTCTGGGAGGACATCACCGTTCCCGCCTACGCCAACCTGCCGCGCTATGGAGCGAGAGCGGGAAAATCCAATCCGCATTTCTTAGACGTCTCCCTGTTTCATGAGTCCGTGCTGACTCCGTCGATAACGGGTTTGGGCGGCAAACTCGGTCCGTTCATCTTCGAGTTTCAACGATGGGGCATCGAAGCACCCGCCTTTCTCAACCAGCTCGATCAATTCTTGGAACGACTTCCTTCCGGCCAGCGGTATGCGGTCGAAATCCGCAACCCGGCCCTGCTCGGCCGTCGCTACGCCGACATCCTCCGGGCGCGTAACGTCGCTCACGTCTACAACCACTGGACCTCCATGCCGCCGCTGGCCTCCCAGCACCAAGTCTTGGACCGTCGCTTTTCCGCCTCGTTCGCCGTCCTGCGGCTGCTGACTCCGCTCGGCCTCGCATATGAAAAGGCCGTCGCGCGGTACAAACCCTACAACCGGGTCGTACAAGAACAGCCGCGCATGAGACAGGACACGGTCCTGATCATCAAACAGGCGGTTCATGAGGGCATACCTATCTATGTGCTCGCCAACAATCGGGCCGAGGGTTGCAGTCCCCTCACAGTTCAAGCTTTGAAAGCGGCGTTATAGCGGCTCGGACCCAGGTTTCGATCGGCGGCGCCTCCGTCCGCGACAGGTGCGGCCAAAGGCCGTCGCGCTGCCTTTATGTTGCTCAATCCGCATGGTAGGATGTGCCCGTGATTTGACCGGGCCGATGAACACGCGTTCGTCCAGACGGGAGAGGAGGGTCACATGGTGAACTCACACAAACCGACCCTTGGCGTCCTCGTCCTCCTCCTTTTGACTCCCTTGACCAACTTTGCCGCGGAAGCCGCACCGGAGAAGACCGAGGTGACGGGCGAATATCGCTACACGTTTCACGATCCGGAGACGCCGTCGGATGCGCTGACACTGGCCTGCCGCGAAGCCTGGAGACTGGCCGTGACCGAATCGGCCCCGTATCGCGATCAAACCGCCAACGTCGTCGACTCCGTATTGCTGCGCGAGGTGGCCAACAACCTCGTGACCAAGTACGTCAAGGACCAGCAAATCCTCGAACAATTCCAGCAGGGCAAGACCGTAACCTGTCGTGTCCGCGGCACGCTCGTCGTGGACGAAAGCGTGAAGGCGATCCGAACGCAACTGGCGGGCGAACCTTCCGGTGCAGACAATCTCGATCAAAACCGCTCGCTCAAGATCCTCGCCGTCCGAGATGAAGCCAACGGCACCATCTCCATCGAATACCAAGCGCTGCGGCGGCTCGATTGGCTGAACACGAACTACCAAGGCGGACTACGCGAAACGGCCGACATCATGGTGGACTTCTACGATGATCAAAAGTTCCTCATCCGCACCGAGCGCTATCCAGCCAGACGCAGCGTATCCGGAGACGACGTCATGAACCCCGGTGCAACCGGCGTGCTGAAAGTCGCCAAACCGCTCGCCGCCAAAACCTACCGCGTCTGGCTCGTGAAATAGCGAATCAGTCCTGACATCGAGCCGATCAACCACGTGAGTTCCCATAGCTATTCCCTTCCATCCCAACCCTCACGGAGCCTCGACGGATCGTCCGTCTGAGCCTAGCGTTCCCGCATGCTTTCTTTGAGCGACCTTAGAAGGAGGCTCAAGAGATACTCGATGATCCGTCGCTTCCCCGTCTTGATTTCGACGCACCGATCGCTCGGTTTGAGGGCTGATCAATGCCGCCGTGGTTGAGACACTCCGCGAAGATGCAGGTCGATTTAGAAGCCTTTGATACGCGCGCCAAAGAACCGACACGTCCCTTCGATCAAATTTTGAAGAATCTGAAGCGTGATGGATTCCTATGAGATCGCCACTATGGAGAGATTCACCTCAACATGGTCTTGGTGTGTTCTCAATTGTCGTGAGCTCTTTCCATCACCCACATGGATTCCCTTTGAAAATTGATAGCTGGGACACCTATTGGCTTGCCCCCTTGTCGTATCCCCTTTACCAGAAGGCTGAATTCTTCATCAGGAGGCGGGGGAGAACGATCGAAAAGCAAGGTGACGCACGTGCCCGTCGTAATAGCTAGGGATTCATGGGTGGGTGTTATTGGCGTCGCGGCTTGCCGCACTTTTGTATTTTCATATGCCCGGCAATTTGCTGGTCCGGATTGCGGTCCCCAGAAGGCGCTTGGTCGAATCGACTTGCCGTCGTGGAACTGGAGCACAATTTCCCCGGGGAGCAGCGTAAGCTTATCGTCGCCATCGAGAATTCGCAGGGTCATCAAGAACTGAAAGGGCGAATAGAGCGCAGACTCATTGCTGCCGCCCGGCAGCGGAAGGAACGGCACGATCAACCCCCAAATGCTTATCGTAACCCGTTCATTGATGGGAAGAACCTCCAGCCGCAAGTTGGGTAGAGCAAGCACATCGCCTTTGCGGCGTCCATACCAGTGAAGGCTTTCCTTTCTGTCTATCGTAATCGAGTCTGATATCGCTGGCGAGCTATACGTCCCGTAGGAAATGACAATACAACCCTGGAATGCTATCAGGACGAAACTTAGTTTCCAGCTCAGCAGAAGAAGCTTGAGAGTCATCGATTGCCGGTACGAATTTGCCGTCGCCGTTTGGCCCTGTTTGAGACTAACGTCTTACCGTTCCATGTTCACCACGCGATAATGCTGGATAATGACAGCCAATAGATCGTCTAGGTCCCGTTGCAGTCGAGTTAAGTCTGGTTTGGCTGTCACTACTAGTGAATTATCCGAACCCATAGGCGAACTCATGAGTAGGCGTTCACCGATTCTATCGAAGTAGACCCATTCTTGAAGCTCAGCGGTCTGCTCGTAGCGGTAATGCCCAGGACAGGTTTCGATTGATTTTGCCCAAAGCTCGATGAAAAGAATATACCCTTTCCCTTCTTGTAGAATCGTTCGATCGATTTCTCGCTTTGGTCTCAAGCCCGCCTTCGCGAACGCTTCAATAGCCCTGTCATATAGTTGTTCGTAATAGGCAGGGGGGACAAGTAGCGTCAGTTCAACATCGTCGAAATTTACTCCCGTCATGGCGGACCGCAAGGCCAGTGATTCGGATGGAATAGACCACAGCATCAGCGTTAACACGAGGAGCAGGTAAGATTTATACATTGAGATGCCCATCTCTAGGTTATGTAAGCTAAAGCCCATGCCTTCACCGAACCATACCTTCCTCCAGCTCCGGATCCAACCAGGCCGGCGCCTTTCCGCGCACAGCCTTCCGATACTCCCACGGTGGTATCGGTTGCGGATCGGCCCAAAGTCCTAAATTTGCGGCGCGTGCAGACTGTTCCAACTGCTCCAGGGTCACGTCCGTGGGCGCATATTTTCGATACCACCAGCACCAGCCCCCTTTGACGAGCGCATGATTCACGTTCGTTCCGTCTGGCAACAGCACGTCAGCAATCGTGCGGCCGTACTTGTCCATGCCATGAGTGTGTACGGTGACCTCTTTCCCGAACACGAGCCCCGAGGCCGCCTGCTTCGCCTTGGTTCCATATGCCTGCCTCTTCTCGGGGCAATCGATTTCATTAAGTCGAATACGCAGAGCTTGCTGCCCCTGCATGACTTCGATGGTGTCGCCATCGAGGATGGAGACGACGAGGCCTATGAAGTCGGCAAGAACGGTGTTTGCAAACAGGAGGGAACCACAGAGAAGAAAAACAAGAGTGCGTGGATTAACTGATAGAGCCAAAAGAGCACCAGCATCAAGACCGCTTAGTCCGCGATTTCTGTCGCAGCGTACGGTAGAAGGTCCCAAGTCTGCGACCAACGTTTTCCCAATTCTTCTCCCAGAGAGGATCAAGGGGTCGCAGCGGGGGCGGGGGTTTTTGAGCTTCGGCAATCCACTGCGAAACACGTGGCTCAAGAATATCTTCGAAGATAAATAGAGCCGAAGCCACAAGACTAATGGCAAGGATTTCCAGGATTACAATGCCATACGCGATTTCTGCCCTGAACTGAGGAGGATTAAAAATGAAGGCATACTCGTAAAACTGGTAAGAGGTGTCGTGCTGAACCCACGGTACATAGATTACAGCCATAAATGCCGATGCAAAGTATCCGATGCTGATCCATCTGCGCCATGGAGTCATAGTTCAATATCTCAGTTCATCACCTATTTGAGGGATTCATTAACAAGCCTAGATCATCACGCGATTCCTCATCCATCACCAGCGTCTCCACCCCGAACTCCTCGCCCCGCACCCACCGGACAATGGCGGCCGCAACATAGATTTCCCGATGCGTAGGGAGCAGTACCGTCAGCGAGCACACCTCGCCAACTCGTAGCGGCAAGTTTCCAGAGAATCGCCACCCCATCGGGGTGACATTCCAGACCATACCGAAGCCTTCAAAATCTTCGACCTGATAAGTGACCGGGCAACAGAGTGGGGTGCGAAGAAAAGGGCGAATCGTGAAGGGCATTAAGAACTCACAGCCGTTTATGGTAGTACAGACCCCAAAAGGCTTGCGAAATGGGTAAATGGCGAGAAGCCTCTTTGAAAAGACAACGCCTCACAGTGGTGCGGAGGGATTATAGGAGTGCTACGGAGGACGCTCAAGAGGTCAAGTAAGGGGAAATACATGCATTTTCTGCATACCCCCTCTAAGGAGGAAGTAGAATTGCGTCATACAAATGACTATAATCTCCCGACTTCGGCACGAATGAGGAGGAGAAAAGATGGCAACAAGAGGATTTCTCGTTCCCATTGGAGTTGCTATTGCGGCGATCCTACCGGCCAAGATTCATGCGGCGATCCCAGCGACAGAAGCACCGAAATCCTCTGACACGTCTACCTCAGCGGCACTATCCGACAAATCTGCCGCGCTTGATCCAGTGGTCCAGGAGATGAAATACGTCCTCGGATCTGAAGCGCATGCCTTGCTCCTTCGTCAATCGAGTGCTGGAGCGCTGTATGCGGGTCACGGATCCCACGTGTCCCATCAATCGCACAGATCCCACCAATCGCATCGCTCGGGTTATTAACGTCGCGTAGGCTTCGCAGCGAACGCCGTTCGTGCCTGGGAGACCATTCGATACTGTTCCTATGCCAATCCATTGTGACCATTTATCCCATCCGTCTCACCGGTCGCATCAAGTTGGCCAATAGTCTCTATGGGACACGATCAACCCACAAGGACTCTGACATTCGATAAGAATGTGTACTCGGTAACTGCCGTGAAACAAGCCGCCTACCGATATCTGGATAGATTCACGACCGATATTACTACGGAAGCTGATGAGATCCGGTGCTCGCTCACATTTAAAGCTACGGTAACTGAGGAGAATGCGCAACGACTTATCAATGAATTCAAGAATGAAGTGCTGGATCAGGATCTTCGAGAACGATTGAAGGCCGAAACAGAGGGCGTGAGAAATCTAATCTTAGCGCATGCATTTTCGAAGACCGGGTTAATCGACAATGAGTCATTTCCAGGGCATTGAACACTATCAGCCGTCCACATCGAGCTATCGTCTCCTCCCTTTTCGATTCAGCCATCTACAGAACGAGCAATACGTCCTCACAAATCTCGCGGGGGAGTATTGGACGACAGAACGATCGACCCTGCTAAATCTGCTCGCCCATCGTCTTCAGCAAACTGACCCAGCATATTGCGAGTTGCGAGCCAGGCATTTCCTCATGGATGCGAGCACCGCCATTGCGCCTCAACTCTTGAGCATCAAGCTTCGTACTCGCAATCATCGACTGGCAGAATTTACAGGCCTTCATCTGTTTGTGGTTACCCTGAGATGTGAACACTCCTGTCCGTACTGCCAAGTTTCCCGACGTTCGCAGGATACCTTACGTTACGACATGGGGCCTGACGCGGGACGTGCCGCGCTTGCACTAGCCCTTCGTTCACCATCCACGCATATTAAGATCGAATTTCAAGGAGGCGAACCTCTCCTCAATTTTCCCCTTATTCAAACGCTCGTATTGGAAGCCAAAGAACGCAATCGAGTACTCAAGAAAGAGTTGGCGTTTGTGATTGCGACCAACCTCGCTTTGATTACCGAGGAAATGCTCACGTTCTGTCGTGATCACTCCATCCTGATTTCGACATCGCTTGACGGGCCGCGAGATCTTCACAACCAGAATCGACCACGTCCTGGAGGGGATAGCTACGAACGGACGATTCGGGGCATTACCCTTGCCAGGGAATCTCTCGGCCATGATCAGGTGTCTGCCTTGATGACGACCACTGAGGCAAGCCTTTCGCATGCTATCGCGATCATCGATGAGTACGTCGCTCAAGGTTTCAAGGGGATTTTTCTTCGCCCGCTCTCCCCATATGGCTTTGCCATTAAGACGCGTTCCTATCAGGCGTACAACACCGATCGCTGGCTGACATTTTTCAAGGAAGGGCTCGAACACATCATTGAGTTGAATCGGCGCGGGCATGACTTCTCCGAGTACTACGCCTCAACCATTCTCAAGAAGATGCTCACTAGTGACGATCCCGGCTATGTGGATCTGATGAGCCCGGCTGGGATTGGCATTGGTGCGGTGGTGTACAACTACGACGGGCATGTGTATGCATCTGACGAGAGCCGGATGCTCGCGGAAATGGGCAAGGAAGAATTTAAACTTGGTCACGTGTTGACCGATACGTACAAAGATATTTTCACCTCTTCCAAGCTACTCGATTCCCTAGAAGACTCCTTCGCCTATAGCAATCCCATGTGCCACGATTGTGCGTTTGAGCCCTACTGCGGAGCCGATCCGGTTTACCACTACGCCGTACACGGAGATTATGTGGGAAGAAAGCCAGAATCCGAGTTCTGCAAGCGGAACATGGAAATCTTTCGGTATCTCATTTTGAAGATGGAGAAGGACTCGTTCGTGAATCAACTGTTTACCAAGTGGGCAAATCGGTAATGCTCAAACTCCACGGGCGACTGCCAATCATACAAACCGCCGCCAATCCTCCGTACTTAATCACGGTGACCACTGATGACCGCGTTTCCCCTGAGGCGAGACAAACAAGAGCATTGCTGATGCGACAGGGGATGAATCCTGAAGGCTTCAAAGCGATCCTGACGGATCAGCCTTACCCCGTTACACAGGCGCAGCAAAGTGATGTCTTTCAGATCGGTGAGGAATACGCGTACCTCAATGACGGCGATATTCTCCGCCTCGATCCCGCCTCAGGAGCAATCCGCTGCTTGTACCGTAGAGCCTCTCCGAACAATACGATTCTGCTGACCGAGCAGTGTGACCATTATTGCCTCATGTGTTCACAGCCCCCGAAGCAAATTGATGACTCGTGGTTACTGAAAGAAGCAAGAGACCTGGTTGCAATGATCCCACCAGAGACCGAATGCTTGGGCTTTTCAGGAGGAGAACCGACACTCTATGGCCAAGGCTTCATTGACCTACTTCGGCATACCAAAACTTCTCTGCCAAAGACGGCCATCGACGTGCTATCAAATGGGCGAGCGTTTAAAGATATGGATTTTGCCAAGGCCTATGCTGAGGTTCAGCATCCTGAGCTAATGGTCGGCATTCCCATCTACTCGGATGATGCCGTCAGGCATGACTACGTCGTACAGAGTCGTGGGGCATTTGATGAAACCATTCAAGGCATACTCAATCTCAAATCTCTCCAGCAGCGCGTGGAAATTCGAATTGTCATTCATCGACAGACTGTGGATCGACTCGTTCAAACCTGCCGCTTTATTGCACGCAACCTCCTATTCATTGACCACGTGGCGTTAATGGGACTGGAAATTACTGGTTTTACCCGCCCGAATTTGGATCTCCTCTGGATCGATCCTTTTGAGTACAAGGATGTCCTCAGTGAAGCGGTGACTTTGCTCAATTCCTATGGGGTTCCAACCTCGGTCTACAATCATCAACTCTGTACGGTAAATCCGGATGTTACTGAGAATTACCGCAAATCCATTAGTGATTGGAAGAACGAATATCTGGAGGAATGTGTTAAGTGTGCAAAACGACGGGAATGTGGCGGGTTATTCAGTTCATCAAAACTGTATAAACACAGTGCATACATTACGGCCTTTCCTCCTGATTCAGTTCTGCCGGCCAGCAAACCCCCTGTGAATTATCCCCGCTAAGCTAGCTTTCTGCTAACTTTACGCATGTAAGGGCAGATTCATGTTGAGCGATAGGACTTCCTCCTTGATCCGTTTAACAGCGAACCCTGCTCATAGTGCCGAGGTTCTTTTTTTTCCAAGAAACTTGACCGTCACCGCCTGCTGATCAGGCGGCCCCACCGAATGCTCCCGGTAAGTGATCCAATCCATTCGATCCTGCAGCAGTGCTTTCCATGAACCCTTTTGGGGCAGACCAACATAGTTCATGCCATGACCACCATAGGTTTCACAAAGTAAATAGCCTCCTGGCTTTAACGAGACGAGAAAACGCTCAAATAAAAATGGACAGACAAAATGCGCGTTGATAATTCCAGCAAAGGTCTTTGGCGGAAATGGCCATGGATCGCGCTTCAGATCATGGCGAAGTGGAATCAATTCTCCCTGAGACGGCTGTCCACTGCGTCTGCCGAGTAAACTTTCTGCTTCTGTAATCGCTTGCAGAGCTGAATCAGCATTATCAATACAGACTATCTTGCAGCCCAATTCCCGTAACAGGAGAGCGTTTCGTCCGGCTCCACAGGGAACATCAAGCCAAAGACTTGGCTTTGCTAATACGATACTTCCTAGGCACTTCTTGAGAAACGGAGATGGAGGCTGGTCGAGGACGCTCGTTCTGAGACGCAGAGATCTAGAGCGCAGTCCGCTCATTCCCATGATCTACCCTTCGTAGGATAAGCGCGGTTCCCTTCTTCTCCTGATCCCACTAGACGCAGGGGCAGATCACCTGAGGAACTGCCAACCCATTGGCGCGACATTCTACGCTAGAACAAGGCCCTCAAATCTCCACTTGATAGTCGAGCGGGCAACAAACTGGCACACGCCCGATGGATCGAATCATGAAGGGCATGAGGGCCTCGCAGGGGAGGTTATTCTAGATGGAGCAGCCCGGAGATCCAAGTCCGAAATGACATGACAACCTGTCGGCCGAAGGCGTTTTGTCTAGATTCGTTCAGAGAATTGGTCGCAGGAAATCCCTTGCGACATTATGCCGTGGCTAAGCGGCTTGCCGAAAACCGCTGATTTCATCTGGTACTGCCCAGATGAAACAACTGATGGATACAGTCACCCTTAGAGATATCTCTAGGGCCGGACGGCTCAGAGCCATACGACTCTTTGTTTCTGCCAATTGCGCGTGTATACGAATCATCGGTCGCTTGCCGGAGTGCGGTCACGATTGGACTCTCTTCTCCGGCAGATCCTGACCGGTTGACGCATCGAGACGATGGATACAGTTCCGCACGAACAACGCCGCCACGTTCGATATCCGGTCGAATATGCAGGATCCTTTTCCGCGAAGGACGTCCACACCAACGGCATCATTCTCAACCTTTCGATCTCCGGCTGCCGTGCGTTGAGCGATGTGCCCGTGTCGGGGGGCGAGTTGGGCGTGAGTATCGAGGTGCCCCGCCGCCAGCATCCGCTGGAGATCTTGACGGCAACGGTGCGGTGGACGAGAGGCGCGGAATTCGGCGTGGAGTTCGTCCGGATCGAGCCGGACCAGCAGCGGCGGCTCCGGGAATTGATTCAGGAGAACGAGGCGGATCTCGCGCTCCGCATCTGGCAGCGCGGGTGACCAGGCCAACTTTCTTCCGCTCATCAGCCCTCGGCCTTACGCTGCCGGCAACACCTTCCACCCCAGCTGCAGAAACTTGTCCTCGATCGCGAACCGCAGTTCACTGGCGACTTCGTTCGGGTCGATGTCGGGTCTGATCTCCAACCAATAGTTCAGTGAAAAGATCCTGGCCTGCGCGCCGAACTCCTCCAACAGCACTTGCGGAGCCGGCTCCTTCAAGATCCGTTTGTGTTCGGCCGCCACCGACGCCAATAGCGCAATCACTTCCGGCGTGGAGGAGCCGTAGGGCACGCCCAGACGAAGCGAGAACCGGCTTTGGCGGCTGGAATAGGTCCAGTTCGTCAGATGCCGCTCCAGAAAGCTGCTGTTCGGGATGAGCGTATCCATCCCCTTGGCGTCCCGCACCGTGGAAGAGCGCAAACCGATGGTGGTGACCCGGCCCCGCACCTGATCGACTTCGATGAGGTCGCCCACCCGGAGCGGCCGTTCGATCAACACGAGGATGCCGCTGATGACGTTCTTGAGGAGGTTCTGCGCGCCGAAGCCCACGCCAATGGCGAACGCGCCGCCCAGAAACGCGAAGATGGTCAGCGGGATCTTGACCGAGACGAGACTGATGATGATCACCATGGTGATGAGAAAGGCCTGGCTCCACTGGCGAATCAAATTGGCGACGCCGGCCGACAGGCCGAATCTCGTGACGGCCATTCGTCCGATCACCCGCGCCACATAGAGACACAGCCAGTAGCCAACCAGGAGCATGACGAGGGCACTGACGATCTTCCCCAGGGTCACGCTCCGGTAGCCGGTAATCTTCTTTCCCTCGACCTCGATCGTATCCTCGGCGGTGAAGATCTCGACGCTCCAGGCGGATCGCAAGGCGCTCCACGCATGGCGCCCCCAATCGTCGATCTTGGCCGACAAGGGCAACTCGTTGCGCTGATCCTTGACCTGCGACCGCCAGCGTTCAAAGAGTCTGGCCGTATCGTCCATCCGCTGGAGGGATCGATTGTAGTCCGCCTCCCGCTGACGATGGATTTTCAGCAGTTCCTGCGCGTGGCGGCGCTCCTGCGCCTTCGACGCGTGGGCCAGCCTGTTGTCCAGTTCGCTGACCTGCCCCGACGCCACCAGCAGCTGTTGCCGCAGATGGTCACGCGATGCGCTGAAATTGGCGAACAATGGGGCGAACCTGGCATAGGCCCGCCGCGCCAAGCCGGGCTCCGGATCGTGTGCCATGGCGAAGCGGCTTTCCCATAGCTGCCGCTCCCCCTCCACGACGTCGAGCAGCTGTGTGAGCAGGTCGCCTCGGGCAATGACATTGTCGAGCCGCGCCCGCTGGAGCTCGATCGTCTGCCTGGCCAGTTCGGCCCGGCGGAGGCTCTGGGGCTTCGACGCTCCGGAGGACACAAGGGCCGATGCGTCTTCCTCTCGTCGCACGTCGGCCTGCAGCGCCTGAGCCTGCACAGACCGTTCCGCCGCGGTGCGTTCGAGTTCATCTTCGAGCTGTTGCCGTTCCTGCTGATTGCGTTTGCGGACCTGGTCGAGGTCTTTATCTTCGAACCGCACCTGCTGTTCCGCCGCGGCCAGTTGCCGTTCGACGAAGGCCAATCGCGTCTTGGTTTCCGCCAGTTCCTGCTCGACCCGCTGCTTCGAGGCTTCCACCGCCGCCACTCGTACGGCACCGGCGCGTTTGCGCAACTCATCTAATTCCCGTTGGATTCGCACATGGGAAAGCTGGGTGGAATCGGCGGCCGATTCCGACCGCTCGGAGTTTTTCCGCAGTTGTTCGTCTGCCGCTTGCAAAGCTCCCCTGGCACGGTCCGCCCGCAACGCGATCAAGCTCAGTTGCGACTGGAGCCCTTCGACAGCCAAACGAAGGGCAGCGGTGGAACTCCAGAGCTGGTCGACAAAGAGGATGGAATAGGGCGGGGGGTCCTTGAATCCTTCCCATTCGGCATCTTCCTGCTTCACTTCCTCGCGCCGTTTCGCCGATTCCCGCAACCGGTCGGCTTCGTCGATCTGTTCGTCGTAGCCACGAATGATCTGCCGCAAGAAGGCCAACCGTTCCTGGTGCATTTCCACTTCGATCCCGGCCGCATTCTTGCCGGGAACGGAAGCGGACAGCGCCTTGAGATCCTGCTCAGCCTTGCCACGTTTGGCCCGCAACGCATCCAAGTCGGCGGGGCTGAATGAAACAGCCGGAGTTCCATCGGGTGCAGATGGCGGATTGGCCGCCGGCGGTTCGACACCGTAGACGACGGGGGAGCCGAATAGAACGATCAGCCACAGGACCACTGCTCGAGCAATTGTGATATTGGACATAGTCATAGTGCGGTCCAGACCGGTGGCCTGTTTCCTTTGAGGTACCCTTACGTGATCGGCCGGCTGCCGTTGCCTCGGAGTTCCCCCGGTATCGAAGCTGTCAGACCCTGAAAATGAGCATCAGCTGCGGTCTTGGCATTGCTGATGTGAGGGATGAGAGCAGCGACGGTCCCGCATAAAACGGTGAGACCCGAAACCTGAAACGAGGAGATCTGTAGGAACAGGCTCGACAGAGCCCAGGGATCTAACTGACTCGCTGGGTAGTGCGTCCCGTATTGATCGGTCGATCACGGCGATACCGTCGCGTGGAATGGTGGATGGTTTTATACAGCGCTTCCACCGCGTCTTCTTTCCGAACGAAGGCCACGGCGCCGGCCGTGATCATGGCGTTGTAGTCATGGGGCGTATACAAACTGGAGACTCCGATGATCGTGACCTCGGGCAGGCGTTTGTTGATCTGGCGTGTCGCCTCGATGCCGGTCGCCCGGGGGAGCCGGATATCCATGAGAATGATGTCCGGCTGCTCTCGCTCCGCAAGAATCTGAGCTTCTTCCGCGTTGGATGCCTCCCCCACGACTTCGATCTCCTCCTGTTCTTCCAAGAGGACCTTGAGCAGGTAGCGGTCTCTTTCGTTATCGTCTACCAGCAATACCCGCAGCCGGCGTCCCGTTGATACGGGCGGTGGCTCGACATCGCCTTGGGAGGTTGACGATCCGATGACGCCGGCGTCGGAGCCGGTTCCCGATCCAGGACGAACAATGCTATGCATGGCGGCCTCTTTTCATGATCCTGCTCTAATCTTTGTAGATATGAGGCCATAGTACCCTATCGGCTCAGGCGTAATATAGTGGAAACCGAAGAATTTTTCGGCGTGTGACCGGAATCTGACAAAACAACCAGGGATTTCCCTAGTATCAGCTATTTTTCTGCCGCGAGCGGCGGCATGTTGATGCCGAAGCGTTCCAATCCCATGATCACCGTGAGAGACGACGGTGCATGTTGCACGATTTCCTTCTGGACTTCGATCCGCCGAAGGTCCACGAACTCCGGGGCAGTCAGGCCCAGGGATTCACGGTAGGCGCGATCCGCGATGCCGCGCTGTTTCTCGGCCTTCTCGCGAGCTTCCTCGGCTTTCTGAAATTCCACCATCGTAATTTTTCGCTGCTCCTGCACAATCGTCTGAGTCGTTTGTTCCACCACGCCCTTCGGGGGCAGGATACTGCCGACGACGACCCGGTTGAGGCGGATGGGAATGTTTTGTTTTTCAATGAGTTTGATCTGGACTTCCCGGGCGATCGCTTCCTGCAGCTTGGTCCGCGTCGTCGGATCGGTCGTCAACTGGAAGAGCGGATACTTCTGAACTTCCTCACGGACGAACGTGCGGAACGCCTCCTTGACGTTGTTCAGATACCACGTCGGCCCGTAACGGGAAATGAGCTCCGGCGAACGGCCTTCGACGACATTGGCGATCATGAACGCATCGAAGGATACCGGCGCGTTTTCGGCCGAAATAATGTCGAAGTGCTCGGAGTATTGAATAGGCCGCACATCGACATCGATGACTTTCGTCGTCGGAGCAATCCATACGCGGCCCGTCTTCGAGGGAACCGGATCGACCCCGCCGTGGCCGAAGAACCAGGGCTGCTCGACGAAGACACCTTCATGCCCCGCTTCAACCGCCGCACAACCGGCCAACACTGCCATTGCGCCACAGACAGCCACAGCACCTAGAACACGCGTGACTGGTCCTCTCATAACAAGCCTCCTGTTGTTGATGACGGGCCGATTCGATGTTGCAGGCCCCGCACCGCCGCGCTCGATCAGGCTCTCAAATCAGAGAATACACCTTACGTAGCAGGCGGAAACAAAGTCAAACGAGGGGCGCAGACGCCGTCGATAAGCAGATGACACGAGGTAGCAGGAGTGTAGGCCGAGCGGGTTAGAAAATGCCGGCTTGTTTCTGAAGCCAACGCACGTATTGAATGATCTGATCGACATCCGCGGAGGTGAGGGCATCGATCTTCGGCATGTTGCCGAACTCCCAGTGGTGAGCCCGTACCCCGCCGGCCGCAGCCCGCTGAAACGCCGCGTCGCCATGATGATTGGGCTCGTAGATCTTGTGAACCAGTGGAGGACCTTGCGCGGTGCCGGTTCCCTGTTGTCCGTGGCAGACGGAGCAATTGGCATTGAACTTGGCCTCGCCCGCTTGCAACTCCGCAGGGGTCGCCGCGCCGCCGGCGGCGGGAGTCGGCTGAGGCGGGTCACAGGCGGCCATCGCAACGAGGAGAACGCCGGCCAATCCCCACGACCACCGGAAGCCGGCTGTGCGATTCAGCCTCATCGGCCGGTACCGGGTCCGCGTTCGGGTGCATTGGCGTGGCCGAACTGTTCGCGAAGCATGGCCTGCGTGCGGCGCAAGGTCATGCGCCGGTAGAGTCTGGCTCCGATGGGAGCAATAACGATCAATCCGATCGTCAGATACATGAAGAATTCTTCCGGAGACATTCGGCTACGTTATCGCATATCGTGTGGGATCTACAACCCCGGCCGTCCGAAATCCGTCGCGCCGGATGCGGCAACTGTCGCATTGCCCGCAGGCCAGGTCGCCGACCGGATCATAGCAACTATGCGTCAGCGCGAGCGGCACACCGAGCGCCACGCCTTCCCGAATGATGTCCGCCTTGGACAGCGCAAGCAACGGCGCCTGGACTCGCAGAGCCCGTCCCTCGACACCGGCCTTGGTGCCTTCTTTCACGGCTTTTTCAAAAGCCCGGATGAACTGAGGGCGGCAATCCGGATACCCCGAATAGTCGAGCACATTGGCGCCGAAGTAGACGGACTCGGCGCCGATCGTCTCGGCATAGGCTGAAGCCAGCGACAGGAAAATGAGATTCCGGCCAGGGACATAGGTCACGGGAATCTCAGAGGCCCGTCCCGGCCTGTCGAAATCTTTTGGCACCCCCTGATCGCCCGTCAAGGCCGATCCGCCGATCGCACGGAGATCGACCGAACAGACGAGATGGTGCGTCACCGCCATCGCTTCCGCCAGCCGCCGCGCCTGACGAACTTCCACGGCGTGACGCTGGCCGTAGTCGAACGTGAGAAAATAGAGTTCATGTCCGTCCCGACGCGCAATGGCCGCCGTCACGGCGGAATCGAGCCCCCCGCTGGCCAGAACGACGGCGCGAGAACCGTTCACTCCTGACATGGCGCCTCCTGACGATCGTTGCGGTCTCGAAGACAGGCAGGTGCGCCCGTCGCCGGATCACCCGGGTGTGGGCGCGGAATATGCGGAAAATACTGAATTGGGTCGAGCGTCAGCGGAACGTCCAAGGAGGCGGGGCTGACGGGAACACCGTCAGTCGCGTTCTTCTTCTTTTTCGATTTTTTCGAGCAGTTCTTCTCTCGATTGGCATTCGACGCAGAGCTTGGCGAACGGCACGGCCTCCAACCGGCGCTCGCTGATCTCGACGCCGCACTCGGCGCAGATGCCATAGGTTCCCTCGGAGAGGCGCACCAACGCTTCGTCCATGGCCTGACGGCGCCGATTGCGCATTTCCATGAGCGAAATGCCCAACTCACGGTCCAGATCCATCAGCGCCTGATCGCCGACGTCGCGGGCGGATTCCAAGCGCCGCTGCTGGTCTTCCGTCAGCGATTGTCCCAGGCTTCCTTCGATCTCCTTGATGATCTCCTGCCGTTTCCGCATGAGCATCTTCTGCAGCGCATCCCGGCGCCGCTCACGCGCCTCCCGTTCCTTGGGGGACTCCTTCGGCTTGGCCGCAAGCGGAGACACGGCGACGGATGACGGCTTTTCCGGGACTTCAAGCTTCTCGATGACGGCCTCAGGCGGATTGACGTTCGTCGATTTGGCGACCGGTTTCACTGTCGGTTTACTTTTCATAGCTGGTTTCTTTTTCGCGGGGGTTTTGGTTGCCATGACGCCGTCCTCTCTTGATGCACGTCGATTGGCCGGGAAAAAGTTCGGCATTCATAGCACGGGTACCGGGACGTTGACAAGGGGTAGTGGACGAAAAGGGACGCGTGCCCTATGGATAGAGGATGGTGCTGTGCACGGGATAGCCGGCCAGTTTGTCTCGTCCGTTGAGGCTCTGAAGCTCGACCAGAAAATCCAATCCGGCGATCTCACCGCCCAGCTGCTTGATGAGCATCACCGTGGCGGCCGCGGTGCCCCCGGTGGCCAACAGATCGTCCACGATGAGCACCCGCTCTCCCTTGACGATGGCGTCACGATGGATCGCCAACGAATTGGATCCGTATTCCAATTCGTAATTCACTTCATAGATCGCCGCCGGGAGCTTGCCGGGTTTGCGAACCGGGACGAATCCCGCCTTGAGTCGCTGCGCCAGGGTGCCACCGTAGATGAACCCGCGCGATTCAATGCCGACGACCTTGGAGATGCCTTGGCCTTGATAGTACGCGGTCAATTCGTCCGCAATCGCAGCGAATGCGGCAGGATCTTTGAGCAGCGTCGTGATGTCGTAAAAGAGAATGCCGGCACGGGGAAAATCGGGAACTTCGCGGATGAGCGAGCGGTACTGATCGACGGTCATTGACTCAGAGCAGATCCGATTGTGTCAACGTCTTGCGTTCGATGGTATGGCGAAGGCGGCTCAGCGCGGCCATTTCGATCTGCCGGACCCGCTCGCGGGTGAGACCCATCTCCGTGCCGATCTCTTCGAGCGTTTTGGCCTCGCTGCCATCCAATCCGAACCGCGACACAATAACAGTTTGCTCTTTTTCAGGCAACTCCTTCACCCACGCCATCATCTCCGCACGACGCAGGACGCCTTCTGCGGTATCCGCCGGTGAGGGACAGCTGGGATCTTCGATGACGTCGCGCAGGAAGGTGTCCGCCTGATCGTTGATGGGACTGTCCAACGAGCAGGTCGTGCGGATGACCTGCTTGAGGTCCAGCACCTCCTCCTCCGTCGTCTTCAGGCGGACCGCCACCTCGGCCGCGGTCGGTTCGCGGCCCAGCGTCTGGACGAGGGCCTCGCTGCGGTTGAGGTAGCGATTGAGTCGCTCGACCACATGAACCGGCAGGCGCACCAGCTTGCCTTGGTTGATGATGGCGCGCTCGATGTACTGACGGATCCACCAGGAGGCGTAGGTGCTGAATCGGAAGCCGCGCTTGTAGTTGAATTTCTCCACCGCTTTGATGAGGCCGATGTTGCCCTCCTCCACGATGTCGGAGAAGGGAAAGCCGCGGTGCATGTATCGCTTGCCGATGCTGATCACGAGACGAAGATTGGATTCGATCATCTGCTGGCGTGCTTGTTCGTCGCCGGCCATGACGCGCTTGCCCAGTTGCTGCTCCTGCTTAAACGTGAGCAGGCTGGAGCGACGGATCTCCCGGAGATAGCTTTTCAGCGTGTCCAGCCCCTCGGACCGGCGGCCCCTCTTTTCTTCCTCGCCGTCCCCTCCCTCTTCGCGGTCGGCGAACTCTTCGTCGCGCTCGACATGATGCCGGCGCGCTTCGCTTTCGTTCTCGAAATTGTCCTGTTCCCTGGCCATGTCCGTCCTTATGCCCCGCCCTCGTAACTGATCCGGAAATCTGAGAATCGTCCCGTCGCGCGCCCCCATTCAATGCGCACATCGGTCACCCGCGCCGCGGGCGGTCCCGTGCGAAGATCGTTCAGAAGAGATTCGATCCGCTCCTTCGGTCCCTCCACGTCGAGTTCCACGCGTCCGTCGTCAAGATTCCGCACCGTTCCGCGGAGCCCGCGGGCGGCGGCGACTCGCAGGGCGAACGCACGATATCCCACTCCTTGTACCCTCCCCGCCACGGAGATCGTCGCTCGGACCGTTGCCGGATCGGTTGAATCGGTCATGAAGGATGTCACCGGAACGAGCGCCGGGATCGCTGACTTCGTCCCGACGGAAGAATATTCTCACACCTGCCGAAACGCGTCACGTCTTTTGCGCTTCCGCGCGAACGGACGGCGGCGCGCCGCCCTCGAAACAAACAGAATATTCGCTTTCCGACATCCGGCACCAAATCGGCCGCCGAATGATCACATGAGTATCGCATTCTGCGCGGCGTGTCCCGCACGCTGTATTAATTTCGGCGACCTCTGAGTACAATGCAGAAGAAACGCGACGGCGTGTCGGCGCATCGGACGGATTCCTGCCCTTTCTGCCTGTACGACGGAGGAGGTTATGATCGTCGGCGTTCCAAGGGAAATCAAGGATCATGAATACCGCGTCGGCTTGACGCCGGACGGCGCGCGAGCCCTACACCAGGCGGGCCACCAGGTCTTGGTCGAAATTTCCGCCGGCGAAGGCAGTGGGTTTACGGATGAAGAATATCGGCAGGCCGGCGCTTCCATCATACAGTCGGCAGCGGAGGTCTTCGAACGAGCCGCCCTCATCATCAAAGTCAAGGAACCGCTCCTGTCTGAATGCCGTCTGCTGCACGCCGGTCACATTCTGTTCACTTACCTCCATCTCGCCTCCTCCGCCGAGTTGACCAAAAAACTGATGGAGAGCCGCGTCACGGCGATCGCCTATGAGACGGTCGAAGCCAAAGACGGCACGCTCCCCATGCTCAGGCCCATGAGCGACATCGCCGGACGCATGTCCGTACAGATCGGCGCGCGCTATCTGGAAAAGACTCAGGGAGGCCGGGGCCTGTTGCTGTCCGGAATGCCGGGGGTGGAACCGGCGCACGTGGTCGTGCTCGGAGCCGGAGTGGTCGGCAGCGCAGCGGTCAGAATTGCGACCGGCATGGGGGCCCGCGTCACCGTCATCAATCTCGATCTTGAACGTCTCCGCATCCTGGACGAACAGTATCAAGGGCGCATCGTCACGCGCGCCGCTACCCAGGCCGCCATCGAAGAATCGGTTCCGACGGCCGATCTGCTGATCGGCGCGGTGCTCGTGGCGGGCGCCCGCGCGCCGAAATTGGTTTCACGGCGGTTAGTCGGGCGCATGAGGAAGGGCGCAGTGATCGTCGACGTGGCCGTGGATCAAGGGGGATGCATCGAGACGACGAAACCCACGACCCACTCGGATCCCGTGTATTTCGTGGACGGGGTACTACATTATTGCGTCGCGAACATGCCGGGGATCGTCCCCCGCACATCCACCGGCGCACTCACGAACGTCACGCTCCCCTACGTGCTCAGGGTGGCGGCGGACGGCGTCGAGCCGGTCATGCGATCCGACGCAGGATTCCGCAAGGGCGTGAACCTCTATAATGGCGACGTGACCTGCCCGGCCGTAGCCGACGCGCACGGCTTGCGTTTCACCCCCCTGATATAAGACAATCGGCCCTCGCTT
The DNA here is from genome assembly GCF_900169565.1 of Nitrospira japonica. Taxonomy (NCBI): domain Bacteria; kingdom Pseudomonadati; phylum Nitrospirota; class Nitrospiria; order Nitrospirales; family Nitrospiraceae; genus Nitrospira; species Nitrospira japonica. The sequence continues at coordinate 2,150,995 of NZ_LT828648.1, read as the reverse complement.
TGTTGCACCGTATGTCTGACGGGGTCGGGGCGTAGCGCAGCCCGGTAGCGCACTGCGTTCGGGACGCAGGGGTCGAAGGTTCAAATCCTTTCGCCCCGACCAAACAGAGCTTGCTTGACCCGGAGCCTCACGATTCCGGCGACGGGATACACACCTTCAGCGAGGTGGTTTTTTCTGGTCTTGTTTGCTCGTACCGCGCGCTTCTTCTTGCAGTATCGTTTCACGCGCGCGGATGAAGACCTTTCGTGAAAGACTTCTTTCTTCTCGAGCCGCCGGCCGCACGGGTTTCCCGAGACGCTCATGCCGGCAAGAATCAACCCGGAGGACGCCGTTCATGACTGCCGCAGATTCCTGCAGCGCTTGCCGAGCCAGCGGCATTCCGTTGATGAAGCTGTCGCTTGGAAAAGACTTTTTCGGCCGCACATACGACCGCTTGTCGCCCTCGAGTGATCAGAGCCCGATGTGGTTCTGCGAAGGGTGTTCGATGCAAAAGAATCTCCAGCGAGACTTTCGCGATATCCGGGCCGAGCACGACAAGCTGGCGGCGGGGCAGCACTCGGAACTTTCCAATCAGGAGGCGTTTCAGCGCGCCACGCTTCGTCTCAGGGAGATCGTCGCCATCCTCGGGGGCTCATCCGGCCAATCGACCCTGTTGAATGCCGCGGACGTGAAGAGCCTGATCGACCGATTTCAAACGACCACCATGCGTGCCTGAATACCAGAGATCGCCTTGCCCTCCTTCGCCCGACATATTTTCGTCTGCACGAATCAACGGAGCGCCGACGATCCGCGCGGGAGCTGTTCGCTGCTCGGGTCGGAGGCCTTGCATGCCAAATTCAAGCAGGAGACCAAACGGCTCAATCTGAAAAACGTGGTGCGCGCCAACAAGGCGGGCTGTCTCGACCATTGCGCGCAAGGCCCGAGCGTCGTCGTGTATCCAGAAGGCGTGTGGTACACGGTGAGGTCGGAAGCCGACGTGACCGAAATCATGGAACGCCACGTGATGCGGGGCGAGATCGTCACCCGCCTGATCATGCCCGATCACCCGGCGCCGTCCAAGCTCCCTCCGTTGCCTCTCTAGCACCGCGCGAGGACCCGATGGCCGTCGAAGAGAAATGGAAGGCCAATTTGGAGAAGGTGGCCTTCATGAAACGATTTCCGGGCCTGCTGGTTGAGTGGGCGGCGCTGGAGCGCAAATCCGTCGAAGCGGTCATCCCGTTGACGGGCAAGCAGGGTGCGGCAGCGATCGTGTTCAACGATGGGACGTTCACCGTTGCGCCGCCCATGTCGGCCCAACCCTACGAGCTCGGCGAGACGCTCCAGCGCGCCAGACCCTATCTGGAACGGAGTCATCCGGACGCCTACGCGGAATATGACCGGCTGGTGAAGAAGGATCAGGACGCGCTCAAGGCCGCCAGGCTTGAAAAAATCGTCGGCGCGATCCGGAACAACCTCGAGCAGATTCCGGAATTGAAGGATCAGTTGAAACGCCTCGTGGAGGAATGGAAGTGAGCAGCCTCCCCAAAAAGAACATGTTCGAAATTTTTTCCCAGGGCCTCTTCGAAGGAGTCAAGCCTATGATGGTCATTCGCGATCACCTCGTCCGGCATCCCGACCGCTGCCTTCACCAGGCGATCTGCGTTCCCATCTGTCCGACCAGCGCATGGTTGTCGACGCCCCCCTATAAATTCGATCCGTCACGCTGCTTGGAAAGCTGCCGCCTCTGCCTGGATGCCTGCCCGTCACAGGCCATCTATGCCGTGTTCAGAAAGGGCGACAAGCTCCTGGAGCCGCAGAAAAAGTAACTTCCCCCCAGCCCCGCAGCCAAAACTCACGTCGCGGCGTTGCGATCGTGCGGCCCTTCGACGCGTCCGCTCAGGCCAGCTGCTTTCTCAACCGTCCCCAATAGGCCGTGCCGACGTATCCGCACGCCCCGGTGGCGGTCGTCAGGGCGAGAATCTGATACACCTTGCTCCGCGGGATTTTGACATGAACGGCTGGATTCAGCAGATCGGGAGCGTTGAGGACCCGTTTCAGGGATTCGCCCGCCGACAGGATGGGCCACATGCAGGAGAGACGGAGCCGGATCTCCTGACGCGGGATAGCCATGGTGTACAACCAGCCCTGGTCGAGATGCTCCACGGCCGTCCGAACCAGGTGGGTCAGCACCGGGCGAACGCGCGGGAGATTATTGCCATCCAGAAGATGTCTCGGCGTGAGTCCGGCCTTGGAGAGTAGCGCCTCCGGCACGTAACACCGGCCTCGCTGCAAATCGTGGGCGATATCTTTGACCACATTGGTCAGCTGCAGCCCTTTCCCGAAGCGCACGCCCACTTCCGACATTGCCCGCACATCCCAGGAACGGAGTGCGGGGCGATGCGCGCACATCAGATCGGTCCAGAACTCTCCGACGCATCCGGCGACGTAGTAGGTGTAGCGGTCGAGATCGTCGAGGGTCTTGAACGAGGTGAGGTCGGCGGCGCTGGTCCCGGGAAATGCGGTCAGATCCATTTCCATGCCTTGTGTAAGCGTCGTCATGAGCCGCTGTACGCGTCGCCGGTCGTCCGGCGCAAACGACTGGAACAGACGGAAGCAATCCTCCAACCGTTCCAACAACACCCGTTCGGCTTCATGCTGCTGCAGCGGGCCGATCGCCTCCCGAATGTCTTTGACTTGAATCCAGGCGACGTGGTCGCTGATGAACTGGGCTTTGAGCTGGCCGAGATAATCAAGCCGACGAGGACGGTCGATCAGGTCGGTATCGGCGATGGTATCGGCGGCGCGGGCAAACAAGTAGGCCAGGCTGACTTGGTCCCGCACGTTGGCCGGCACGACGGCCAGGGTCGTATAAAAGAGTCGCGAGACACGCTTGAGCAGATCGCGGAGCAGTTCATGCTTGGAAGCCGTGGTATCCGTAGCCACTCCTACTTCACTTCCAGCGTGCCTTCCATCCCCTTGTCCCGATGACTCGGCAGCGGCCAGAGCCGCTTGTCGCAATAGATGGGGAAGATCCCGGGTTTGGACGGCGTGAATCTGACCACCGCGGTTTTTCCGGCGCTGACATCCTGTTCGACAACAAGGCCTGCGGCGGGCTCCTTGATGATGAAATTGTGCGGAGTGAGGGTCGTCACGCTGTTCAGGGTGAATTCGACCGGTTTGCCTGCTTCGACGATCAGATGAGCCGGCGCATATGAATAGCTGTCGAGCGTAATCGTGACGCGCTGCACCCCGTCGGCTCCGACAGGGACGATCACAGGGGCGGCGAGGGGCGGTGAATCGGCGGCGAGGACGGGAGCCCAGGCGGACATCGCGGCGCTGAACGCCGCCAAGATCACGTATCGCATGGGCGACGGCACCATGAGACGGTTCTAACAGGAAGGCCGAGAACAGGTCAACTTGACCTTGTCCGTTCCGGAGTTATTGTAGAAACCGGCGCCGGAAGGTTTGTATAATTGTGAGCGCGCTGCCGCCAAGACCGTGGCGGCAGGAACACGCAAGACGCCGCGCACGTAAGGAGGATGCTCGATGAAGTGGTTGAAAGGTATCACGCTGTTCCTGATTGCGAACGTACTGATTTATCTGACGCTGTCGGTCACCGCCAGCATCCTGATCAATGTGGTGCTCCCGGCCTTCGGCATCGACGTACGGGGAGTGTTCAGTCAGCAACTGCTGGTCTGGTCGCTCGTGATCGGTTTCGGGGGCGCCTTCATCAGCTTGCTCTTTTCCAAGCAGATGGCCCGGGCGATGCTTCACTGCCAGCAGATCACCGAGCCCCGCTCCCATGCCGAGCAGGTCATCTATGGCTCGGTAAAGGAGATCGCGGATCGTCTGCACGTCACCATGCCGGAAGTCTGGGTCTACGACGCGCCGGATCCCAATGCCTTTGCGACCGGACCGAGCAAAAACAATTCCATGGTGGCCGTTTCTACCGGACTGCTTCAGAACCTCAAAGAAGATGAAGTGAAGGCCGTTCTGGCACACGAAATGGGTCACGTCTTCAACGGCGACATGTTCACGACGACCATCCTGGCCGGCCTGATGAACACCTTCGTCTATTACATCAGCAACATGTTGGCGTCGATGGTCGGCCAACCCAGCGGAGACCGGGAAGAGGGAGGCTCGACGGGCAATCCGATCCTCGCGATGGTGGTGTACTTCTTCCTGCAAATCGTTCTGTCGTTCCTGGCCATGATCGTCGTGAGCTGGCATTCCCGGCGGCGGGAATACGAAGCGGACGCGTTTTCAGCCAAAGTGTACGGGAAGCAGTCCATGATCGGGGCGCTGCAGGGGATCGACCGGTGGGTCAACCGGACGCAGTTCGAATATACGAACCAGGACGCGCTGGCCACCATGAAAATCTCCGGGACGTCGTCCGGCGTGATGGCGCTCCTGGCAACGCATCCGCCCATCGAAGCCCGGATCGCCGCGCTGCAACAACTTTAACCGTCACGGAGGAGGCCCTATGCTGACCCGTCTCATCGCGATCTCGACCCTCGTCATGAGTTCCGGATTCGTGTTCGGCCTCCCCGACGTGCCCGCGGCCGAGGAGCCGCTCGTGGCGTCCAAGACCGCCAGCCTCTACGACTTCACCATGGACGACATCGACGGCAAACCGGTCAATTTGAAGGAGTACCACGGCAAGGTGCTCTTGGTCGTGAACACCGCAAGCATGTGCGGCAATACGCCGCAATATACGGACCTCGAGACCCTGTACGAGCAATATCACGAACAGGGGTTCGAGGTTCTGGCGTTCCCGGCCAATAACTTCGGACAACAGGAACCCGGTAGCAATGCCGAAATCAAAGGATTCTGTCTCACGAAATACAGCGTGACGTTCCCGCTCTTCAGCAAGATCAGCGTGAAAGGATCGGACAAACATCCGCTGTATCAATATCTCACGGAGCAGAGCCCTTTCCCTGGCGAAGTCGAATGGAACTTCCAGAAATACCTGATCGATCGATCGGGTAATGTCGTCGATCGCTTCCATCATCGGACCAAACCACTGGCGCCTGAAGTGGTGAAGGAAGTCGAACGGGTGCTGGCACAGAAGTAACCAAGTCGGCCCGGGTTATTCCAGTCGCCCGGCCCTAACTGCAGCGGTAGAATCCGATGTGCTGCCGATATTCCTGAATGGCTGCCCCCAAGGCCGCCCCTCCCAGTGAGATATTGGCGTCGAGCGTGTCCTCGACGGCTGGATCGTCGATTTCCACGTCATAGCGGTCCTGAATATTCGTCCGCACCGGCCCTTGCGACACCTCCCGCGGCATGAAGATCTCTTTCCATACCTCTTTCTCGACCAGACAGACATCGCGAAAGCGCTCATATAGCAAGGCAAGTTTCTCCGGATCGGTAATCTTGACGCGGGTTCCCATCTGATGGTCGCTCCTGCTCGTTCGTGGATGATAATGAATAGTGACCGGTTGGTCGTCGATCGGGGATTCTCGCTACTTCGTCGAACCTGTCTGGCCCGACGATGAGGCCTCAGCGACCGTAAACCGCATCGTGCCGACTTGGTTCACGGCGTGAAACGGCTGCTGCCCCAGTGGAGTAATGAAGAGTTTGGCCAGATATGTGCCCGTGGCCCATTTGTCGCCTGGGCGCTTCAATTCCAGAAACCCATACCGCTCGTGCCCCGGCACTTCCAAGGTGTCCTTTCCGATCGGAGAGGCGGAAATCGTTCGATCAGGCCCTTCCAGGAACCACTGCGCGCTGAATTGAGCGGGATCTTCCAAGGGCGCCACTTCGAATACGATGTAGATAGCCGGCGTATCCGGTGTAAAGACAGTCCCGGGATCAATCGGCTTCAAGCGGGGGTCCTGCGTATACCACCCCTTGCGTCCGAAACTGTCCCATTCCACGTCGTAACCCTTGGCCATCTTGATCCATACGAAGATCGCCTGAGGGATGCCTTTTTTCTGATCGTCGAACGAGGGCAGGAGCGTGGGATCGATCTCGGTGTCCGATTGTTCTTTTGGAGCCACCAGATCCCTGGCGGCGAGGGAAAGATCTGGATCGAGCAGGGTCACTGCACATAATAAAGAGGAAACCGCCAGCCTCCATTGGAGCTGCGATCGATTCACGGTTTCACCACGTCGAGGCGTCACCTTAGGCTCTCACCCATCGTATTTATCGTATCGGGCGGAAGTCTCCGGGTCAACCCGTCCGCGGACGATCGACTCACCGGCTACCCCAAATGGCGCGCGCTCGGCCCTTATGGTAAGGTATGCGAAACCCTAATAAATGAGACATTTCTTTGCGCGGTCCCCAAGACCTTGCCTCGCCTCCAGGCTCAGCGTCAGCCCCTCGGACTTCAGAACATGATCGCTTGCGCTGCCGGCGGTATGGCTTGCTCGACGGAGCCTCTCAGGCCGTCACGCAGGGCAGTGGGGAACACTTCCTATCCGCGTTTGCCTTGCTCCTGCACGCCGGGCCGTTTCAGCTTGGAATCCTGTCGGCGCTTCCGCAGCTGATCGGCACCACCGCCCAGTTGGCCTCGGTAAAGCTGCTGCGCTGTTTCCCGGATCGCAAATCACTGGTCCGGCTCGGGACCGTCGGGCAGGCTCTCTCCTGGATACCGATTCTCCTGCTTCCCCTGGCGTTTCCGGCCTGGGGTCCCTGGCTGCTCATCATGGGCGCCGCCATATATTTTGCCTGCAACCATTTCACGGCTCCCACGTGGACGAGCTTCATTGCGGACCACCTCGATCAGCACGAACGGGGGGCCTATTTTGCCCGTCGTGCGTCGATCGTCGCCGCCGTCAGTTTCGGCGCGCTGTGCGCCGCGGGCGGGCTGCTCAGTCTCTGGCCTCGCCATACGGCATGGATCGGCTTCGTGCTCATCTTTCTTGCCGCAGGAACGGCGCGACTGTTTTCGGCAGCCGCGCTCCGGCCGGTCCCGGACCTTCCGCATCGGGAGCCTCGTTCAGGCCATGAAGGGTTTCGAGTGTTTTTGCGGAACTCGAGCCGAAGTTTTCGCCGCTTCCTGCTGTTTTCCAGCTTGATGCATCTGGCCGTGCTGATTGCCGGCCCCTATTTCGTACTCTACATGCTCCGCGACCTTCATTTTTCTTATCTGACCTACGGAGCATGGCTTGCCGCCGGCGTGCTCGGACAACTGTTGACCTTGCAGGGGTGGGGCCGATTCGCGGATCGATTCGGGAACAAGGCGCTCCTTTCGATCACCGGGTTCATCGTGCCCATACTGCCCATGTTCTACATGGTGACGACGAACGCGATCTTCATCATGGGAGTGAATTTCTTTTCCGGCATGATCTGGGCCGGATTGGCGCTGGGACTTCAAAACTACGTGTTCGACGCGGTACCGGAGGAGGATCGTGCCACGGCCGTCGCCGTGTATAGTACCCTCAATGCCGTCGGATGGTGCTGCGGCGCGCTGATGGGAAGCTGGCTCATCGCGGCCCTGCCTTCACGGTTTGAATGGGCGGGATGGTCATGGGGATCGAGTCTGCCGGTCGTATTTTTCGTATCAGGCGTGCTGAGGTTGCTGATTTCCGTCGGACTGATGAGACAATTTCACGAACCCCGCGCAGTCGAACAGGCCCCGCTCTCGCGGCTGCTCCTGGAGCTTCCGCTGCTGACACCGGTGCGCCACATACAGCAATGGATCGCAAGTCCGCTCCTGCGACTCGGCAGGTAGGGCTACCGCGGAGCCGACGGCTGCGCGCCCCGTTCCTGTTCTTCCTGCTTGAGCTTGTCGAACGTCCGATCGCCGTGGCTTCGGACTTGATCCGGCGTCGGCTGCGGCATCGGTTTCGGCTGCTCGCTGGAACAGCCGGCTGTTGCCAGCATCACCGCCGAAACCACCAACGCAACGCCGATTCTACGAACACGCTCGTGTTCAGATGTCTCGCTCGCCATAGCTGTGCTCCTCCATGAGGCTTTGTCCGTTTCCCTCCGACCGTTCCGCCGGATCCGGCGACAGTCCCATCGCCGCTGACAGACATCGGGTATCATATCCTGTCCCACAATCTCAACGCCACCTCCTGATCCGCATGTAGCACGATTTACGTCCGGCTTCTCCGATCCCGGATTGACTGGCCTGGGGTCTCGCGCTATCCTGGCGGCACATTTGCCCCATGCCCCCTGATTCATCATGTCACTACGCGACCGCCTTTCAGAAGATTTGAAGCAGGCCATGAAAGCCCGCGATCAGCTCCGCATGGATGTCATCCGCATGATCAAAGCGGCAGTCCTCAATAAGGAAGTGGAAGTTAAAAAGGACCTCGACGACGCCGAGATGAGCCGGATCATGACCACCATGATCAAGCAGCGCAAGGAATCGGTCGAGCAATACGAGAAGGGCAACCGAAGTGAACTCGCCGCGAAGGAGCGGCAGGAAATTTCCATTATTGAATCGTACCTCCCCAAAGCCCTCACCCAGGAGGAGCTGGCCGAGGTCGTTTCGAACGTCATCCGAGACACCGGGGCGGCCTCATTGAAGGACATGGGTGCGGTCATGAAGGCCGTCATGAGCCGCCTCGGCGGCCAACCTGTCGACGGCAAACAGGTCAGCGACCTCGTGCGGGCCAAGCTGCAGTAGCTCGAATTTCACGACTTCACGTTTTTCTTTCCTCCCTACTTCTGCCTGCTATACTTTTCCTGGCGTTTCTCTCCATCGACGCCTTGCGTCGCCACACTGCAGCTCACATGGGGCCATCATGAGCATCCTCATCGTCGACGATTCTTCGGACCAGCGCGCGCTCCTTTCCTCCATTCTCGACAAAGCAGGTCATACCGACATTTTGTGCGCCGACTCCGCGAAGTCGGCATGGAAACTCCTGGATCCCGCCGCCCGAGGAACGGACCCGAGAGTCGATCTCGTACTCATGGATGTGCTGATGCCGGAACAGGACGGGGTCGAAGCCTGCAGGCAAATCAAGACCTGTGCCGACCTGCGTGACGTTCCCGTCATCATGGTAACGGCGGACAATGATCTCTCAAACCTCAAGGCCGCCTTTGCGGCGGGGGCCAACGACTACATCAACAAACCGGTACAGAGCGTGGAACTGCTGGCGCGCGTTTCGTCGGCATTGGCGCTCAAGCAGGAAACCGACCGGCGGAAGGCCCACGAGTTGGAGTTGCAACGAAGCAATGAGGAACTGCAGCGCGCCCTCCGCGAGGTCAAGGTGCTCCGAGGGCTGATTCCCATTTGCGCATCCTGCAAAAAGATCCGCAATGACGGAGGGTTCTGGCAGCAATTGGAGGAGTATCTCAGCCAACATTCCGAGGCTGAGTTCAGCCATGGACTCTGCCTTCCCTGTATCAAACGGCTTTATCCTGGTGTTTATCCGGATTAGCTGCTAGGATTTTTCAATCATTTCCAATCCCTGAGGCGTTGCCCCATGAGCATCCTGATCATTGACGACTCTCCCGACGATCGCGCGCTGTTGCAGTCGATCTTGTCCGCCGCCGGATACGATCATATCCTCTCGGCAGAATCCGCCACCACGGCGTTCCGTCTGCTCGGGATGGAAGGCGGCAAACAGAGCGCCGGTCGCATCGATCTGATCCTCATGGACATCGTCATGCCGGAGATGAACGGCATCGAAGCCTGCCGCCAGATCAAGGCCGTCGAGCGGTACCGCGACACGCCGATCATTATGGTGACGGTCAAAACCGACCCCGTCGACCTCCAATTGGCCTTTGCCGCCGGCGCGCTGGATTACATCGCCAAGCCCATCAACAAGATCGAATTGTTGACCCGAGTGCGCTCCGTGCTCCGTCTCGTCCATGAGATTGAACGACGCCGGGCCCACGAGCAGGAACTCTTGGAGGTCATGCGCCAGCTCCAGGAAGCCAATCAGATGCTGCTTCGGCTGTCTTGTCTCGACGGTTTGACCGGCATCACCAACCGGCGGCAGTTCGATGACTTTCTGGATCAAGAATGGCGGCGCGCCGTTCGTGAATCCACGCCGTTGTCGCTGATCATGCTCGATATCGACCGCTTCAAGTCGTACAACGACACCCAAGGACATACGGTCGGCGATGAATGCCTGCGGCAGGTCGCCAACGCGATTTCGGGGGCGGTCAACCGGCCCGGCGACCTGGTCGCACGCTACGGAGGGGACGAGTTTGTGGTCGTTCTTCCCGGTACGACGACGGAAGGCGCGGCCCAAGTGGCGGAAACACTCCGCCGGCGGATCGAATCTCTCGGCATCACCCATTCCGAGGGAGACGTCATGACCATCAGTGTGGGATACGCCAGCACCATTCCGAATCGAAGCGCCTCCCAGACCGACCTCATTAAGGCCGCCGATCAAGCGCTCTATCAGGCCAAACAGGAAGGCCGAAACCGCGCTAAACAGGCGGGAATACTGTCCCTCGTTCCCCATTCGCACGAAGAGTAGACTCGGCATCACCGGACCATTTTCAGGAATGATTCGGGACGGACATGGCACGCCATCAACGCCCCTCGACTCGGCAAGAACGCAACACCCCTCGACGCATATCGCGCCCTTCTCTTCCACCGCCCGCCCGGCAGCCTAAGATCCAAGCAAAGTCGGCATCTCCAAAGAAACGCCCCCCACGTGCATCTTCCGACGATCCGACGACCCTCTTGAGCCGCTACCAGAACACGTTGCGAAAACTCTCGCAGAGTGAAGGCCTCAACAGCGGGGAACTCGAGCAAGCGTTTCGTGTGATCACCGAAGCCTGCGCGCAGCTTCTTCATGCCGAACGGACGAGCATCTGGCTGTTCGACGAGCATCGCACGTCGATTACCCTGATGGACCTGTTTCGAGCGACCGACCGGTCTCACAGCGCCGGATCCGTCCTCCATGCTTCGGACCATCCCGCATATTTTCGAGCGTTGATTACCGAAGAGTGGGCCATTGCGGCGCACGACGCGCATCGGGATCCTCGAACCAGGGAGTTCCTGACCGACTATCTGGTCCCGCTGGATATCGGCGCCATGTTGGACGCCCCCATCAGGCAGAAAGGCCGAGTCGTGGGCGTCCTTTGCACGGAGCACGTCGGAGGATCTCGCCAATGGACGGTCTATGAGGAGCAATTCACCAGCTCCCTGGCGACGATGGTCACCCTGGCGCTCGAAGCGGCCGAGCGGCGGCAGACGGAAACCGACCTGCGTCTTGCAAAGGAAGCGGCAGAAGTCGCCAGCAAAGCCAAGAGCGAGTTCCTGGCCAGCGTCAGCCACGAAATTCGGACGCCCATGAATACCATCATCGGCATGGCCGACCTGCTTTGGGAAACAGACCTCACCCCGGAACAGCGGAAATATCTTCGGACCTTCCGGCGGGCCGGCAGCAACCTCCTGATGCTCATCAATGACATTCTCGACCTGTCAAAGGTCGAAGCCGGCCACATCGAACTCGAAGCCATCGAGTTCGATCTCAACGATCTCGTCGAAAAGGCGATTGAGATTCTGGCGATGCGGGCAAACGAAAAAGGGCTCGAACTGGCCTGCCATCTTTCTCCGGATGTCCCCTGTGCGTTGATCGGAGACCCCAATCGCCTTCACCAGATCCTGATCAACCTCATCAGCAACGCCATCAAATTCACGGACAGCGGATCCATCGTCGTCGAAGTGACGAATGACCGCGACAAGGATTCCCCCGGGGCGATTCGGTTCTCCGTGACCGATACCGGCATCGGCGTTCCCGAAGATATGTTCGAAACCATTTTTGAGAGTTTTACACAGGCCCACGCTTCGACCAGCCGAAAATACGGGGGAACCGGTCTGGGCCTGACCATCTCCAGGCAACTGGCCAAGCTCATGCACGGACATATCTGGGTTGAAAGCACGGTCGGACGAGGAAGCACCTTTCATTGTTCCGTACATCTCGGGATCCAACGCCGGACCGGTCCCGCAAGCCCGCTGATCCCCATCGACCTGTGCAACGTCAGGACATTGGTCGTTGACGACCATCCGGCCAACCGCACCATTCTCAAGGAAACACTGGCATCTTGGAATGCCGTGGTAACGGATGCGTCCAACGGAAAGGACGCAGTGGATGAACTGCGAGGCGCCTCAGATGCATCTCAACCCTATCAACTGATGCTCCTCGACTGCCGCATGCCGGACATGGACGGATTCGCCGTCGTCGAGCAGATCCGGCAAGCACACCTTGCGGAAGGATTGACCATCGTCATGCTCGCCTCTCATCAATGGGCCGATGACATTGCACGGACCTATGACATGGGCCTGGGTGGATATATGGTCAAACCCATCCGGCGCTCCGATTTGTTGCAGACCATCAGCATCGCCCTCGATCGAAAAAAGAATCCGACGGCGGCCCGTTCGGCTCCTCCGCAGGTCGCGGCGTTGCCCAATTCAACGCGCCCCCTGCACATCCTGCTGGTGGAAGATTCCCCCGACAACCAATTCCTGATTCGCTCGTATCTCAAGCACACACCGTACCGCATGGACATCGCGGACGACGGCGCAGCCGGCGTCGACAAGTTCAAGAGCGGGCGCTATGACTTGATCCTCATGGATATGCAAATGCCCGTGATGGACGGATACGAAGCCACCAGGACGATTCGTGCCTGGGAAGCGGACCATGATCTGCCCCCCACTCAAATCGTCGCATTGACGGCCCTGGCTCTCAAAGAGGAGGGCGAGCGGATTCTTCAGTCTGGTTGCAACGCCCACATGACCAAACCGGTCCGGAAGCAGACACTTCTTGAGGTTCTTCAGGCCTGCCAGGGGCTTCGATCATGACACAGCCTGCTCAACAGTCCGACCCCGACTTCATTACCGTGACGATTGATCCCGATTTGGAAGAGATCGTCCCGGTCTTCATGAGGAACAGACGCCGCGATGTGGGCACGCTTCGCACCGCCCTTGACGAAAGCGATTTCAAAACCGTACGCCTGCTGGGTCATCGCATGAAGGGCGATGGCGGCGGATATGGGTTTAACACGATCAGCGAGATCGGAGAGGTGCTCGAACAAGCGGCGATTCGCGAAGACCGTCCCGCCATCACACAACAGACCGACAGGCTCGATGACTTTCTTGACCGAGTCCAGGTGGTATACAGAAAACACGGGCACCGCCGGTGATGGCCGCCGGATGACTCACTCCGGCCCGCCCTGCGCCGGCAAGTCTCTATCATTCCCCCGTAGCAGCCGGCGGTCGGCTTGTGTATAATGCGCGGGCAAGGAGATGCGAGCCTGACTCCTCCCCGTTCTCCTTACCGCAATCAGCGCCTGCGCAATAATGCGTAGCCAACCTTGCGGGTTCCATGCTCGCATCTCCTGTCCGTCATCTCGTGTGGGGGGCTAGCTCAGTTGGGAGAGCACTACGTTCGCAACGTAGGGGTCGGGGGTTCAACTCCCCTGCCCTCCACCAAACTTATTTTTTCCAGTTGCCAAACGCACTAACCCCGCGTAATTCCCGCTGATTTCAGCAGTCAAAAACCGCTCTACCCCGTTTGACGTCGGATGCAGGAGTATCTTTTCGCCAAGCAGCACTCGAAGGATTCCCCGAGCCCTGTCGACATGCACCTGCAAAGCACCCGCAAGGTCATCCAAAAGGGTCTTGAATCGATCGACCGCGTTAGGCAGGAAGGATGCTATTTCCTCCGATCTCTGACGCCCTAGTTCGCTGGCCCTTATCAGCACTTCCCTTTCGGCCTCAGCTTTTTCTAGTTCATGCTTCGTCCTCGGTGTAACTATTCCTGCCTTTATAGCTGCTAGTAGATTTTCGATTTCCTGCTCTACCTGGGAAAGACGCACCGGTTGACGATTCTGCACTAAATTCTGCTCGTGCTGTCGCTTTGCCAAGAGCATACTGGCCTCTCGCGTAAATACGGCAATTCGCTCTGGGGTAAAGAGATCGTGCTTGATCGATTCCAACAGGATCTTTTCGATAAGTTTGCGCGAGGCCATGATGGTATTGGTGCAGACTGAAAGACCACGATACTTCCATCCGGAGCACCCATACCGGCTCGGATCAATTATTACAAACCTATAGCCGCATTGGCCACAAGTCAGGAGACCGGAGAACAGGTATTTGGGTCCACGGCCTGTGCGTGCATTTGCATGGAGTTTTTCGCGAATAGCTAGACTCGCATCATGTACGGATTCCTGCCGTTGCTTTACGCATTCCCATAGCTGGTCGTCTACAATTCTCAAATTTTCGTCTTTGTGCTTGATCCAATCTCTTTCGTCACAGAGAAATCGGCGCTTTTTCTTAGTGTCTGGATCCTTTTCCCAACGGGACCTGCCCCAGACCATTTCTCCTTTATACAAACGATTGTTTAGCATCCCAAGGCCGTACTTCACATTGCCGTAAAGGGCACTAGCACACCATGAGGGAGACCTGGTTGATCTGCGACGGTATGCAATGCCAGGAGGGGGTACGTTCCGACGGTTTAGTTCCTCAACTATTTTCACTGGGGACATACCGTCTGCGTACTGTTCGAAAATCCATTTCACCCAGCGGGCCTGGGCCTCGTCAATCTCAAGCCGTGTGCCTACGCGGATCGGTTGACCATAGGGGTCTCGCTGGGTAGGGTGTAATTGTGGGACAAGCCGATAGCCAAATATGCGCCCTCCACCATGGTACCCTTTGAGTACCTGTCCGACCATTCCTCGGCGAGTCTTGTCTCGAAGATCGTCGAGAAATACCTCGTTCATCATCCCTTTGAAGTTGGCGATTACCTTATGGCCTCTTTTTGCCGTATCGATGCCATCGCTAACGCCAATCAGTCGTATGCCCCAGTAAACCAGGCGTCGTCGAACCATTTCCGTCTCAACCTGGTCACGGGACAGCCGAGATAAGTCGTCAACGAGGAGGACATCAAAACAAGCTGCCTGGGCGTCCTTCAGCATCTGTTGATAGCTCTCACGATGGTGCGTAGCCCCTGAAATGGCCTTGTCGAAATAGCGATAGATCACAGTCCATTGGTTTTCCCGCTGCGAATACTGTTCGCAGTTGCGAAACTGGTCCTCGATGGATGCCTCACGCTGACCTTCCGATGAATAGCGCGCGTACAAGGCAACTCGTGTCATAGTTTCACCTCAATCGCCAATCACATTTACACAACGTGCCCCGAACGACAGAAACATGATCTCTTGAATCTCTATGCGCCTAACCCTCGTAATGTAGGGAGTCCGCACTGTCCGCACGACATCCCCATCCATCCCCTTCGCGTTTTCTTCGTACTCTTTAATCATTGCGGCATCAATGTCGGCAGTCCCCGCTCCAAATCCGAGAATAATCGGAACACAGTCACTGCCTTCCTTTTTCGCTGGTATGTCTTTGTTCTCAGGTTGTATCCGAGTGGTAATGTTTATGCAGCCACCTAGCATTAATGTCCCATAGATCAGAAGCAGGCAAGACAGTATTTTGACCTTAGATGTCAGCCAGCGAGCGGTTCGGCAGTTACCCATTTAGTTCCCTTTCTTCCAAAAACAACAACCGATGATTCAATTGAATTGCAATAAAGAACCAATCCTATATTGGTTTCTTGAATCGTGTCGTCGCGCGCCGAACTGCTTTGCTAATAAGATCGTCGACGACGGCCAACATGGTCTCTGTATCATTACAGTTCATAGCCTCTTCAACTCGTTCTGTATCGCGCTCGGTAAGATGGCGAAGGCTCAGTCCTCGAACTTTGATATTCCTGTTGCCGCTCACTCGCGTGTGTAAATTCATGGGGCGATCCTTTCCGGAAATTGTTCATACTCCCGGGCAGCCAATGCGCCATGACCGTCACAAGTTTCTCCTTATCCGTCAAGAGCGTAGATAGGTGTTAGGGGTATGGGGTCTGACCGCCCCGCACTTCCTGAACATAAACTTCGTAAAAGTCCGGATCGTTATGCGCGATTAGACAAACTGCATCTACTAGATTTTCTACTTCGCCCTGAGCCACAAGACTTTGAGCGCGCTGCTCGAACTCTTCAATTGCACTATGACTCGATGTCCCGACATTCCTAAGGCGGACCTCACTTCTGTCGAAAGGAGCCGTTCTATGGCACTCGCGCCAAGCCTGAAGTTCATCGGGATACTCCTTAGCCATGGTCGCGACGGCTTGGGGCAAATTCAGTTTTGGGTATTCCGTCTTCAATACTGCGCATAAGGATGCGAACAACTCGTCTCTTGTGAAGATGTCCGCGGGTGCCATAGGACTGTCGGATTCTTCGTTGCGCTTCACGATAATGATTCGTGCCCCCTTGTTTGCCCCCTCGCTCACAAGGCTCACCTCATCCACTCGTAGGTCCTGTAAGATGTTCATTGCCCCCTCCCATGCGTTACGTCACTCACATTCGGCGCGGAGACTACCGTCTGAGGGTCGGGTCTTGGCGCTGAGTAACTCTGACATTCGAATCCCCCTGGAATCAGTGGGCCGTCGAGCACAGGCCGTCCATACTTGCTTCCAAAGGACAGCCAGGCCTCACGAAAGCGAGATTTGGGGGTTCGTCCCGGAGAGCGTCCTGCATCGGCCTGACACTGGTAACAACGGATCGCCGAGTCCATCCACTGAGAGAGAATCTCACCCACCTCAGCCAGCCGTCGGTCAAGCTCGCGACCTAGCTCTTGGTGTCGCCGAGCCTCTTGATGCAACGCTGCCCGCGCCAGAACCTGCTTTGCCCTGACGAACTCTCTTTCGAGTCGTACGAGCTCACGATCCAGTGTCTCCAAGGAGCGGACAAGCGTGCGAACCTTTCTATGCGCCACTGAGACCGCATCCTCCGCGTCGTTTACGGTGGTGTTTGTTTCTGTAGTTCCGTCAATCAAAGCAGCCGCAAGCAGCGTTTGGTGCCGATCCTCTTCCGACGTCAGTGCTTGCCGAGCGGCACCTAACTGCGCCTCAAGTTTTGGTCGTTGCTCGGTCAATGCCTTGAGTTGTCGCTCGATTTCCTCAGCCGTTGTAGCAGTCGATGTGGCCATGGTCAGCTCTCCTTTCTTACAGGGCATCAATCGCCTGGTCGCCATCGGGACTTAGACAATCTTGAGCATGATTCTATCCAGCCCTCGATGGATTCTTTCGAAACTGTCTTCGGTAACGTCGCGGCGGAAACCAGTACGCCGGTTGCCGCGTTCGCCCAGTCGTCGTGTTGACCAATAGAATGGTCGATCTTCTCCCCCTTGCGCACGAGTCCGATCAGTTGTCCGATCAACTTGGACTGGTCGAGGAGTTCGATCCGTCCACTATTCAGCAAGGGTTCCAAATTGGCATAGAGCTGGCTACGGGTCTGTTGCGCAGGGCGGTACTGAATTCCGCACTTCGCAAACGCTTGAATGGGCCACTGGGCTGCGTATCGGTCCCCGATCACCACGGTACAGCCGTATTGTTTGAGCACCGATGAGAACAGTGTGACGGCATTCTCCGGCGAGAAAGTGCCATTGGTTCGTGGTCCTTGGTCGATGAGCAAGTCAAGAATGGCCCGTCCGTCCTGCGCATGAGCAATGGCCAGTGTTGCGTCGTCGGCTCCGCCACCGCTCAAATCAGCAAAGGCCATGTACTTGATACCCAGTTGAGGTGGCAACACAATACGTCCTGGGATTACCGCCGCATCAATTCCTCCCGCATCAAAGGCCGCACCGTCAGGCTGTCCTGGAAGATTCAAATACAGGCGGCGGAAGATCCATGAGGGCAGGGACCTTTGGGCGTCTTCAATGTCAGGCAAGGTGGGACCCAAGGGGCCATTTAGGGACGGGTTTGCCTCTTCGATAGATCCAGAGAACCAACTGACAAATAGTCGAGGATCGGTCCCTTTGTGGTATTGGCGAAGCATGTCATTGATGGGTATTCCCGATTGTGTCGAAATCGCCGCATAGCTTGCGAACCATTGCACGGCATCGGGTCGAGTACGATCCAGTTCCAACGCTTCTAGCAGTCGATAGTCGCTCTGGGTGTGGAGTTCATCAACTACTAGGAAAAGATAGGTTTTGCCATGCAGCCCTGGCGCATCACCGGCTGGAAGAATTTGCAGGAATCCTTTGCCGTCCCGACGCTCGACAATGTTTCTCATCACATTCAATTCGGATTCGAGAATTGGATTACAGCGAATTATTTTCTTAGCCAAATCCAGGTCATCATTGGCTTGTCCAAGATCCGAAGCTACGAAAAAGCACTGATTTCCAGCATTTCCGGCTGGCACCCAAACCAACAACTTGTACAGAGCCGCCATCACAGCATCTGCCGTCTTGCCATTCTTCTTCGCACGGCCAGTAAGGATTCGTTTGAACTGCGGCCGTCCATCTGGTCGAACGGAGAACAGTGCCTCAGTTAGGATTTGCTGACGGTACGTCTCCATCACATCGAGAAGTGGCCTACCATCCAGCCAAGAAAGTAGTGAGAAGAATTGCATCGGCGACACCTGTCCAGCACAGGCTGCAATTCTGCTCGGTGCGCCAATCATGCTGACTCCTTGGTTGGGGCGGTCAGGAGTTCGGCGAGGGACCGACCTGTCGGTTTAGCTCGACGGTCTAACCCAAGAGTCTGAAGGGCCTGCCGTTCGATAGCCAGAAACCGACCCAATTCTCGTGCTCCTGGCGCGAGATTCCAGGAGCCGTCTTCTTTAACTATGAATCCTGACCGCGCACACTCGGCCAAAATTAACATCGTCGCGCCTCGAGCTGTCTGAGCTATTTCGATTATTCGTGCTTCAGCTTCGCTCAGGTTTGGTTTGTCTGAGGCAAGACCACCGCTGTATCGCTCAAGGGTCGGCAGTATCCACTTCTCGCTTGGGCGTAGTGCGCGACGACGCCAGAAGCTGCGCCACGGGTGTCTGGCTGCATTCAGATTTCCTATTGGGCCACTTCGTCCGGCTTGTCCTGCCATCTTTCCTCCGTCGAATTCAGATTGAAAGGGTGACGAATGTCTACGAGAAACACGGGACCCCGAGATTCCGCATCAACAAGAATCAATGATTCTTGAACTGGTTGCGCACAAATATTTTGAGGCAAAAGCCAGATGCTGCCCGATTCGTTGGACCGAAGAGACCCCCGACGATCGCGAAGATCGTAGGGGGTCACCTGGACGTGAGTTATTGCCCCACGTAGGGCCGTCGCGGGTTTTTGGTTGATCCGCGAACGCTGGTAACATCGATTGAACCTTCGCTTATTCCCTCGCATTCCATTTCTATTCCTCTTTCTTTCCCTCCCTAAAACTTTCCTAACCCTACCCGCCCTAGGTTTCGGTGGGATAAGTTGCTGATTGCCATGAGAAAATGGCATATCATCAGAGTCAGGAAGCACGAAGCTTGAAATCATCGACGTGGTCCTCCAGCCTCTCGACTAATAAGTTCAACAATGATCGGCATTCCTGGCCCTCCATTCCTGGGTTTGCTCCACTCGATACGGACATTCCAATAACCCTCGAAGATGCCTGCTGACATGCGTTGCCCACGTATCGGAGGCCTACCATTGGCCTTACTCCAAAGTTCAAAATACTTTGACCGATGGGGAGGTTTGCCTTGTAAGGGAAAGGTGGCGAAAAGCGATACCTCGATACCAGCTGACTCAGAGGGCGCAACAATCTTGAAATTCAGTTGGATCTTTGACTGTCGGAACATGTTCCGATGAGCATAACCCTTGTAAGACGCGACGTAAGTGCCCGCCGGAAGATCTACTTCAGTAGGTGGACCCTCAGGCCAATCAATCTCCATTTTTGACCTCTAGTTGGTTGTTGGCTGCACTTGAAGGATTTGACTTCTCTAGGTAGGACGCGACTGCAATTTCGGCGAGAAGTTTGACCAATGCCAGATGGGGGCTGCTTCGACGCACTAAGGGCGCATCGACCTCACGAATAGCAGACGGATGACTGGCAAGTTTTTGGGATAAGAAGAAAGCATGCCTGTCAGACTCTAAGTCTTTCAGGCGGCTAACGGATGTCTTGCGATGTCCTTGAATTTTTGCCATCGAGGTGCCCTTGCACTCTCGGTGGCATCCGGGGGAGAGAAGAGATGTTCTGTCTTCTGTGCGTCCAGTGCGAGCGAGATGTTATGTAGTAGTAATATCCTATGACACTTTACAGAAGGAGTCTAGAGGAATCACAATCATAATCCTGCCACAAGTGCGACTCTACTATTTGAAACTCATCATCCCCAGTAATAGAGATTCCACCATTTCGCATTCTTTCTCTGTATTATCGACATGATCTCGGAATCAGACAACTCAGATGCAAGCAATCGTATGGAACCAGCAGTAGTCTTTAATCCCTTTAAACGTGCAATGTGATACAGAGCGCGGACGCGCAGCTCAAGGATGGCAAATTCGAGAGTCTCCATCAGGCACCTGTGCGCAGGTGAATCTTTCCATCGGGATAAAAGTATCCATTTATGGCGTTCACAAGAGAAATGGGGGCACTAAGTTCGGATGATGCCGTGATTACGTAAAAACGGCATTCATGGGCTACGCTCCACTCATAAAGCGGTCGCATCAAGGCTTCAAATTCATAACGTGGATACTCGGTATTGTACCGAATCGCCGACAAGGGAAGTTTCGCCTTGTCTTCAGCTCGGTGAGGGAGCGGTCGTTCAATAATCCGTATGCCGGTCTCGCTCATAAGCAACTCAAATATACTTTCGATCTTTCCTTCTGGAGTAGTAACCCAGCAACTCGGAAATTCGTTTCCTCGTCCAGATGCTTTAATTTGACTTCTGAGTTGAGCGATCTGTCCTTTCAGAGTTTCACTTTCTTTCATCACTGCTGATGTCTCTTTGATTTTGTCCCTGATCTGTTGATCCGTTGCCTTACCATTTGATTCTTTGGTCAGAGCCGAGACAAGTGTCTCAAACGCTCTGACGCTGGATTCCGTTGGTGAACGTTGTTGCGCCTCGGCCTCAAGGCGAGCGATGTCTTCCTTCTGGCGCGAGAGTTGTTGCACGATATCTTTGACGACAACACCATTCGGGTTGTCAGTAACCACCTTTTGGAAGACTAGAAGATTCTTGATCTCCTGACGCTGCTTGTTAATGGTGTCTGCGTTTCGTTCGAGTTCCTTTCTGTGTCGCTCCAGGGCTACCGCAACGATGAGCAACAGAATGAACAAAGTGAGCACCATAATTTCGGCCATTGTTAGGCCCAGGACTAGACCACGACGATGAGCACTATCCTGAGTGAATACTCTCCGGGTTCTATTTTCCACCTAGCTGCTCCACAAGGGTCTTGCAGAGAGATACTAGCGATGCTTCCAGCTGCTGGAGCGACTGTCTACTTTCACCTTCGATCTGGGTGATTGAATCCCGATGTTTGCGCACAACTCTTAGATCATCTTCGATGAGCGAGCGACTCTGAGACATAACGGTCTGGTGTTCTTCGAGGCCCTTTGTTAGTCCGAGCGAAGAAACCTGAATTGATGCGACGGTTTCCACCAGCACCTCTATGGCCGTCTTAAGCTTATCAATTCTTTGAGACATAGCCGTCTCGTATAGCTCTGATGATTTTTTGATGGTTTCCGCTGCCCCGACCACCGCATCTATAGAATCGCGTAGCCGTGACACCTGGCCAGCTTCAGTCCGACTGCTTTTCAATGCTTCAGCCGCGACCTCTTCAAACTTTGCTAAGACGGAATCGAATTTCGCAACCACCATATCGGAAGGAGCTTCGATTTTTTCTATGCGTTTGAATAGCGATTGTAGGGCTTTGACATTTTTAGCGGCAGCGTCGTTGAGTTCAGTCGAATGGTCTACAAATGTTTGAAATGTTTCCCTGACAGACTTGACTATTTCGATGCTCGCAGCTGAGTGCTTCTCGACGGTTTCTGTCATGGCTGCATTCGCGCTATTTGTAATATCCACCACACCTTCTTCCACTATCTGAACGAGTTTGCGCTTAAAGCTCGAAACATCCGTTGAAATATCACCGAGCTGTGTGCGCATCGCACTGCTTGCTTCCGACAAGGCATAGCGCGCTTCTCGCTCATACTCCACTGGATCCTCGCGCATCTGACTGAAGAACACCCGCCCAGCAAGGCCGAAAATAGTCGTGAAGATTGCGATTCCAAAGTCTTTAAGGATGTACTCGACACCAGACCCATCAAGTCGATAGTCGTGGAGGGCAAACGCCAGCGAGACTAATGTAAAGAGAAAGCCGAGATAATAAACATTGTCACCTGCTCGATCTTCCCTAATTCTGTACTGCTTGGTAGCTAGTGCAATTATGCAGTAGATGAGCATCAGGGAGACGGGAAAGAGTGTTACAATTAGCTGACTGTAGCCGCTCCATTTCAAAATCCATATCCCGACAGCCCCCACAATGAAAAGGCCAAAAAACAGGTACTGGTCTTGCGCATCCCCAAGGGGATTGAGATATCTACGTTTGCCAGCCGGTGTATCCATTATTGTCAATACCTATTGGAGCGGTTCCCAGTTTTGAAGAAACCCTCCGCTCGCGTTCATAAATTCGACCCAAAACTTATACAAAGGAGGCTGCTGCACATGCTTTTGCGTGTCGCGAACAATAAGGAAGACATCGACTTGAGCACCACGCAAGGTCGGCTTAATTCTTGGGTAGTACTGCGTGCTCTTAAACTGCACAAAGTCAGGAGCCCCTTTGTACATCGATAATTCTGGAGTGTGATGAATCATGTCAGAAAGAAGAAGAATCCGTTTTGTGGAGGCATTTGCGGCGAGAGGCGATCCCAATGAGGTGACAGCCACAGATTGCAGGCCCTCAAGAAGTGGCGAATTCTGCTGCGGTGGGAGTTTCTGCAGTTCGTTAATTACCGCATCAACTTTGTCCGCGAACATCCGCTTCCAACGGCGATTTGCTAGCTCAGGGTTCCCATAAAACCCGTTATCTTCGTCACGTCCACTGCCAGGGCTGCACCCGAAGAACAGCGGCTCTATTGCTGTAGTTATGGTGGGTTTCAAGGGATAGATTTCAAGTCGGCCATACTTTGGAACTTCATCACGCACTTTGAGAAGCGCATTTTGAAGCGCAGCCTCCTGAACGGGGTTGATTGGGTCTGTAAGGTCAACAAGAACAGATGTAATGCTTTCGTAACCGTCCTTCGGACAGCCTGTGACGGGGTCCGTTTCCTTCCTGTGAAGATTTAGGAGCACGGCGGCGGTGATGATTCCGCAGATGATGACAACTCCTATCCCACCATAGACCCATCCCAACAACCGGTTCTTATCCTGCCGGGTGCTACGTTTCGAGTGGCGCCTCATAGCACTGTCGAAGGCTCCACCAGGTCATCAATGCGCTTATACTCGTCACACGCTTTACGATAGTTGTTGTGTAACGCTTCCCTCTGCTTCTTAGCCTCCTCCAAAGCCTGCACACTCACACTTCTGGAAACCTCCGGATCTGCTGGTGACACATCTTCGCCGGCTAGAGGGGGTGGCTCGTATTTCCATTGTTGATTAAATCGAGCAGGTGAAGGCGAATGTGCAGGACGATGTCGCATGTTCTCTTCGCGATAAAATCTCAGCAATGTATTCCCGGCCAGTCCAAGATGCATGAAATGTTGAAGCATATTCGTCCGTAACGCCTGACTTTTTCGGACGATATAGTCAAATTCTCCTTGCTTCGTTCCAATATCTCGAACGGTTTCGTCAATTTCTTCTTCGGCCGACGTCTTTATCTCATCTAACTCACCAAGCAACTGCTCCTTGAGATCGTTGTAATCGTCCAAAGCTTGAAGGTTTTGCCTCATACGTCGGCCATATCCGGGGTACGGATCATCCATACGAAAACCATCGTAGAGTGCCACGTTTGAAAATAAGAATCCGACCAAGAACAAGAGCCAGGACTGCAAGTCATTCAGCCCTAATGGGTCTGCGAGGAGAGAACGGTAGGCTACTGCGGAGGCCTCAAAGGGATCCGTGGCAACGGCATTTCTATAGTGGGCAACCGCTAGATTAAACCCAACATCAATAAACAGGTAGCCAAGTGTTGCGACTGTAGCCACGGCTCGCGCATTCAAGTTGCGATGATTGAGCCATGGTAAGACTAATCTTCCAACGGCTGCTCCTCCGAATACATTGATCCCTGCAATGATTAGAGCCTGAGAAACTCCACCAATTAGACCGAACTCATGCCCTTTCGCTAGAAAGAAGCCATTGAGAACTGACTCGATTGCCAGGATAAGTATGAGAATCCCGATCTTGTAGGTACGTGATCCCAAATCGTGAGGAGGGCGAGTCAGTGCATGAAGATTTTTGAACGTCGTGAGCTCAGCGTCCGATTGCATAACATCGCGCTTACTCGCGTAAAGATCCCCAGTACCGACATGGGTCTTACGCTCGAAATTTGTTATGGCGTCCCCGGCTGCAGAGCTAATCTTGATGAGGAGACCACTTGCACTCGCATCTCCAGCCCTCTCAGCGTAAGTTTTTTGGTGCTCAAGGTACTTGTTAAATTGTATTTTTCCCTCTGTCTCAATCTCACTGATAATGGAATGTTCTGTCGCATCGAAAGTCTCATTATCCGGCCTGGGAATACCCTGCTCTCCCTTTTCCTTTGCAAGTCTTTTCAGATTCAGTCTCTTAGTCATTCCATCAATGTCGATCGCTGGGAATTCTAGAATTGATGCAACAACGTTGGTTCTTGGTTTATTGAGATGGTCAACAAGCCACTGGCGTATCCCCATACAAAAGACCTACTAGGTAAGTAACTTTGCCGATTGTCGGCGCAGCCTATCTTGTGAGATTCAGCTTTTTCAATAACCCTCTTGAGGTGACAAATACGTGCATTTTCCGACAACACAATCATTCATTAGCACTATCAAGTAGTTACAGGACTATTGAATGTTTTTAAATTTCCTAAAATCCCTATTCCTCGCCTGCCCCTTCCTGCTGCCTACACTTGCTATCTCTTCTGTTACTGCAAACAATTCGGCAAAAGTGGTGAGCATTATTGACGGTGACACAATCGAAGTCCTACAAGATCGCCGTATCGTGCGCATTCGCCTGATCGGGATTGATTGTCCCGAGAGAGGACAAGCCTACGGTAAGAAAGCAAAGCAGGCTGCCGCGACACTCATCTACGGTAAAGATGTGACTCTAGATAGGTATGGTGTCGACAGATACGGACGCACTCTTGCCGACGTAATGTTGACCGATGGGACGAATATCAATCACAAACTAGTTAAGGAAGGGTGGTGCTGGTGGTATCGCAAATATTCCCCGGCAAACTCGGAGTTACAAAGACTGGAACAAGAGGCACGTGATGCCAAAAAAGGCTTATGGATCGATCCAAGCCCGACTCCACCGTGGATATATCGTAAGACAAGACATGGGCAAAGACTGAACCAATCCGACCTGGTTCCGTTAAGACACAATTCAATTTCTCACCAAATCTTAGCTGCTTCAATTAATTCGCAACCCTCGCACGAGCCTTTTAAACGTCCCATGTGCGAAGCATTTCGATCGGCATGCCTTTCCAGGCAATCCAATCCGTGGACCTACCCACTCTCTTTTGGTATGGTAGCGTAGCCACGTGTTATCACGATCCTTGACGGCAAAAGCATTTAACTCCCGAGGCTTTTGATGATCCAAAAATGGCGTCTGCACAATTTCAAATCAGTGTATGACCCAACAGAACTTAGCTTTCTTCCTTTGACGGTATTCGCCGGGGCAAATAGCTCTGGCAAGAGTACATTTATTCAGTCAATGCTTCTCGTCACACAGACAATCGACAATCAAGTATTCTCCAAACCGATCGTGCTGAATGGTCACATTACTAGGTTGGGGACCTTTGAGGATCTTGCATCAAGCAATAGTGGGAAGAAAGATATATCCATCGGGTTCACCTTAGAGTTTACTGAGCAACGGGTAACGGGGAGGGGAGAGATCGTCAAGGGTAGACGAATTCTTCGCCGGCCAGAACTGTCAGGCGCAACCGTTGACTGTGACTTTGCTTTCTCCGCTGAAGCAAAGGATGAGTCAAAGGAGATACTTCAACTGCAACCACTCTTGACATACTGCAGGATGTCCGCTCGAATAGCCGATGCTCCTGAAGCAAATAGCGTTGTACTTAGAAGACTTAACAAGCCAATTGAAGACCGCATAAAGGAACTCGGTCTGAACTCTAAGTCTGTACCTCCTAATGAACTCATAGCTTTGGCATACGAGGTTGTTGAGCCCAAGTCCTTTAAATCTCGCCGATTTGGGTTCAGACTTCCAATAAGGAGCAAGGCTGTTGGAGCACATCTTTCACATTTTTTACCAACATCCCTATCCATGGCTTACGACAGCGTCGAAGAGTATGCGAAGCAAATCGTCAATAACTTTTCATCAGAAGAACCAGCGACCTTCGACGAAGATGATGCTCCATATCTCTCAATCCCATTTCTCGAGAAGTTGAGAGACATTCTAAATAGCGGAGCACAGCTCAAAGTTCCTGATTTGACCGAAGTCCGATCAAGGCGATTAGAGGCTTCACTACAGGAGCTTCATCAGGAACTCACACCTAGCAATCTCCTCAAATCTATTTCCTACTTTGGACAGAGACGATTTAGAGCCTTGGTCGAACCACACGAAGAGGAATTGATACAGCTTTCGAAAGGCAATTCATCCGCGAATAGAACTCTCACTTCCTTCCCACTTGGCGAGGAACTTTCAGGAATACACCATCAGATCAGAATGCTCTTTTCAGAGGCATTCAAGTATTTGGGACCTCTTAGAGATGAGCCCAAAGCAGTGTATCCCATGGAAGGTGTTACCGACCCAAGTGATGTAGGATTGAAAGGACAACACACGGCGGCAGTACTTGATCTTTACAAGAACTCGCCTATTCGCTACATCCCATCCTCTTGCTTCAAAAAACCCGGGACAGCAATGGAACCAAAGATTGCTGCTCTCAAAGACGCTATCCAGGACTGGTTAAGCTATCTGACCGTCGTAACTCAGTTTCGAACCCGGGATCGAGGGATATTCGGCCATGAACTTCAGGTAGCGACAGGAGGAGCCCAAGATCTTCACAACCTTTCTCATGTGGGTGTAGGTGTTAGTCAAGTCCTCCCCATTCTTGTCATGTCACTCTTGGCAGACAGCGGATCGGTTCTAGTCTTTGAACAACCTGAAATTCACCTCAATCCAAAGGTCCAGTCATTATTAGCGGACTTCATGCTATCTATGGCGTTACTTCAGAAACAGTGCATTGTTGAAACACATAGCGAGTATTTAATTAATAGGCTCAGATACCGCGCCGCCGTGGACACTGATGACAAACTCTCTAACCTCATGCGTGTCTATTTTGTTGAGAACGAGGAGGGACGGTCGAAGTATCGTGAGCTTCGTATCAACAGGTACGGCGCCATTGATGACTGGCCACACGGCTTCTTCGACGAATCACCTCGAGAAGCTGAGCAAATATTACGCGCGGCAATGGCTAAGCGACTCGGGATTGACCGCAAGAATGCCTAGAGTGACGTTGCATCCAGGCGTGCTCGCCGTGCCTGATCCTCTCTTGGGTCGCAATTCCTTCGAAGAGTATCTACGTAAGCTCTTGGAGTGGAGCAGCATTCTAAATGCTAACTGGGTAGCTCTCTGCATTTCATTACGCTCACACGAGGTTCTTGCTGCATCAAATTCCTATCCGAATCGTGAGGATCTAAGTAAATCATTCCAGAGTTTTGGAATTCGGGAATATTCCATAAACGATATAGCAAGTGTGGTGACATTTATTTTAACCAAATCAATGGCATTGGAAGCCGAGACGGGAATACAAGATGCGTCATGGACTAAGTTTCAATGCACACCTCCGATTCACTCAGCAGGGACGAACGACCCTTTCCACGATGAACTAACAAGATTATTAGTTATTCTCTCAATACATCTAAGACATTTGGATCGTAACCGCTCGAATCATGTCCTCGCGGTGGCAACTCGGCCAAACAATGTCTCCGAGGCCGCTGTTCATGCAGACATAGATTTGATCGAATTTACTTCAGCAACAACCCATGTAAATACCCCACTTTCTCTGAAGGAAAGCATCATCATCTGCGATGACCACCTCTCCTTGGTTTGCGCACTTGATGAATGTGAACTGATATCAACCGCCTTTGATCAGGAAAGCGTCGCACGATCGATTAGAATCGCTTGGGTGAAGGAATCGATTAGCGCAGGTTTAAAGGCCACCATGGAGGATACGCCACCGTTTAGGATAGGAAACGAATTTCTTACTTCAGTGCGAGACTCTGGCGTGCTTTCGAGTACAGGTAAAACCCAGAAATTAATGAGTACTATTTTAGATGTCCTACTCAGACGCAATTTGCAGAAATCCCATGCCTTGCGAAGGGACAGCGGCGGCGCAAGTTGTACTGTTCGGAGAGGCACTGATAAAGCCATTAGGTGGGATATAGACTATGAACACCATCTTCATGTGTGGGACATGCAGAATGGAATCCCTGAATTCGCAAGCGTTGTTCCACATCACATCATGGATATCCCCTCTTGAGATGCGAGAAGAACAGCAATACGTCTTTGCTCGCTGAAGTCTCTATTGGTGTCTCTGTCTGGTGATTAACAAGCTTTACCCCTGACTAACCGTCCATGAAAATTCGGCGCATTCCTCAGGCCATACGCTTGGAAGATTCTAGCTGTAGCAATTTCACAAGACCTGTGGGACGAAATAAATTCCGCCAGAATGCCTTACCTCAGTTGCATTCCACACCTATCTGATTGATGGGCGCCTACAGTAACCCTTCATTCCTATGAGGTGGACTGCATCGTCATTCGGAACAGTTGGCGGAAAGGAATCCATATGACTCCCCTACTAGTTTTAAAGAGTTTAATTTATAGTGTGCCTACGGAAAGCTTCCTAAATCTACTTATTAAAGAAGCCTTGGGAGGGAATATTAACCGCTCGCTTCAGAAATGCTCGACACTCTATGAAACAGGCGCCAATCTACCTTGCCATTGTCGATGACGACAAAAAGGTGTTTTCTATAGCTGGACCCCTTATTGACGACAGTGACCATGTCAGTAGAGTCAATAAGGCTCAGTTCGCGAAGCGAAAGGTTAGATGCTTCGACGTAAGAGACAAACACAACATGGAGGATGCCATTAAAGTTGTGCAATCCCTTACGGGATACCAGCATGTCCGTGACATTGACGTCTGAAGGATGACAGTTTAATTACCCTGTAGATTCCCTGCGGTGTTGTAGCAGTTTTACCAGGATTGTGGGCCGAAATAAGTCAGGCAGCGGGTGCCCTCCACCAAATTCGTCGACAACCTTTATCCCCATCAATAGCCGGTCGCATGTCCCCGTTGCAGTAAACCGACATTCTCGTTGCCCCTTCCGTAATTGGCTCACAGAAGAGCAAGGCAAACCACCCTCATCTCGAGCAATGTCAGCGGGAATCGTGTTTAAAAAATAGGCTGGATAATGGGGGTAATGCCAATGTGACGGAATGAGTCCGGCCATGCAAAGGAATGGGAACCGCCGTCACGCCCCCAAAGTTACCCCAACCGCTCCCTCCATACTGTGTGGCATCGCTGTTCAGGAGTTCCCTCCAAGAGCCTCCGCAAGGAACTCCAAGGCGATAATTCCTCCGTGGGATTGGGGTGAAGTTGCACACAATGAGGATCAGGTCGTCAGAAGATCCATCTTTTCGAATGAAGCTGATCACACTGGACTCGGCGTCGTTGCAATCGATCCATTCAAACCCGCCCGAATTCAGATCACGCGCATGAAGTGCGGACTCGCGCTGATAGAGATGGTTCAAATCGGCAACCCAGCGTTGAATATTGCGATGCTGATCGTATTGAGTTAATTCCCAGTCAAGCGCTGTATCATGGCCCCATTCTCTGCGTTGGCCAAATTCGCCACCCATGAACAAGAGCTTTTTCGCAGGCTGGCCAAACATGTATCCAAAGAGAAGTCTGAGATTGGCGAATTGCTGCCATTCATTCCCGGGCATTCTTCCGAGCAGAGATGCTTTTCCGTAGACCACTTCGTCATGAGACAGCGGCAACACAAAGTTTTCGAAGAATGCATACATCGTGCGAAAGGTAAGCTTGTTGTGATGGTATTTTCTGAAAAGCGTATCCTGCTTGAAGTACTCCAGTGTGTCATGCATCCAACCCATGTCCCATTTGAGGCCAAACCCCAATCCCCCGACATAGGTTGGCCTGGACACCATGGGCCAGGCGGTTGATTCCTCAGCGACAGTCTGAACGTCGGGATAGGCCCGATAGATCTCCTCATTCAGTCTGCGCAAAAACTCGATGGCGTCCAGATTTTCACGGCCTCCATATCGATTCGCGATCCACTGGCCCTCTTTTCGTGAATAGTCCAAATAGAGCATCGACGCGACCGCATCCACACGCAGTCCGTCGACATGATACTTTTCCAGCCAGAACAGCGCACTGCTGATAAGAAAACTTCGCACTTCGTTGCGCCCGTAATTGAAGATGCAGGTGTTCCAGTCAGGATGGAATCCCTGGCGGGGGTCCTCATGCTCGTAAAGGTGAGTACCGTCGAAAAAACTCAACCCATGACCGTCCGTGGGAAAATGAGACGGCACCCAATCGAGGATGACTCCGATACCATATCGATGGAGTTCATCGATTAAATACATGAACTCCTGTGGAGTCCCGTAATTCCCGGTCGGCGCAAAGTAACCAGTGACTTGATATCCCCACGAGCCAAAGAAAGGATGATCCATGATCGGCAGAAATTGCACATGCGTGAAGCCCATGCTCTTCACGTATTCCGGCAATGTCGTCGCCAACTCGCGGTACGTCAGAGAGCGGTTTCCATCCTCCGGCACTCGTTTCCACGACCCCAGATGCATCTCATAGATGGAAATTGGAGCATTCAATGCATTGTGTTTCCGGCGGTTGGCCATCCACTGACTGTCGCGCCACTCATAGTCCAAATCCCATACGATCGATGCCGTCTTAGGAGGAGTTTCGTTGAAAATCGCGAAGGGGTCTGTTTTGTCCACCTCGTACCCGCCGGTCCGTGACACAATGTGAAATTTATAGAGCATGCCCTTGCCAATATCCGGAACAAACCCTTCCCACACGCCAGATTCTCGCACAGGAGTCAGGACGTGCCTGCCTTTTTTCCAGTCATTGAATGTACCTATGACTGACACTTCTTGAGCGTTTGGCGCCCATAGCGCGAAATGCACTCCAGCAGTTCCGCCATGCTGGATAAGATGTGCCCCCAATTTATCGTAGAGATGAAAGTGCGTCCCTTCATTGAAGAGGTACACATCATCCATGCTGAGCAACGTCACATGATTGTCAGTCTTCGGGTTACCTGGCATCTTTGTCATGGCAATACCTTGGTTGTTGCGTAGCACCTACACGCGTTCGAGAGGTCGGGACCTATGATGGCTGTTGCCGCTGGTCAGCCGGACGGATAATGTTTACGAGACCATGAAGGGGAATTTCGACCCAATCCGGTCTGTTATTGAGTTCATAGCGCAATTCGTACAGCGCCTTTTTTATCAGATACGCATCAAACAGGACTCGGGCGCTTTCGCTATTCCGGGGGCAGAATGAACTGCCACTTGCAAGCTCCAGATAGCCTTGCAGAAATGCAGCACTGGTCCATCCTGACCAAAATGCCGCCCACGGACTCCATTGCGCGCCTTTACCCTTCAAGACGACGAAGGGCACGTACTGGAATGATCGAGTCATTCCGGCAACATCCACGAAAGCAGGCTGTTTCATTCGACGTTCGGCCAATGACTGAGCCGGTTCTCCCTCGAAATCAATAATCATAAAATCGTCTTTTACACAGAGGACTTGTCCCAGATGATAATCTCCTTGGCAACGAATCAGGGAAATCGCTGTTTCAATATTCTCAAACGCGCTGAACATCTGATCGAGATCGGATTGCAGCGCGATCAAGATTTCAGCCAGGGCTTGTCCATTCTCCGGCAGTAACTGCATACGCTCTTTGACCAGCGACAGCGTGTCGGTCAGATTCTCCACCATAGTTTGATATCGCCTTCGTCGGGAGTCACGTGTCAGCGGTTCCGGCGCAAAATCCGGATCATCCACTATCTGGCTGAGCGCCACATGCAGTTGCGCGGTTCGGTTCCCCAGTCGTCTGACAGACTCTAAAAATGGTCCGATAAGATGACCAGGTGGGGGTGAATAGGGAGCTTGCGCCAGATCGAACGGGTGAGATGGAAAAGCAGGAGGCTGGCTCTTCCACAGATGTGCTGTTTCGAGACGGTCAATAAATCGCTCAAACTCTTCAAGACCTCTTTTCCAAGCATCCCCTTCGTTCGCGACGAATTTCTGCAATACTGCCAGCGGCGCGCTCCGGCGAAACCTGTCGTGATATTCAAGGTATCCGGCGATGCATGGTACATAGGGAAACTGTCTGTACGTCAAAGCGCGGCCAATTTCGAGATCCGGGTTCACTCCCTCTGCTATTCGGCGATAGAGCTTCAAGATGACACGCCCGCTGTATGCGATCGATGTATTGCTCTGCTCTGTCTTCATCAGGACTGGTTCCAGTTCCATCCGCGATGGGACGAGCTCAGTGAAGGTATTTGTGGAGGTAGCAGCGATTGACCCGGCGGTTCCGGGAAAGCGGGAGCTCTGACCGATCGCGTCAAGAAGCGAGAGCGCGACATCCGGGTTCCAGAGCGCATCGTACAATATGCCGGGAACATCATGTTCGCATTTTCGAACCATAATCGGCGCGAGGACGGCATGAGGAGAATCCCGTCTGATACGATCGGCTTCTTCCCCAAATGCCGCCCCTAGGGGAAGGGTATAGCTTTCCATATCGGCAGATTCGTAAATGACACGGAGAATCAGCATTCTGACCGCCGGGTGGGACAGAATGACGATGGAATCGGCGATCTCGACCTTCGCAATGCGAAGGGCTTTTCCTCCAAACCATCGACGTGTCTGTAGTATTGTTGGCAGAGCCTGACTGAGCTCGGCTATGCCCCCCTCTCCTTCAAACAGACCCTGCCAATCTTCCTTGACCCTCAGCATGACACCATTCCTGCTTCTCTGGTCACTTTAGAGGTAATAGTCAAAATCCCGTTCCGTATGTGTTCGTCTTCGGATGCGAAAAATATGGGCTGGAACCGACTGAGGATCTATCTCCACATAGTTCCGCGGTCCCTCCCAAAGAAAATAGGTGTGTGCCAGAAGGTCTTGTACCTGGAACGGCGCTTTAGGATCGACTGCCAAACTCTCTAGGTCCAGCTCCAGCAATCCCGAGTGCACGTGATGAGGACTGAGATTGACGACGATAAGAATGACATTCGCATTATCCTTGGTTCGTTTGCTGTAGCAGATCAATTGATCATTTGACGTCTGGTGGAAACGTAGGCTCCAATCATTTTGCAACGCCGGGTTCTCTCGTCTAATGCTGTTCACGATCCCGATAAACTCACGAAGGCTGCCCTGATTCTCCAGGTTCCACTGCTTGATCTCATATTTTTCGGAGTTCATATATTCTTCGCTTCCCGGTTCACGCGGAACATGCTCCCCGAGCTCAAACGCGGGACCATAGATCCCGTAATTTGCCCCCAGCGTCGCTGCCAGGACCAGCCGAGCCATGAAGGTTGGCCGTCCCCCGTGCTGCAGATGCTCGGTCAGAATATCCGGCGTGTTGGGCCAAAGGTTGGGCCGAAGACATTCCCGCAACTCGCTTCGTGTCAGCTCCGTGAAATATTGCACCAGTTCGGATTTGGTGTTTCGCCATGGAAAGTAGTTGTACGACTGGCTAAATCCAAGTTTGGCCAGCCGCGCCATGACCTTTGGCCTCGTGAAGGCCTCAGCAAGAAAGATGACTTCCGGATGGGTTTGCTTCACGTCTCTGATGAGCCATTCCCAAAAGGCAAACGGCTTCGTATGCGGATTATCGACTCGAAAGATCCGAACCCCTTCTCCGATCCAATAGACGATAACGCTCTTCAATTCTTCCCAGAGTTCTCGCCATTGATCGGTCTCAAAGTTCAGAGGGAAGATATCCTGATATATTTTGGGAGGGTTTTCCGCATATTGCACCGTGCCGTCCGGCCTGATCCGGAACCAGTCACGATGTTCTGTGACATAGGGATGGTCAGGCGAGCATTGAAAGGCGATGTCTATGGCAACCTCAATGCCCCACCGTTGAGCCTGCTCGATGAGACTCCGGAAGTCCTGTACGGTTCCCAATTCCGGATGAATTGCCTTGTGCCCGCCTTCCTGTGCGCCTATCGCCCATGGACTGCCGGGGTCCTCTGGACTGCTGCTCAACGCGTTGTTCTTACCTTTTCGGTGGGTTTCTCCGATGGGATGAATAGGGGGAATATAGAGCACGTCAAATCCCATCGACGCAATATATGGCAAGCTTGCTTCACAGTCTTTGAAGGTGCCGTGCCGTCCGGCTGTGAGACTCCATGAACGGGGGAACATCTCATACCAGGCACTAAAACGGGCTTTCTCACGGTCGACGACGACAGTCAATTCCCGCTCGTACGTAGAGGCATGTTCCCGATCAGGATACTTGGCCATCATAGTCTCGATGTCCGCACTTACTGCCATCTGAATGCGCTCCTGATCGGGAATGGCCTTCGAGCGAAGATCTTTGCCTGTCTTGATAAGCAATTGGCGATCTCTTGCGTTCCCTCGTTCCGCTGCTTCTTCGATGAGCGTCGCACCAATCAGCAACTCCAGCTGTATGTCTTGCCCTGACTCGATCTTCTTGACTAAATCTCGGCGCCAAGTCGCAAAGCGATCAACCCAAGCCGTGATGGTGTATCGCCATCGCCCCAATTCGACTGCTTGAAACGAGGAGCGCCACCGGTCGTTTCCGAGAAATGCCATCGGCACTTCGGTCCATTTCTGAATCGCTTCCTGACGATAGCGGAGCAGAATGGTGATGACGTCATGGCCGTCGGCGAACGCATCCCCTTCAACAATGACGTCCTCCCCTATGGTCCGCTTGATCGGAAATCTTCCTCCGTCAATTTCGGGCCGCACGCCTTCGATAACCACCCGTTGTCTGCCCTGACCATGTGCCATGCCACCCCCTGCTTCTGGTTCGTTCCGTGCTTTCCAAGCGACCTTAAATGTGTGTGAACTCGTCGCCCGTCTTCTCCCGCCGCAGCCGCCGCTCCAATGCCTCCTTGGCTATGTGTCGTCCTCCCAACCCTAGCGCGAGGGCCATCGCCAAGACGATGCCGCCAAATATGATGGAGAAGGCAGCTATGACAATCTCTTTTGCGATGCCAAGTTGTGTCAGGACCATTGCGGTGGTAAAGATCACCACTCCCCATCGGACCAGGTTCGCGATCAGACGAGCCCCTTGAATTTGCGCATTGACTGCCGCGATCAATACCGCTTCGCTACTGAAATTCCCCAGGAGAATTCCCACGAGTGCGACCAGGATCGCGGCAACGATGTGAGGCAAGAATCCTAGTATCGCGCTCATAAGATTGGCGGTGGCCGGAAGGTCTAGGGCATCAACGCCCATAAACGCAAAAAACAGGAATACGACCCAAAACGAGGCCCGCCCGAGTAAGCGAGAAACCGGTTGTTTCATACCGGCCTTTCCCAAGGTGGGTGTCAACCCCATTCGCTCACACATCGCATCGAATCGAACAGCCTTCAGTATGCGCATCAACAGAAGCTTTACGAGCCACCCTATGGCCACACCAAGCATCAGAAATGTCACCAGCGCCATCAATTTGGGAAAAAACAGGGCGGTCCGTCTCATCATCTCCCGATATGCCTCGATCATTGCTTCCTGCCACATTTCGTTCATTGGAACCTCCATCGCTCGACCAGATAGGCTTTCATGCTCTCAAAGATCTGGCATCCCTGTTCGATCGTTCGTTCCACCTCGGCATGGCCGGCGTCCTTGGTTTCCAGTACCAGTGATGCGGTGCGCCCAAGATACAGTGGTGTCAACGACCTGAGCAGATGCTCCCGATGGATAAGTTTCTCGTGATACGCGATGGCGAAGTCGTACACGGTCTGAACCCAAAGCGGCAGCGGAAACTCGAAATCATCTTCCTGACTCAACCCCAGCGGAAGGATCCCGGCTAAAGTGTCGGGTGCGAGAATGATTTCCCAGATTGGAAGCAGATCTCTCAAGCCCTGTCGAAACCCGTTCACCATCCGCTCGACCTTAATGGTATGCGACTCAGTGCCGCCTTGCATTGGCTGGCCCACCTCCGGCACGACAGTCGAACCAGAGAGGCTTTCCCAACGGTCTTCGTAGCGTTCCATACAGTGGAACGTGGCCCCTACTGCTTGCGCGAGCACTCCCGCGACATCCGCTCCGGTTGCTTTCACATCCTCGATCTTGGCCCCCAGAAACGCTTGCCATATCTGACAGCCTTCAGCCACGGCGACGGTCGTCAACCAACTGTCTATCGCAAAACGAGCTCCATCGCCTTCCCAGACGCGTTCTTGCAGATAGAGGCTCGCCATTCTTCGCGAAAAGCCATAACCTCCACCGGTCTGGCAGGCAACACGTTGTCCATAGAGCGCCCGAGTCAACGGAGCAATAAGACTATTGGTGAGGCTCCCCTCATATCGTGGGCGCCGGAACATCGGCGCTACGTAGTCTGCACTTTTTTCTAAGACCACCTGGCCGAGCAAGGGGATCCATTCCGGGGCCACTGATCGGACATTCGCATCGATAACCACGCACGCCGTCGCCTGCAGTCGTTCCGTCATCGCGAACAAACAGCGGAACGCCGCCTCACGACCTGGCATGCCGGAGTAAGACATTCGATTGACGGCAAAGGGATTCATGCGCCCGTCGTCTGCAGGCTGTTGGAGCATGGCGAGAGGCACAAGACTTCCGACGGTTCGTTTAATAATCTCCGGAGTTCCATCCTGCGATCCGACATCGACATTCACAAGTAGGAGTGAGCTATTTGGAAATGACTTCTGCAAGCCCGTAAGCACCACTCTGGTGACCGCTTCCACATTGGCCGCCTGGTTAAACGTAAGAAGTCCGACCAGCAGATCCACCTTCTGCAGGTGAGGACATTGCTCACGGACTTGCTCCCACCAGATTTCCGTCATCACGATCTCCCGTTCCGTATTAGCGCTTTTCGAAGAGTTTCATGAGGGTCAAGAAATCGCTCAAATGACGGGTCACCAAAAAGTTCCTCCTCACATGCTCTCGCCCGGCGCCACCCATGCGTTGCATGAGGCTTGGGTTATTGAGGAGAAGTCGCGTTCTGAACGCCATCCCTTCAACGGAATGCACGGTATGTCCTGTCACTCCATCCACGATTTGAGCGGCTATTCCACCCGCTATGCTTCCGATCACCGGTCTTCCTTTCCACATGGCTTCAGCAACAGCGACGTTGAAGCCTTCCCTGATTGACTTCTGAAAGACAATCGTGGCCGCTCGTTGCAGCGCATTGATTTCCAGGTCTGCTTCGGGAGGCAACTGCAAGACATGGATGTCCGGATCGCTGCCGGCTGCCTCCAGCACCTGTGCCAATACCGCTTCGCCTTCCGAATCGTGCGTCACGCCTGAGCCCGCCAGGACTAACCGGCAATCGTGATGTTTCTTGACCAAGCGATACGCCTTGACCACACCTATCGGATCTTTGGACCACTCGAAACGCGCCAGTTGCAGCAAGATCGGCTTATCACGCGGAATTCCGAGCCGAAGGAGGATCTGGTTGGTTTCGACACGTGTCAATTCACGGTTTTTTGTGCTCAATGGATCGATGGAAGGAGAAATAAGAAACTGCGGAATCGGAAGTCGATGCGCGAATCCGGGAAGCGAAAATACCGCTGCATCGTACCCGACAATGAATCGCCGCAGAAAACTCCAGCTCTCTTGGCGAGGTTTGGCGATATCCAAATAACATCGCCAAAACCAGGTTCCTCCCTTTCGGTGTTCGATCAATGCAGCGGGCGGTGGGTCATGGACCATCACGAGGTCTGCGTCCAAATTGAGGGTTTGGGCGGTGCGCTGGTTGATCTTGAGATAGACGCTTTGCATTTGCTCAGTAAGCTGCTCGTCCTGCCCCTGAAGCGCATTCATCAGGCGCTTCGTCGCTTGCGCAAATTCCTGGTCACCCGCGAGAACTTCCCAGCGAGCGTCGATCCCCAGGGTGTTCATCATAGGCACCAGTCGGCGCAGAACCTCCGCCATACCGCCTCCGTATCGCCCTGCACTCACGTGCACAAAACTCCGGCCGGCCACTTGCTCGCTCAATCGATAGAGAAAGTCGACCGTGCCTTTTGGTGCAATATTTCGATATTCATCCAAACCTGGAGCCATCACGGGTGCCCCCACAGCGAGCGGAACGGATTAGATGACGCTTTCTTCGAATCCATACGAGAAATCGTCGCCCATGGTGCGCTGAAGCTTGAACCAGTAGAACCCATAGGGCGCGAGGCTCAACGCATAGGGATGCTTGCCGATTGTCGGAAATCGTGAGTCGCCGAATACCTCAATCGGAATTGCGCCCTCGAATCGAGCCAGGTCCAACTCCACGGCTTGAGCCGATCCAGCTAGGTTGTGCACCAACAAGAGGGTTTCTCCGCGGTACTCACGCAAATACGCGAACACTTTGTCTGTCTGGGGACGCAGAAAGACAATGGTGCCACGCCCAAACGCGGGATACTTTTTGCGCCCTGCAATCATGCGTTTCATCCAATGCAATAGCGAATGAGGCGATTGCTGCTGCGAATCCACGTTGATGGCCTGAAATCCGTACACCGAGTCGGTTATGGCCGGCAGGTATAGCTTCGACGGGTCCGTCTTTGAAAATCCGCCATTGCGATCCGCTGTCCACTGCATTGGTGTCCGTACACCATTGCGATCCCCGAGATGCACATTGTCTCCCATCCCGATTTCATCGCCATAGTAAACAATTGGACTTCCTGGAAGGGTAAAGACGAGACTATTGAGCAGCTCGATTTTCCGTCGATCGTTATCCAATAACGGAGCCAAGCGGCGAGCAATTCCAATGTTGCGCCGCATCTGCGGATCTCGTGCATAAGCATAATACATATAGTCTCGTTCTTCGCCAGCGCACATTTCCAAAGTCAATTCGTCATGGTTCCGTAGAAACAGGCACCATTGACAGTTTTCAGGGATTGGAGGTGTATGCGTGAACATGTCCACAATGGGGTGCCAATCTTCGCTCCGCACTCCCATGAACAGTCTCGGCATGAGTGGAAAATGGAAGGCCATGTGACACTCATCGCCATCACCAAAGTACGGTCGCACATCAGCAGGCCATTGATTGGCTTCCGCGAGCAGAATTCGCCCTCGATAGTTCTCATCGATTCGTTTCCGTACTTCTTTCAAATACGCATGTGTTTCAGGAAGGTTTTCACAAATGGTGCCTTCCCGCTCAAACAGATAGGGCACGGCATCGCAGCGAAATCCATCGAGGCCCTGCTCCAGCCAGAAAGACATCGTGTCTAACATCGCCCTTTGCAAATCCGGGTTGTCATAGTTGAGATCGGGCTGATGGCTGAAAAACCGATGCCAGTAATACGCATTGGCCATTGGATCCCAAGTCCAGTTCGACTTTTCTGTATCGATAAAAATTATCCTTGCCTTGTCATACCGCCTATTGCTCTGACTCCACACATAGTAGTCACGCTTGGATGACTGCGGCGAACTTCTGGCTTCCTGGAACCAGGGATGCTGGTCAGAGGTGTGATTCAGCACAAGGTCGGAAATGACGCGCATGCCTCGTCGATGGGCCTCGTCCAAGAACATTCGCAAATCTTCCATCGAACCGTAGTCCGGCGCGATTTGTCGATAATCCGCAACGTCGTAGCCGTCATCGCGCAAGGGAGAGGGAAAGAATGGTAGCAACCAAAGACAGTCGACCCCCAGCCACTCGAGGTAATCCAGTTTGTTTATGAGACCTCGAAAATCTCCGATGCCATCATCGTTGCCATCACAAAACGCTTTGACATGAAGCTCATAAAAAACGGCGTCTTTAAACCACAATGTCTCTGATATCAAAGCAATTCCCTCCTCTCTTCCGAACTGTCTTGAGATTTCAGGAAGTCGTCGCATGCCGTCAGCAATGCGGACCGCAGCCGTTCGAGGCTTCCGAGATATGGATTAATGGCGCGCAGTCGTTCCGCAAGTTCCGGAAAGCCAAGACCTTGTTCGACCCATGTAGAAAAATCGCTCTCTTCCTCCTTTAATCGATGGCGGGCTTCGAAGACATGAAAATAGATCGCGCTCACTTCCACGTCGCTCAGCGCCGTCCGAAACTCCTGCAGCGTCCGAACCTCCCTGCTCGTTGGCACTTGCAGGATGCGAGACGTGTTGAAATAGAACGGTTGCCCAAAGATGACGCGTGGCACGATAGGCATCTTGGACAGATGATCGTCGATTATCGAAATGAGCTCCCCTCGAAATGCTTCGAGCCCCCTGAATTCGAATGGATCCACGACTGCGAGGCGTTCCGCCAACACATGGTCCCGCACTTCCATGGCTACCCACTGTGCAAAATCGTTGGGATAGACGCGTTCAACGTAGCTATGCCGAAGAAAATAGCTATGGGTATGGAAGTAAATCGAATCCAAAGGTACGGACTCAAGCAACTCGACTAGTCGTCTTTCGTCTTCGGCTGCCTCACCGAGAATTTCCCGTATCTCGCTGCATTCCATGAACAAGAAGGGACGCCGTGAGGTGGGGGCCATATGCCTCTCCTTTTGCATGTACGAGCTAAATGGAGAGTACCAGTTGGGCGCCGGAGGAGGATCTGGGGTTTTTACTAGTAGTTCCAAGCCAGGAATTGGGTTTGTTTAAGAGGGGGGAGAAGAAACAGGAATGCCGTGGACAGCACCTCAGTTTATTACAAGGACTTTCGAATTGAATCATGCCCGTCTCAACATGCTGGGACGGAGCAGTGGAAAGCGCGCATCTTCATCTCCTGGGCGCCGCATGACGCCAAGACAACCCGCTCTTTTTCGTCTCAGGATGCCTACCAGACTTCTGAAGAAGCTACTCTCCAAGGCTTGGCTCTCGGGGAATTGATCATTGACGGTAAAATTCCGGGGTTATCCAAAGACTGACTGGATCAGATTACTGAGAAGAGCAGTGCGTGCTAGCCCCCAAGCTCGCTCCCGCACTATTCTGTTCAGATTCCTCCCGTCTTCCTTCAGATCACGCTCCCGCTGTTTGATTCCGATTAGGCAGCTTTAGTCCTCGCCTCCTGTTTCCTTCTTGAAATGTGCGCTGGCTCTCCACTTTCTGTAAGAGTGCCACCTTCATTTCAAACTCGGGAGGAATGTAAGATGCATATCAAGAAACAACCATCACAAAAGCCTGAGAGCACACTGCGATATGGGGAACCGGGTACGGGAATCTCTCGCCCTCCCGACTCGGATATTCATTTTGAAAAAACGGGCTCGCGCTCCGTGAATTTAACCCAAGCGTAACATCACCGACATTGTGCTGGGGCTATAGAGGGAGGTAGTAGTTGCCCTTGCCGCGAACAGAACCTAGACTTAGGCGACTACAGTTCACCAGACTCTTACCAAAGGAGACAATCATGCAATTGAAACAGTTGATGCTCGTGGGTGCAGGATTAATGCTGTCGGCTTCATTGGCAGTGGCCGAGGAGCAGAAACAGGACATGAAGGCAATGATGGAAAAGATGGAGAAAGCGGGCGCGCCCGGTGAACAGCACAAGCAACTGGCGAAGATGGAAGGCAAGTGGGAGACGAAGACGAAGTCGTGGATGGAGCCGAACACACCCCCAATGGAAACCATGGGAAGTTGCGAGCACAAGATGGTGATGGACGGACGGTTCTTAAAGCAGAAGTGTATGGGCGACATGATGGGAAAGAAATTCGAAGGCGTGGGTGTCACGGGGTACGACAATACCTCCAAGAAATACACGTCCACCTGGATGGATAACATGTCCACCAGCTTGCATGTAATGGAAGGTATGGCTGGGGATGCGAAAACCATCAACCAGCAAGGCGAGACCACGTGTCCGATCCGCGGTCATATGAAATTGCGTTCCGTCATGAAGATCGTCGATGACAACACCCATGTGTTCGAGATGTACGGCACCGACGATAAAGGCGGTCAGGAAGTGAAGATGATGGAAATCACCTATACAAGGAAGTCATAGGATTATTTCCTTCGATCTCCCCCGCTGACACGTTTGGCCGGACAACTTTAAGCATCCGCTGCTGTACAACTCTCTGCCTCAGGAGGGTGGCCATAGGGCCACCCTCTGGTGTCTTTGTCAGGACCACTCCACCAGCTTATCCCCATCCTCTGGGCGACAGCAACACACCATATCTGCTGCCCCCGCCGGGCATGACGGACAAGGGCAGTATTGCCACGGGGATGGCGAAGGACACGATCCGTGAGATTAAGGAATGGCAGGCAATCATGGACCACCTCCGCAACCTGCCGGTGAAGAACCCGGGGGAACTGCCCGTCATCCAAGTCGATGAGCGCGCGGTAGAAGTCCGAGCGATCAACGCCGCGTAAACACGACCTGGAACTGGAATGAGACTGAGTGACTTCCAGTGAGTTGGAGGAGGCTCGCGGGACGCCCATTGCAGGACTAGGAAGGAGCGAGCATCAGGGGACGCAAATATCGCAAGAGGGCTTCCGTGTGTTTCGATCGCCCTGCAGGCGTCAGATGATACCCCGTATCGCTGAAGAACGTCCGCTCATAGGAAAATTCCCACGGGAGGCCGAGCATCTGCATACGGTGCTGGCGCATGTATGCTTGATGTTGTTGCACATGATTGATGACTGCCGGAGCGTCGAGCATAGGGCTCTTTATGGACGGAGGCCATGCAAAGAAAAGCGTAATGTGCCGTGCCTGACAGTATTCTGAAAACTCTCGGAGTTCATCCCACACATGCGCAGGTGCGACAAAGGGGGTCGAGAGTCCATAGTCCGAATCTTCCCTATACGATCGGCTTTGTGGAAGACGACGGAGATCTCCATGAGCATCAACATTCTCCACTGAGTACACCTCCCGGGACCCGGTCGATGTATCGGTGAAGGCTTGCGCATATCGACGCAGTACATCGTCATCGTTCGCGACGGTTCGATGCAACACGTTCGCCGTACGCCCTCGTTGCAGCTGTGCCACTGCGCCTGCCATCAAACGGTTCAAGGGGACTGCGTGAATGAAGGTTCCCTTGTCTTTGAGCGGCAAATCCCAGAAGTACGTCGTATCCCAGGTCATGACTTGATTGGTGAACCACAACGTGTTTGGGTCACGGGTATAGGCTTCGTATTCGAGGGCGAGGAGGAGGTAGTCGTATGGCCGCAGCACCTCACGCGCATCGAGGAGCAGATAGTGAATGTTGAGCGCGCCGTGGAGTGCCAGATTGACTGTTGGAATACCTA
The DNA here is from genome assembly GCF_900169565.1 of Nitrospira japonica. Classification (NCBI taxonomy): domain Bacteria; kingdom Pseudomonadati; phylum Nitrospirota; class Nitrospiria; order Nitrospirales; family Nitrospiraceae; genus Nitrospira; species Nitrospira japonica. The sequence goes on along the minus strand of NZ_LT828648.1, from coordinate 2,107,799 downwards.
CCGTTTCCTCAAGCATGGTCGAATCAATACCAACCAACGCATTCGATCCACCGAGGACCACCAGTTTGGGTCCCTTGATATTGGCTGCAATCACCCGTTTGACGATTTTGAGCTCACGCAGCCAATACTCAGCCTTAACTGGCGCACCCAGTTGATAGACGAACAGTGAGAGGTGAAGAAAGACCGCCAGGAGCCCGGTCAAAGCCACCAACATGAGGTATCTTAAATGGTGACCCATGTTTAAAACTGTCGGTAAATGAACGCGCCGGGATGCACCTGGATTGACGCCACGAAGGCCGCGTAGAGCAGCATCCCCACGACGAACGCTCGACAAGGCGTGAACCAGGGAGACCCAGGTTGTCCCTGCGATCTTACCCATGAATCCGTCGTCGGACCCCAGAAGCTGATGACGGCTGCGGTTGCAAAAAGATACATCGTCAGCATCACTTCAGATAACAGGACATCAACCGGGTAGATGCTCCAACGTCCCAGGGACACAACAAATCCCATGTCGTGGAATACAGACGAAAAGTAATCATAAGCCGGCGCCGGAGTTTCAAAAACTTTGCCGACCAGAGACTGGTTGGTTCTCTCGGACATCACGCCGTTAAAACCGGCGAGGGATCGGCAAAGACGCTGCCCCCCCTCAACGCTGTCGACCCGAAACCATCCCCACGCGAAGACGACGCACACAAATGTGAGTCCCCTGCTTATCCACGAAGGACAGACGATAGACGTCCTTTTCCAGAGATGGTTCACACTGAGATAGGTGCCGTGCAATGCTCCCCAAATGACAAAGGTCCAATTCGCTCCATGCCAGAGCCCGCCCAGCACCATGGTGATGAGCAGATTCGCGTGCTGGCGCAGCAGACCTTTACGATTGCCACCCAGCGGGATGTAGAGAAAGTCACGAAGGAATGTGGAGAATGTGATGTGCCATCGTCTCCAAAAATCGATGATGCTGGTGGCCTGGTACGGAGCGTTAAAGTTCTGGGGAAGGGCAATACCGAAAGCCCGTGCGAGGCCAATTGCCATATCGGTATAGCCGGAGAAATCAAAATACAGTTGGAAGGTGTAGGCGAGTACCCCGACCCAGGCTTCCATGCCGCCAATGTTCGTCCCATCGGAGAGTCTCCCAAAGATGGGATCGGCAACGTGGCCAAGAGGATCAGCCAGGACCAACTTCTTGAAGAGTCCGATGGCGAACACCGTCACGCCTTCAGCCACCTGAGGCGTTATGGAATGTACGGGCTGTGCCAGCGCCTGCAACTGAGGGAAGAATTGCTCCAGGCGAGTAATGGGGCCTGCCAGTATTTTCGGGAAGAAGGTGACGAATACGCTGTAGTGAAGAAACGACGTCCGAACTTCCGTATGACGCGATACGTCGACGAGATAGGCGATCTGCAAAAACGTGAGGAATGAAATCCCCAGTGGAGCCGGAGACGGCGTATTGTCCTGAGACAGACCCAGTAGAGGGCGGACAATGTTCGCGAAGAATGTAAGATATTTGTAGTAGGCGAGCGCCGAGAGATTGAGGCTGATCCCCAGTATGAGGAGTATCGACTTGCGCGACCGAGCGGCCTCGGGCACACGGATGATCCGGTTACCCAGCCAATAGTTCCCCACCAACGAGACGAGGAGGAGAGGAGCGCTGGCGGGGTCCCACCACGCATAGAGCAGAACAGACGAAAGTGCAAGCCAGCCGAGAGCAAGAGAACGGAGGGAGGACTTCTGTAAGACCAGAAATACAATGAGAATGACTGGGTAAACAACGAACAGGAAGTCGCCTGAAATAAAGAACATAACCTTCCAAGGCTTCTAGTGTCGTGCTATATCTTTCGCAAGGTGTCATCTCTTGCGTGGTCCGGAGCAACGAGCGGACCTGTTGCATAGAGAATGGAAATAGATAGCAAATTTCGCTATTCTTTTCGATAGCATGAGAGTCTTATTTTTTACCCTTCTGCTTGTCCTGACGCATCTGCCCCTCATGGCCGAGGAAGTTCCCTCTGGCCCATCGAGTCGCGAAGAAGTTCCCCTCTCTCCTATAAGTGATCGCCATACGATGGTAGCACTCGTGCTCGGTCAGTCCAATGCCGCGAATCACGGAGAATCTCGGTGGGTATCGACACAACGCGTCTACAATTTTTATCAGGGGAAGCTCTATCACGCCGAGGATCCTCTTTTGGGGGCCACGGGAGATCGCGGCAGTGTCTGGACTCGTCTGGGCGATCTCTTGGTAACCGACGGAGACTACGATGCCGTCATTTTCGTTGCCATCGCAGTGGGAAGCTCGGCTGTCTCGCAATGGGCACCGGGTGGAGATTTGTCCTCCCACCTTCAGGCGACACTCAATGATACTCAAAAGGCCGGCCTGCCGATCACTCATATTTTCTGGCATCAAGGCGAAGCAGATGCCCACGTCACGTCGAAGACAGTCTATATGCAGCAGTTTCGTGACATGGTACGCGCAATTCGTGAAAATGGAATTACTGCTCCCATCATGGTATCGATCGCCACAGTGTGTGGCGGCAATATGACAGTGGACACCACGATACAGCAGGCTCAAAAGGAGTTGGTTGACCCACAGAACGGAATTTTCGCCGGCCCCAATACCGACGATCTTGGTGAAGCCTTTCGTTTCGATCGATGCCATTTCTCGACCAAAGGCTTGGACGAGGCAGCACGGCTGTGGCATCACGCATTACGCAAGGCCTCTTTATCAGAGGGTCATGAAGCTCAGGCGCATCCGGCAATCATGCCTTAGAATCCCCATCTGCTCCCCTTTCTTCCTTCGAATTACCAGCAGTACAGGCCGAGAACCATCTTGGATCACGCAGTCACAGGCTTGCACCGAACTGTTGGCTGCCCTACTGCACTTGAGCGGGGCTTGACATTAGAGCTCTCTGTTGGGATGCTCAGCAGTTGAGGTTCTCTCCGGAACGCGACGCGAGAGCGAAACGTTTTCCATGATGAACTCAGTGATTCAGTGGTGGGATCAACTCCGCATCCAACACAAGGTGTGGGCGGTCCTGCTTCTTCTCTGCTTGCCGCTGGTCGGCGGTCTCGCCACCCACCTCTATACCGTCCAACGCCTCCTCTCCCTTCAACAGCAGCGGCAGGAACTTGTCATTGCCCACGAGGACGTGCACGTGCTGCGCCGGCTGACCGTGGACATCGAGGACGGTTTCCGAGGTTTTGTTCTGACTCAGCGTCCCGTCTTTCTCGATCCGCTCACCGAAGCCGAAGCAAAGATGGATCACGCGTTCGCGAGAGCCGCCACAGCGCTGGAGAAATTGTCACATCATCCTGCCACACTGGAACCGATCGAACGGGAATTGAAGGACTTTCTGAAAAGCAAACACGAACTGATTACCGCCATTCAGAAAGGAGACGCGTCCAAAGCTCTGGCGTATGTGCAGTCAGGCGAGGGTCTGCGACTGTCCGATCGATTGAAGGAGAAGCTCCGTGTGATCGAGGACCATCTGGAGCACCAGCAGAGTCTGATCCACGATCAAGCGGTGATCCTGTCTGAACGCACCTTCGTCGGGCTCTGGATTGCACTGGCTGGCGTCGTAATACTCGGGTTAATCAGTTCCCGAGTGCTTGCCCGATCACTCACCGTCCCGATCACCAAGCTGCAATCGGCGACGGCAAGATTGGGAGAAGGCGCGTGCGTTCAAGAAATCACAGCCTTATTGACCCCGGCACAAGGACGATCACAGGATGAACTGGGGCAATTGGCCGTGGCCTACCTCGAGATGGCCCGCCGAATCGAAACGCACATCGGTGAACTCGAAGTCCTCAGCACGATCGGTCATGAGATTAATACGATAGGACCGGACGGCCTCGACGGCGTGCTGCACCGGATTCTCGACCGTGCAGGAGAACTGGTACAGGCAGACGTGTGCCTCATCTTGCTTCGAAACGAGCGTATGGGTTGCTGGATCGTCGAAGCTGCATCAGGGATATGGGATGATCGGTTGAAAACGTCGATCATGCTGTGGGAGGAATTACCCGTTTGCGTTCAGGCCTATGCCACGCGCGACGTCGCCATTGGAGAGCGGCTTCGATCCGACGGGCGCCCTCAAGTCGTTCGACGAAATCTTATCGGGGAAAGCATGTTCGCGATTCCGCTCCTTGCCCAAGGTCTCCCCTTCGGCGTATTGGCTTTTCTGTCCGAGGAGCGACGGTCAGCCGCTTCGTGGAATCAGCGGTTGGCCAAAGGGCTGGCGCAAGAGGCCGCTCTGGCCATTTCAAACGCGCGTCTTTACGAGGCAGCCCAGGAGAAACAGCGGGGGTTGACGGCCCGCTTGCGACACCTCGAGCATCTGGCGGAAACCCTGGCGCATGACCTCAAGGGGCCGGGATCCAGGATGGAGGAGCTAGCCACGATCCTGTCGCAAAAGTTCTCCGGCCAACTCGACGAACGCACGGCCCGCCTACTCGCCTTGATCCAAGAAAACGGCCGGGAGATCGTCGAGCGAGTCGAGGCTATTATCGAAGTGGCGCGAGTGGGCACTGGGCTGGGGGCCGTCACCGCGGTCGATCCCAGACTCGTGATCGACGAGGTACTTAAAGGCCGATCGGGAAACATCGAACAGCTTCGAGCCACTATTCATGTGGACAGCGAATTCCCGCTTGTGGCTTGCCATGCGGCGTACCTTCGCCAAGTGTTCGACAACCTCATTTCCAACGCGCTGAAGTACCAGAAACCTAATACCCCCCCGATCGTGACCGTTTCGTCGCGGATCGAGGGGAACCTCGCGGCATTTTCGGTGCAAGATCAGGGGATCGGCATTCCGCCGATCCAGAGAACCCGCGTATTTCAACCATTCGTCCGCTTGATGGCCTCGGATGCCAAGGGCAGCGGGATCGGTTTGACCATCGTACAGCGCATCGTTGAGCTCTATGGCGGCGCCGTCACCATTGACGGAGCCCAACAAGGAGGCTGCACGGTGACGTTTACCCTCCCGCGATTGAGAGAGGATGGGATCGTGGCGGCATCAACGGCGTCGCCGACCCGTCCGCTGGATGTCGAAGCCGTCCCGAGCAACCTACTATGACCCGAGGTGATGCATGAGTCACGGCGGAGTGCTGGATGCCAAGACGCCGGGGAAGCGGTCTAAAGCGCCCTTTACGATTTTGATCGTCGAAGACAGCCCAACGGACATCGAGTTGATGCTGCATGCGCTCGAGGATGCGGACCTGAAACCGTTGGGCGGAGATTTTGAAATGGAAGTGCGAGCCAACGCCGAAGGCGCCCTTCAACTGCTTGCCGAGCGATCTGTGGATCTGGTGCTCACCGACATGATGCTGCCGGGTCTGAGCGGCCTGGACCTGGTCGGTCGCATCCAGGCCCTTGATCCCAATTTGCCCGTCTTGGTGGTGACGAGGATGAATACCGTTTCACAAGCCGTCGACGCGATGCGCCGCGGGGCATTCGACTATATCGTCAAGCCGGTGAATGCGGCCGATCTCGAGATGCGTCTTCACCGGGCGATCCGGATTTCCGAGATCTTGAGGCGACATGCAATCTATGAGCATCACGATCGGCAGGTGTACGAATCCAACAGCCTCGTCGGAGGCAGCCGGGCGTTCGAGCAGATAATCTCCCGCATCAGGGAAGCCACACAGTCTCGTTCGACGGTCTTGATCACCGGCGAAACAGGAACCGGAAAAGGCCTCATCGCCCGCGCGATTCATCAGCAAAGTCTCCAACCGGACCATCCGTTTCAGATCATCGACTGTACGACGCTGCCTGAAGGTATGATGGAAAGCGAACTTTTTGGCCACGTTCGCGGTGCCTTCACCGGCGCCATTTCCGACAAACCAGGTTTGATCGAGTTGGCCAACGGCGGGACGGTCTTTTTCGATGAGATCGGGGAGTTGCCCCTGCCGCTGCAATCCAAGCTACTCCGCGTCCTAGAAGACAACGAAGTGAGACCGGTCGGAGGAACCCGTGTCAGGACGGTGAATATACGGTTCATCGCGGCCACCAATCGCGATTTGGAGCGCCGGGTACGGGACGGATCGTTCCGCAAAGATCTGTACTACCGGCTGGCCGTCATCTCGATCGCGGTTCTGCCTCTGCGGGAGCGCCGTGAGGATATCCCCGTCATAGCTCGTCATCTGCTGACAAAGCTGAGCCGTGAAATGGGTAAACCCGGCTGCCACTTTGACGAGCGCGCGATGGAGGCCTTGGTGGCCTATGACTGGCCAGGAAACGGCCGTGAGCTCCGCAACGTGGTCGAACGCGCGGTGCTGCTGGCGACGAACGAGACCGTCCGCGCCTCCGATATCCGCGGACTGCTGCCAGGCCGGGAGGCGGATTCAGCCGGAATCCCCGACATCGGTCTCACCTCGCTTCCCTATATCGAAGCCAAGGAACGTGCAATCGATCAATTCACGAAGGCGTACCTCGAAGCGAAGCTCGTCCAGCACGGAGGCGTCATCACCAAAGCGGCGGAGAGCAGCGGCATCCCACGGCAGCACTTCTCCCTCTTGATGAAGCGTTTTCTCGGCAGCGACGCGGCCGGAGAAACCTAAGTCTCGTTTCGGTCAGGTCGTAACCCCTCCCCTCCACGATTCTGCCTTCCGATCTCTCACCCTTGCGGTCTTTCGGTAACCAACTCCATGGTCAAGCGAGGCGCCGGAGTGTTCATGTGAGTCGCCTCGTGCGATCAAACCGCCGATCGCGTATCAGAATATGCAAGGCAAGTCATTGTTGTCACAAGATGATTTGCTCATTGTTTGAATCCGCATATGACACTATGCGTTTATGACGTTCGAGAAGCACGCCTCCTGCGCCGCTTCTCGGGAGCTAATCCATAATTCATTCGACAGATCAGTTACTTACGCTTCCCCCGCTCTCCTCCGACCACCTTGGCAATCTCTTTGCTCTATCGCTCACGGCGAGAGCATTCGTGTTGTGCCCACGACGTGCTCTCAATCTGCCAGTGAAGGGAGGTGAGATGGTATCCGAGTAGAGCAAGAGAACGTCCGTCCGTTGTCTTTTAGCAGGAGGTAATCACGATGTTTCTGTCACGTCGGCAATTCTTGAAAGTCTCGGCGGGCACCGTGGCCGCGGTGGCGGTAGCGGACAAGGTCCTGGCGTTGACGGCCTTACAGCCGGTCATCGAAGTCGGGAACCCGCTGGGCGATTATCCGGACCGCTCCTGGGAGCGGGTGTATCACGATCAGTACCGGTACGATTCGTCATTTACCTGGGTCTGCTCTCCGAACGATACCCATGCATGCCGCATTCGGGCGTTCGTCCGCAACGGCGTCGTCATGCGGGTGGAGCAGAACTATGACCATCAAACCTACGAAGATCTCTACGGCAACCGCGGGACGTTCGCGCACAATCCGCGCATGTGCTTGAAGGGATTCACGTTCCATCGCCGCGTCTACGGGCCGTATCGGTTGAAGGGACCGTTGATGCGGAAGGGCTGGAAGCAGTGGATGGACGACGGCTCCCCGGAGCTCACGCCGGAGACGAAGCGGAAGTACAAGTTCGACAGCCGCTTCCTCGACGATATGATGCGGGTGTCTTGGGATACAGCCTTTACCTATGCCGCCAAATCGATGATTGTCATCGCCACGAGATATAGCGGCGAAGCGGGCGCGCGGCGTCTGCGCGAGCAGGGCTATGCGCCGGAAATGATCGAGATGATGAAGGGTGCAGGAACGCGTTGCTTCAAGCACCGCGCCGGCATGCCCGTGCTCGGTATCATCGGCAAGATGGGCAACACACGAATGAACGGAGGCATCAACGCTTTGCTGGATACCTGGATTCGCAAGGTGACGTCTGACCAGGCTCAGGGGGGCCGCTATTGGTCCAACTACACCTGGCACGGCGACCAGAATCCCTCGCAACCCTGGTGGTGCGGCGCGCAAGCGTCCGACATCGACCTGTCCGACATGCGCTTCTCCAAACTTAATACGAGTTGGGGCAAGAACTTCGTCGAGAACAAGATGCCGGAAGCCCACTGGAAGCTCGAGTCCATCGAGCGTGGCGGTCGCATCGTGGTCATCACGCCGGAATACAATCCGACGGCCTACCGGGCCGACTATTGGATGCCCCTTCGTCCCCAATCGGACGGAGCCATCTTCTTAGGCGCGATGAAGATCATTACCGATGAGAACATGCACGATATTGACTTCCTCAAGGGGTATACCGATGCCCCGGTCCTTGTGCGCACGGACACGCTTCAGTTCGTGGATCCGCGGGACGTCGTCCGCGACTACAAGTTCCCGGACTTCTCCAAGAGCTACTCGGGTCGGGTTCAAACCTTGAAACCGGAACAAGTCGAGCGCTTGGGCGGCATGATGGTCTGGGATCTCAACAAGAAGCAGGCGGTACCGCTCCATCGCGAGCAAGTAGGATGGCACTATTCGAACAGCGGCATTGATGCAGCGTTGACCGGCACCTATCGGATCAAGCTGTTGAACGGCCGTGAAATTGACGTCATGCCGGTTTGGCAGTTGTACCTGGTCCATTTCCAGGATTATGACCTGGATACGGTCCATCAAATCTGCCGGACTCCGAAGGACCTCCTGGTCCGCTGGGCGCGGGACTCGGGCACGGTCAAGCCCGCCGCGATCCACAACGGCGAAGGCACCAATCATTACTTCCACATGACCGTCAACTCGCGAGGCGCCGCGATGGTGCTGATCATCACCGGCAACGTCGGCAAGTTCGGCACGGGACAGCATACCTGGGCCGGTAACTATAAAGCCGGAACTTGGGTTGCCACACCCTGGTCGGGCGCCGGCCTGGCGGTGCATACGGGCGAGGATCCGTTCAACATCACGCTCGATCCGAACGCACACGGGAAGGAGATCAAGACGAAGTCCTACTACTACGGCGAGGAGGTCGGCTACTGGAACCACGGCGACACCGCCCTGATCGTCAATACGCCGAAGTACGGACGCAAGGTGTTCACGGGTAAGACGCACATGCCAACGCCGAGCAAGTTCCGCTGGGTGACCAACGTAAACGTGCTCAACAACGCCAAGCACCACTATGACATGGTGCGCAATGTGGATCCGAGCATCGAGACCCTGATCACGCAGGACATCGAGATGACCTCGGACGTCAACCACAACGACATCGCGTTTGCCTGCAACTCCTGGATGGAATTCACCTATCCGGAGATGACCGTCACGGTGTCGAATCCGTGGGTACAGGTCTGGAAGGGCGGCATCCGGCCGCTGTACGACACCCGCAACGACCTGGATACCTTTGCCGGGGTCGCGGCCAAGTTATCGGAGATAACCGGTGACAAACGCATGCGGGACTACTTCGCGATGGTCTATATGAATCGCGTGGACGTCTATGTGCAGCGGTTGCTCGATGCGTCGGCGACCTTCTACGGCTACAGTGCGGACACCATGCTGAAGTCGGAAAAGGGCTGGATGGTGATGGTGCGGACCTATCCCCGCGTGCCATTCTGGGAAGAGACGAACGAATCGAAGCCGATGTGGACGCGTACCGGGCGGTTCGAAACTTATCGAACCGAACCGGAGGCGATCGAGTACGGGGAAAACTTCATTTCCCACAGAGAGGGAACGGAGGCGACTCCGTATCTGCCAAACGCCATCATGACCAGCAATCCCTATTGCCGGCCTGACGACTACGGCATTCCGATCACGGCGCAGCACCATGACGACAAGACGGTGCGCAACATCAAGCTGCCGTGGTCGGAGATCAAGCGGCACAGCAACCCGTTGTGGGAGAAGGGCTACCAGTTCTACTGCGTGACGCCCAAGACCCGGCACCGGGTGCACAGCCAGTGGTCGGTGAACGACTGGGTGCAGATTTACGAGTCGAACTTCGGCGATCCGTACCGCATGGACAAACGGACGCCGGGCGTCGGCGAGCACCAGTTGCACATCAACCCGCAGGCGGCCAAAGACCGCGGCATCAACGACGGCGACTACGTCTATGTGGACGGCAACCCGGTGGACCGGCCCTATCGTGGCTGGAAGCCGAGTGACCCCTACTATAAAGTCGCCCGTCTGATGATCCGGGCGAAGTACAACCCCGCCTATCCGTACCACGTGACGATGGCGAAGCACGCCCCGTACGTGTCGACGGCGAAGTCGGTGAAGGGCCACGAGACCCGGCCGGACGGCCGAGCCATCGCGGTGGACACCGGCTATCAGTCCAACTTCCGGTACGGGGCCCAACAGTCCTTTACCCGGTCGTGGCTGATGCCGATGCACCAGACCGACTCGCTCCCGGGCAAACACGCCAACGGGTTGAAATGGAAGTGGGGGTTCGAAATCGACCACCACGCGGTCAACACGGTGCCGAAGGAATGCTTGATCCGCATCACCAAGGCGGAAGACGGCGGCATCGGAGCGCGCGGCCCGTGGGAACCGGTGCGCACCGGCTTTACCCCGGGACAGGAGAACGAGTTCATGATCAAGTGGCTCAAAGGTGAGCACATCAAGATCAAGGTGTAAGGCAACTGGACTTGCAGCTTGAGCTGCGATGCCCTATGAGACCACGTAACCAACTGATCATGAGAAGGAGGATTCACAATGCCAGAAGTCTATAACTGGCAACTGGGACGGAAGATGCTGTATCCGTATGAGGAGCGGCATCCGAAGTGGCAGTTTGCCTTTGTGTTCAATATCAACCGGTGTTTGGCGTGTCAGACGTGTTCGATGGCGGACAAGTCGACCTGGCTGTTTTCGAAGGGCCAGGAATACATGTGGTGGAACAACGTGGAGACGAAGCCGTACGGCGGGTATCCCCAGTTCTACGACGTGAAGATCACGCAGTTGATCGAGCAAGTGAACCCGGGGGGGCAGGTGTGGAACGTGCGGGTGGGCCGCAAGCACCATGCGCCCTACGGGGTGTTCGAAGGGATGACCATTTTCGACGCGGGGGCCAAGGTGGGCCAGGCGGCGATCGGGTACATTCCGACGGACCAGGAATGGCGCTTCGTGAACATCTACGAGGACACGGCCACGTCGATGCGCTCCTTGGTGGAGGGGATCGATCGGTCGGGGTTCTCGCGCGATGAACCGTGGCGGCTGTCCGGCAGCTCGCTGCCGGAGCATGAGACGTTCTTCTTCTACCTGCAACGGATCTGCAACCACTGCACGTATCCGGGCTGTTTGGCCGCCTGCCCGCGCAAGGCGATCTATAAACGGCCGGAAGACGGCATTGTGTTGATCGACCAGAACCGCTGCCGCGGGTACAAGAAGTGCGTGGAGCAGTGCCCGTTCAAGAAGCCGATGTACCGGGGGACGACCCGGGTGTCGGAGAAGTGCATTGCGTGCTATCCGCGGATCGAGGGGAAGGATCCGCTGACGGGCGGCGAGCCGATGGAAACGCGCTGTATGGCGGCGTGCGTGGGGAAGATCCGCATGCAGAGCCTGGTGCGCATCGGCGAGGACGGCCTGTGGGCGGAGGACCGGTGGCACCCCCTGTACTACACCATTCGGGTGGAGCAGGTGGCGTTGCCTCTGTATCCGCAGTGGGGCACGGAGCCCAATGGCTATTACATTCCGCCGCGGCACAGCCCGCGGGGCTATGCCCGGCAGATGTTCGGTCCGGGCGTGGACAATGCCATTGAGAAGTATCTGGTGCCGAGCCGGGAGTTGTTGGCGGTGCTGCAGCTGTGGCGCGCCAGTCAGCAGATCGTCTTCCGGTATGACGTCATTCCGGGCCCGAAGGTGTTTGAGACCCAGATTCACGGGAAGCGGTTCGAGATGTACAACGATACCGTGCTGGGCTTCAACAAGTCGGGGAAGGAAGTGGCGCGCATTCAGGTCGAAGAGCCGATCTACATCAGACCCGCGGAACGGGTGAACTGGCTGTAAGAGGCTTACCAGAAGCGTGGGCCTGGGGAGAGAGATCTGTCGTCTCGCCCCGGCGCCGATGTCTTCGTCGACATGAGTACATGAGGGGCAGGAGGCTCGAACGAGTTTCCTGCCCTTTGTGCATGCACTGGAGGTAACGTTGAGAATCGGCTGGACCTCCTGCCTTTTCAGCATCGTGATCATAGGGTGTGGATGGATTGGTTCTCAGACCTTGTCCCACGTGGACCAGGATCTACGCACCATATATGCGGAGTATACGATGGCCGCCGCGGATTTAGGACACGTCAATGGAGAGTTGATTCGATATCGTACGACGGTTCTACGGGCGATCGAAGCCGAAACCAAAGCCGACTTCGTACGGATTGCGGCGTCGTTGCCGAACGTTCACTCCAGAATCGACAAGGCCATACAACGATTCGTCGACGCAACAAATGACGCCTCGCCCGGCAAGAACATGGATGCGCGTGAGCTTGAGGAACTGAAGAACGTACAACAGCGACTGACCGCCTACATTGATTCCTCGCATTACACCATCGAACTATTAAAGAATCGCTGGGAAGCCAAGTCGGCGAATGAAGCCAGCCGCCTCAGGAAGGCCGCCGAGGAACATGCCGCAAAAGATGCGGGAAGAAAGCTTATCGGCGTCACACTGGAACTCGATCGTCTGCTCGAAGTGGTGGCAGAGATCGCCGGTGAAGTTCGCAAAGAGGCGGATGTCTCGCTCCGCATCGCGACCATGGAGTTCATGGTCACGAGCGTACTCCTCGCCGCGTTGGTTTTGATCCTACCGGTTCGTCGTAGCGGCTAAAACCATGACCGAATGTCTCGCGCAGCGTCATGCGAGACTCACCCATTACATGGCACAATTGTCGTAGTTGAATACCTTGAAGTGGTGAAGGCGTCGCACGAAGATAGACAGAGGAATCGGCGGGATAAGTCGTGAGTGTCTCGCCAAACGCTTGATGGCCAACCTTGCCAAACACAAAGTACTGGCCGTGAAACTGCCCGGCAGGATCGATGTCGACAGCGCTAAGAAGAATTGGTCCGTCGACAACGGATTCCAACTCCCGGTACTTTCTGATGCCCTCTTGTGCAGGCGTCCGGCTGTTGGCGGGTTCATGTTCCGTTTCCTCTGCACATGCGGCCGATAGAAGATGAGTTTGACTGCACAGGTATCCCAGAAGTGCTCCATAGAACGTCATCATTCGCAGGCATCGGATGGAGATGCCGGCATGGACCCACGCGAGACGCATATGAAGGAGAGAGTGAGAGGCCGGGTTGTCCTGAGAGCCAATGCGTTGTCCCACGCTGACTTATGTGGAGGTGTCAGCTTGGGATGTGCGACGACGGGAACATGGAAAGGCAAGGGAGGACGGCTACAGCGCCAATGACCATGCGAGGATGAGAAAGAATCCCCTCTCGTCTCGACGGCTATGGCCGCGCATGCAGAGGCGGCGACCTCAACGAGCGAAGGGATTCGCCTTCTCTCGTTTCCCCTTCCACACATTGGTAAAGGCCGCTAGCTTTCCTCGTGATGACTGGCGCTCGTCAGCCAGGGATTCCAGAAAGTCGGCGAGACGGCTGGATTTCAGTACCGTATAGAACGTGACGACGAACACAGTAACAAGGACGACGAGAAACACGAATACCCGTGTCATGGCTGAAGATTCAGCCAATGCAAACAAATTCATGCCCAAGAACCCCGTCGTCGATACGCCGATCAGACCGACCGTCGCCACAACGGTCAGCCGCACCATCGTCTCTCCCTGTCTGCGCAAGGCATCGCTGTCCAGGTACTGATTCGTATCTTCAATGGCGGTCCGCACTTCGTCATAGAGCCGCGGCGTGTTGAGGTGTTGGCTGATCATGCGAAAGAGGTCTTTCGCTTGGCTGTGATCGGAGACCTCATGGAACCAATAGCGCTGAGTGAAACGAAGAAAGACGCCCAACATTTGGCGAATAGTCCGCCGGAACGACCGGAGCGACTGTACACTGGAAACATCCAGACGATTCGTGACGTCGACCAGCCGATCCTGCAGCATCAGCAACGCCGCCCTATGAAAATGGGAAATCAGGAAGAGAAGGAAATATTCATGTCTGAATTGCTCCAGATCTGTCTTGCGACCGATTGCGCTGGGATTTCGATCTCCAACCATCGTAAACACGCGTCCTGTACACATGAAACGAGTCCCGGCGCATTCCTGCTCCTGTCCGTTCCAAAACCGGTCATAACAGAAGCGCGATTCGAAATCCCCAAGGTGGCGATCGAAATAGAGGGGTGATTCCGACGAGGCCGGGGCGGCCGCGAGTCCCAACTGTATGAATTCCTGGCGCGTCAGTGACTTTGCATCGTCCATGACGAGATACGCCATGAGCGGCATGAGATGGTATTCGATCTGCCGATAGCGGATCAGCCCCTTCTTGCCCGAATGGTGGAGTACCAAGGGTTCAAGCACGTATTCCCAATGAGAGGCCATGCACGGTGAACGGTACTGACAGACAAACGACAGATATTTGTCTCGATTCTCGTAGTCGGATCTTGCCAAGACTTTTCCTTCGATAGACAACCATTCAACGCTTTGGGGACAGTGCCCTCCATGTCCATCCGTGTCCCAGTACGTGGGATAGCAGCGGCCAAAACGGAACAGGACATTTTGGACCAATGGAAGCGCGAGGTCGTCTCCACACACTTCAACGACCAAAATGGCCACGTCGATGTCGTAGAAGAAATATAGATCCACATGAGCGACGGTCAGCACTATCGCTTTGCTGCCGGGGGCAGGGCAGGCTATCCGCACTCCGGCAATATCATTCCGTCTGAACACGCGAAGAGATGATTCTTGGAGAATGTCCGTGCCGGATCCTTTGCCTTCTCCATACAGAAATCGCTGCACAAACGGGAGAAATGTCACGAACTCACTATAGTGCCGCTCCTGAAATTGCTTTGGATCGCCCGTGAACTCGTCCTGCAACTCCCGCCACGGGTTGTCGCGGTCCGGCACTTGGAGCCGCTCCCAGTGTTTCTGAATCGACGCGTCCTCACGGATTGGCATGAGCTGCAACGGCCACAGAAGAATTTGCCGGAAGTGCCTGACAAGCTTCTCAGCGGGAAGAACGCCCGGATCAGACATGGCACGCGTCATCATTCAGGATGAAATGGCCGGCATGATTACACCATCCGGCAGCCGCCGGGACTTCCAATGGGTCACAAACCATTCCTGAGAATGGATCGCGGGTTCTCCGTCGGACGGATGGAGGCGTTTGTACGTCCCATCCGGAGACAACTGCCTGGCTTGAACGTTGTCTCGAATGCCGACGCCAATAATTTCATTGACGAGGACGTCCCGCCAAAGCGGGTTTGCAACCGGAAACAGAACCTCCACCCTCTGGTCAAGATTGCGGGGCATGAGATCCGCACTTCCCACGAACACTTCTTCTTGCCCGCCGTTCTTGAAATAATAGACTCGCGCGTGCTCCAAAAACCTCCCGACGACGGATATCACTCGAATCGTGTCGCTCAATCCTTTGACCCCGGGTCGCAAACAGCAGATGCCCCGGACCTGCAAGTCGATCCTCACTCCGGCTTGCGAGGCTCGGTACAGCGCTTGTATGCAGGCCTTGTCGACCAAGGCATTCATCTTGAAGGCAAGGTAGCCCTCACGGCCGGCGCGTTGGTGGGCGATTTCCCGGTTGATTCGCTCAATCACTTCCTGTCGTAAGAGCTTGGGGGCGACGAGCAATTTCTCATACGATTGTTTGCGAGAGTATCCCGTCAGGGCATTGAACAGGTCGGAGACGTCATTGCAGATCACGGGATCCGAGGTCAAATAACTCACGTCCGTGTAAATGCGACTGGACACGATATTGTAATTGCCGGTGGCCAGATGAACGTATCGCCGTATCCCTTCCGCTTCCCGGCGTATCACGAGACACATTTTGGCGTGGGTTTTCAAACCGCGCACGCCATACACGACATGGACACCCTCGTCTTCGAGTCTTCGAGCCCACTCGATGTTGCTTTCTTCGTCGAATCTCGCTTTCAGCTCGACCAGGACGGCGACTTGCTTGCCGTTCATCCGGGCTTCCATCAGTGCATCCACGACGGGGGATTTCGCGCCGACCCGATACAACGTCTGTTTGATGGCAAGAACGGCCGGGTCATTCGCAGCCTCGCGGATGAAGTCCACCACCGGAACAAAGCTGTCGTAGGGATGGAACAACAGGACGTCCTGTTGGCGGATCGTCGCCAACATGCCGCCCGATTGGGCGAACAGCTGGGGGACGGCAGGGACATGGAATGCATCCTTGAGATCCGGACGGTCGAGCGCCATGAGCTCCGCAATTCCAGCCACACCGATCGGGCGCATTCCGGAATACACCAAATGCGGCGGCAACTGAAGATTGGCGATGAGCACGTCCGCAATAGCACTCGGCATTTCTTCGTCGAGTTCCAGTTTAATGACGGAACCGAATTCCCGCAGGTCAAGTTGTTGTTCAACCGTCGTGAGAAGATCGGCGGCTTCGCTCTCCTTGATCGTTAAATCCGCATCCCGGGTGACCCTGAATGCATAGGAAGCCACGATTTCCAATCCTGGGAAGAGCAGATCCAAGTTGTCTGCGACGACGTCCTCGAGCCAAACAAAACGCAAATTCCTCAGAACAATTCCAGGCACCGCCGGGTCGCGGGATTCTGGCGACGGCTCAGGAACTGGGATGAGGCGCTTGACGCCGCTCGGCAACTTCACACGCGCAAAACACTCCCCTCGTTCGGGGTCCCTGACGATCACCGCCAGATTGAAACTGAGATTTGACACGTGTGGAAACGGGTGGGTGGGGTCGATGGCCAGGGGTGTCAGAACGGGGAATATTTCCGTACGGAAGGAGTCCCTGAGGCCCAGACGCTCCGCCTCGGAGAGGCTCTTGCTGGGCAGTACGTGTATCCCAGCACTGGATAACTTCGGGCACAGATCCTGATGCCAGCAGGCCTGATGTCGTCGGAGCTGACTTGTGACCTCACGACAAATTGCCATCATTTGTTCCGAGGGCGTCATCCCATCTGGCGGAAGATCCGTCACGCCGGCTGCGATTTGACGGTGCAAGGCAGAGACCCTGGTCATGAAGAATTCATCCAAATTCGATGCAAAGATTGTAAAGAACTTTACACGCTCCAATAACGGACTGCTTGTATTCTCAGCTTCTTCAAGAACGCGGAGATTGAATTGAAGCCAACTTAGCTCACGATTCAAGAAGAGGCTCGCACGATCGAGATCCGCAATGGTTTCTTCCGGAGCATGAGGCGAGTGTGCGTTTGGCGTATTGGTCATGGTGTGCTTGCGACAAGGTGAATGATCATTCGATGGCCTCTTTGAACAGCGAGACGTGCCACGATCCGGGCTAGGTCCGCCGGACGCTATCCTAGTGCCATCACAATTCCAAACAGTTACGGTGCTATCACACCACGGTTAACTCTGCATGAACTTCATGGAATTGACTGTGAGTATCCCCGAGCCATGAGTGCGCCCCCGTCGTGAAATCCGGCCCTTGTGCCCAATTCTTTCAAGCGATTCGGAAAACGTCAACCGCAGAAATTGTCCGGCACACTTTTTGACGCGATTGTTCTCTCCAACTTATTAATGTTCTCGCCTCTCCCTTGTAACACAACGGTAACTCCGCGGATGCACTATGTGACTGTCCTGACGTTCACAATTAGGAGGCCACATGCACACCGCGACTACCACCTTCCCCGCCGAGTCTTCCGCTTCAAGTCGTCCGATTCTGGTGTTCATCGCGACTACGTTGGCTGCAGGACTCACCTACGCCGGCTATGAATTATTTTTGGACCTATCGTCGATCCGGATCGGCGTGGAACTTCCGTACGTACTCTTGGGCATCGCCCTCCTCATTGCACTGGGATTCGAATTTGTGAACGGGTTCCATGATACCGCCAATGCGGTGGCGACCGTCATTTACACCCACTCGCTCCCTCCGCAGGCCGCCGTGCTCTGGTCCGGATTTTGGAATTTTCTCGGCGTCCTCTTTTCAAGCGGCGCGGTCGCGTTTGGCATCATCGCCCTGCTTCCCGTCGAACTCATTCTCCAAGTGGGAACGGGCGCCGGATTCGCCATGGTATTTGCATTGCTCATCGCCGCGATTCTCTGGAACCTGGGGACGTGGTACCTGGGATTGCCCGCCTCCAGTTCGCATACATTGATCGGTTCAATCATCGGCGTTGGTTTGGCTAACCAGCTCATGCACCCCGGCAGCCCCACGAGCGGCATAGAATGGGGGCAAGCCACGAAGATCGGTTATTCGCTGCTCTTGTCTCCTCTCATCGGCTTCATCTGCGCCGCCCTGCTTCTTCTGGTCATGAAGCGTCTTGCGAACAATCCCGCATTGTTTCGCGCACCCCAAGGCCAACAACCGCCGCCGCTGTGGATACGCAGCTTGCTCGTATTGACCTGCACCGGCGTCAGTTTTGCCCACGGATCCAATGACGGCCAGAAGGGAATGGGGCTGATCATGCTGATTCTGATCGGCACCGTACCCATGGCTTATGCCCTTGACCGGGCGGTCCCGGCCGCTCATGTGCAAAGTTTCGTAGGCATCTCGCAGCAGGCCTCTCAAATCATGGTCGACCACACGGCTTCAGCCCAGCCGACCGTCGAACAGGACGTGCGGTCACGTGTGACCCGCTATGTGCAGACGGGACAACTGGACGCGACCACGCTTCCCTCGCTGCAAGGCCTGATGAATTCCATCGCGAGTCAGGTGGCGGAGTACGGCACCTACGGAAACGTGCCTGACGAGATGAAAGGCAACATCCGCAACGATATGTACCTCATGAATGAAGCGCTGCGTAAAATGGACAAGTCGAAGACTCCTGCTTTTTCGGCCGAAGAGGTGCAGGTCCTGAAGCAGTACCGCCATGCGCTCGATCGAGCGACGAAATTCATCCCTATCTGGGTCAAAATCGTCGTGGCCATTGCCCTTGGGCTGGGCACGCTGGTCGCATGGAAGCGCATCGTCGTCACGGTGGGCGAACGCATTGGGAAGGCTCATCTGACCTACGCGCAGGGAGGAGCGGCCGAGTTAGTGGCAATGGGCACGATCGGTGCCGCCGACGTTTTTGGATTGCCCGTCAGCACCACGCAAGTGCTGTCGTCCGGTGTCGCCGGAACCATGGCCGCCAATCACTCCGGCCTGCGCTGGACCACGGTCCGGAATATTCTTACAGCCTGGGTGTTGACGCTCCCCATCTCCATCGCCTTATCAGGAGCACTCTATTGGCTGATCCGACAGTTCACCGCGTAATCGCAGGTCCGAGAGTCTTAGTGGATGATGCCCTTGCCCGCTTCCGTCTCCAAATCACGAAGCAGGCGCTGATACTCCTTGTCGTTCCGGAGAAGCTTGGAAGCCGCGGAGATCAAATGGTCGACTTCACTGCCGGAGAGAGCCAGATTGGTCGGAATACGCATCAAGCGGGCCTGTTCATCCGGGTCTTCCAACTCCGACAAACTCGCATTGATGAAGTAGATCTCGACGTCCGGTGTGAACACGCCGCCCTCGGTCCGGACTCGGTTCCGAAGCTGGATTCGCCATTCCGACACCGCCTGCCGCATCAACTTGAAGGTGTCATCGGAATACCGGTTGATCGGGATGTCGATCAAGGCATTCAAAGCCCGCGTGAGGCTCGGGATTTCATCGAGCTTGTAGTGATTCAAGTCCGGCATCGTTTCCGCACTCACCATCAGATAGACGAGCTTCTTGATCTTTTTCGCTCCCAGCAATTCCAAGGACGATTCGATGTCATCGACGAGTGCCGACAACTCCAGCACGCCACGCATCCCGATGTTGTCCGCCAACCCCCCGTCCAACAGATGGATGTATGGCCGTGCCTCGGAGTCGAGATACGAGCGTAGTTCGTTCCGTCGCGTACGACCGTTCGGGTTTCGGTTGTCCTCGAGCAGGTATCGCGGAGGATCGAATCCGCACTGCCCGGCATAGTTCTTCAACGAAATAGGGCTGAGGACCATCGGCAGCGCGCTCGACGAAGCGGTGGCGACGGACAAGTGCAGTTGGCTGAGATCGGAGCAGATCAAGTCGAACTGCCGTTGATTGAATTCAAACCGCGAAACCGTCGCCATGTCGGAGGCGTGCAGGATGACAATCGGCCGTTGATCGCTCGAGGCCAGATCGTTGAAGGTGGCGCCGTCGAACAGCGCCTCGTCCAGCAGTTCGGCAAAGATGTGGGCGCGGCCGAAGTAGGGCGACCACAACCGGATCCAGTTGCTCGGAGAGCGCAGGATTCGCGCGCGCAGTTCGCTTTCCCAATCCTTCCGCAGAAACCGGGATTCGAAGTCCCGAAAGATGCGATCGTGATAGAGCGCGTAATACGCTGCGGTGAAACTGCCGCCCGACAGGGCATTGATCATTGTCACTTCATCGATCAGCCGCTTCCGATAGCCTTCCCACACGATGGGGGTCTTCGCCAATTCCTTCAGTACGCCGTACGAGAGGGCCGACGCCCGGGCGCCCCCACCGGAGAAAGACGCGATAATGAAGAGACTGTCCGAATTTCGATCCACCGTGGGGGGAAGATTGGCAAAGCGGTACCCGTATTCCGGATGCCACTTCGGAAGCGGAGCATTCATCGTGGGCCGGGCAAATTCCCAGTCCACGGTCCGGACCAGTAAGACGATCAGCGCCAAGATGCCGACGATGGCAATACCCGCTCGTTTCATGACGCGCAGGGTACAGAGATGGGAACCGAAGGGTCAAGATGAGCGTGGCTGTCGCAGTATTTTCGAGAAGGACGGGCTACCTGTGAGGAGCCAAGTCACCTGTTGGCCTCGCAGATCCTGATCGCAGCGGTTCGTCGTGCCGGCCGAACCCACATCGAATGAATCGTTGCGCGTTAGGCGAGACCACGCTCAACCTATGGCACAATTGTCGTAGTCGAGTACCCCCTAGGTGGTGAAGGCGTAAGAGAACGCCCACGTTCACCCTTGAACACCGCTGGTAGAATCCAGAGTTGTTTTCACGAATGCAATCGTCTAGGGTAACGAACATGACAAATTTCTGGACCGACAAAACGGCTTTGGTTGCGGGAGCGACGGGATTTTTAGGCGGATGGCTGGTGCGCCGGCTGGTTTCGCGCGGCGCGCACGTCGTGAGCTTGGTTCGTTCCCACAAAGCCAATTCCCAATTCTTCATGGAGTCGCTCGACAACCAGACATGGGTTGAATGGGGCAGCGTTGCCGATCAGCACGTGATCGAGCGTATCTTCGACCGCCATCAGGTCGACGTCTTTTTCCATGCCGCCTACGGCGCGGACGTTCATCGGGTCTTAAAGGAGCCGCTGGAGTGCTTCAAGTCATCCGCGCTCAGTACCTGGCAGATCTTGGAATTTCTCCGGCAACACCGCCCGCAATGCATTTCCGTGATCAGTTCGACCGATAAGGTCTACGGACGCCAGGAGATCCCATATCGGGAAGATATGGCGCTCCAGCCGCTGCATCCTTACGAGTCGGCGAAAGCCTCGCAGGATCATGCGGCCCAATCGTACGGCAAAATCTTCAAGTGCCCCGTAGCCGTCACGCGTTGCGGCAATTATTTTGGCGGGTACGACTTCAACTTCACACGGTTGATTCCCGGCGTGGTCCGCAGCATCATGCAGGGCCAGATCCCCACGCTGCGTTCAAACGGCCGGTTCACGCGGGATTTTCTCTACATCGGGGACGCGGTCGACGTGCAGCTTCTATTGGCGGAACGGCTATCGGAAAATCCTGAGCTCTATGGAGAGGCGTTCAACTTTTCCTACGGCGAGCGGATAGAAGTTCGAGACATCGTTCAGCACATCTGCAGAATGCTCGACTCCCCGGACGAACCGCGCTTGGGAGAAGACAGCACCACCGAAATTCCGCACATGGAGTTGTCATCGGAAAAAGCGAAACGCCTGCTGGATTGGAAGCCGTCTTATGGATTCATGCAAGGCCTCGAACGCACGGTCCGCTGGTATCAGGATTACTTCGCCTCGCAGGCAAAGACGGGCACGGCGCACCCAAGCCGCCGGGGTGGTGAAGATCGGGTGGTCCATGCGGCATCGCCCGCCGCGCACGAAGCCATGATCGTGCGTGACGCGGATGGAACGATCCGCTATTGGAGCCGCGAAGCCGAACGCATTTACGGGTGGACGCCCCAGGAAGTTTTGGGCACAAACACGCATCACTTGTTCGAGACGAAGTTTCCCGAACCCCTTCAGAACATTGAACGCGAAATGCAGGAAAAGAACGCCTGGCGCGGGCAGCTGATTCATAAACGCCGCGACGGCTCCCGTATCACCGTCAATAGTCGCTGGAGCGCCCAGCAAAACCCGGACACCCGATCTTTCACGGTGATCGAGCTCAACGAGAAAGTCGCCTGATCGGATCGCACCGACCCTCCCCGCTTCGCGAGCCGCGACCACGGACCGTTTGCACCCGCCTTAGTGGCCCTACCGTCTGGAAATGATCGGAGCCTTTGCGGCTTCGATCTTAAGATCCCGCACGAGTCTCTGAAAATCCTTGTCGCTCCTGATGAGCTTGGATCCTGCCAGCAGCAGGTCGTCAACTTGACTGTCGGTCAGCGCCAGATTCGTGGGAATGCTCATGAGACGTCCCCGCTCCACCGGATCGTCCAACTCCGACAAACTGGCATCGATGAAATAGATTTCCGCATCGGGTGCAAAGACGCTTTTTTCCGTCCGTGCACGCTGGTGGAGTTGTACCTGCCACTGCACGACGGCCTGACGCATCAGTTCCAAGGTATCGTCGGAATACCGGTTGATCGGGATGTCGACCAAGGCATTCAAAACGCGCGTGAGACTTGGGAGTTCATCCAGTTCGTAATGGCTCAGATCCGGATCGGTTTCTGCGCTCACCATGAGAAACACGAGTTTCCGAACTTTCTTCACCCCGAGAATCTGGAACGTGGCTTCGAGATCGTCCACTAGGGCAGAGAGTTCCAGCACGCTGCGCATGCCCATGTTGTCAGCCAACCCGCCGTCCAGCAGATGGATGTATGGGCGTTTGTCCGCATTAATATATGACCGCAGCTCATTAGCACGCCTTCGGCCCCACGAAGTCCGTTTGGTCTCGCTCAGGTATGCCGGCGGATCGAGCCCGCACTCGCCTGCATAGTTCTTCAACGAAATCGGGCTGAGGACGAGCGGCAGAGCGCTCGAGGCCGCGGTGGCCACTGACAACGGCATTTTGCTGAGATCCGAACAGATCAGATCAAACTGCCGCTGGTTGAATTCGAACCGCGAGACCGTGGCCATGTCGGAGGCATGAATAAAGATGATGGGCCGCTGGCTGCTCGAGACGAGATCATTGAACGTGGCGCCGCCGAATAGTCCTTCGTCCAGGAGTTCGGCAAAGATGTGCGCCCGGCCGAAATAGGGGGACAAGAGCCGCAACCAATTTCTCGGAGACTGCAAAATCCGCGCGCGAAGTTCATGCTCCCAATTTTTTCGCAGAAATCGGGATTCAAAGTCACGGAAAATTCGGTCATGGTACAGCGCATAATACGCAGCCGTGAAGCTGCCGCCTGAGAGAGCGTTGATGATATTGAGTTCGTCGGCGAGATTTTTCCGATACCCCTCCCAGACGATGGGAGTCTTGGCAAGCTCACGCAGCACGCCATAGGACAGCGCCGAGGCCCGTGCGCCGCCTCCGGAGAACGATGCCACCATAAAGAGGCTATCCGTGCTGTGTTCCACGGACGGCGGGAGATTGGCAAAGCGATATCCATACTCAGGATTCCACTTCGGAAGCGGCGCGTTCATGGTAGGCCGCACGTACTCGCCCCCAAAGATCAAGCTCAAGAGGACAATCAGCCCGACCAGTACCCATAGGCTCGCCTTTTTCATGGGATGAGGAAGTTACAGACCAGTAGAATGGGTGTCAAGATTGGATCATCCCAAGTGATGTGCCTAGACAGCCGGAGCCATCTCTTGAATTCCATGGTGCGATGGACGACCGGGATGCTTCTGGCTCGCTCTTACCTGTATGAGTTTCGCCGGCTGAACGATACGGGACAAGTCCGGATCAACCTGTCCGCTTCTCCCAAGAGGGTCAAAACGGGCAGAGGATCGCGTCTCCCACCGGCTTGCCTCCGTCGATGAAGACTCGGCGGCCTTCTACCCGCAGGCGGCCTTCGGCGAAGAGTTCGACGGCGCGGGGGTAGATCCGATGTTCTTGTTCGAGAATGCGCGCGGCCAGCGTATCCGGAGTGTCGCCGTCCAGCACCGGAACCGCCGCCTGCAGAATGATCGGTCCCTCGTCGACGCCTTCCGTGACGAAATGGACGGTGCAGCCGGCAAGTTTACATCCCCAGTCGATGGCCTTCTTTTGTACGTCCAGTCCGGGGAAGGACGGCAAGAGGGATGGATGAATATTCATCATCCGGTTGGCATAGGCGTCGATCAGCACGGCCGTGATGATCTTCATATAACCCGCTAACAACACGAGTTCAACGTCGTGCCGGCGAAGCACGTCCAAGAGCGCGTGATCGTACGCCACCCGGCTGTCCGGACGACCGGCAAAGGGCTTGGGATCGACGAATACATCAGGAAGCCCGTGTTTTCTGGCCCGTTCCAGAGCGAGAGCGTCCTTCTTATTGCTGATGACGGCCACGATCGTGGCTTCGACCCGTCCGGCTTCGATCGCGTCGATGACCGCCTGAAGATTGGACCCGCGGCCCGATGCCAATACGGCGACGCGAAGCGGAGCGGCTCTCTTAGTCGGCATATTCGACCTGCGGCTCTCCGGAATTTCCCGCGACGATCTCTCCGATCACCCATCCCCGATCCCCCAGCATCGCGGCCCGCTTGACCAGACCGGCGGCGGAGGAAGCCGGTGCCACGAGAATGAGGCCGATTCCCATGTTGAAGACCCGGTACATTTCCTCTCGATCAACCTGCCCGAGGCGCGCGACCACGTCAAAGACAGGCGGAACAGGCCAGCTCTTCCGATGAATCCTCGCCCCTATTCCGTCCGGCAACACCCGTGGAAGATTTTCCGTGATCCCGCCTCCCGTGACGTGGACGATTCCCTTCACCGGCTGCTCCGACGCAAGGGCCAGAATCTGTTTGGCATAGATCCTGGTCGGCGTCAGTAATACCTCTCCGAGCGGACGATCCAGTCCGGCCACCCGGCTGTCGACGTTCAGCTTCGCCTTGTCAAAGAGGATCCGCCGGACCAGGGAATATCCGTTACTGTGGAGACCGGTGGATGCCAAACCGATCACGGCATCGCCGGGCAGGATGGACTTTCCATCGATGAGCTTGGGTCGGTCGACGACGCCGACGGCGAATCCGGCAAGATCGTATTCCCCGTCCGGATAGAACGACGGCATCTCCGCGGTTTCACCGCCGATCAGCGCGCATCCGGCCTGTCGGCACCCTTCCGCAATACCTTCCAAGACCTTCTGAGCCTTGGCCAGCGACAGTTTTCCCGAAGCAAAATAGTCCAGAAAGAACAGCGGCTCCGCTCCGCTGACCGCCACGTCGTTGACGCACATCGCGACCAGATCGATGCCGACCGTATCATGCTTATCCATGAGAAACGCAATCTTGAGCTTGGTCCCCACTCCATCGGTTCCCGATACCAACACGGGATCCGTATATCGACTCGCTTGAAAGCGGAATAACCCGCCGAACCCCCCGAGATCCGTCAGCACTTCCGGACGAAACGTGGAGCGGACCAACGGCTTGATGCGGTCGACGAATTCGTCGCCTGCATCGATATCGACTCCGGCATCGCGATAGGTCGTCATACTTAAAAAAAACAGGACATGTTTAGGGTTAGGCTAAGTGAGACAAGGATAGTCCTTAACTTCAACAGATCTACATTAGAAGGGGCATCTTAGCGAGGCACTCGATCCTAGGTCAACGATGACTCCCTGTTCCTCGGGCCGCTCAGCTTTCCGGCCGCATTTCCACATCCAGCAGCTTGATCTTGCGATGCAGGTGACTCCGCTCGATCTTCAAGTCTTCGGCCGTGCGGGAAATGTTCCAGTGATGCTCGCGCAGTTTGCGCCCGATGTATTCCTTTTCAAACGCGTTGCGGGCGTCACGGAGCGAATCGAACGGTTGTCCCAGCAGCGCGCTCACCGAACCCGAGCCGCCTCCCGCAGACATGGTTTGCACGGAGGAGCCGGACGGGCGCACCTGCAAAGCCATCGTGGCCTGCGCCGCATCGATCGTCGATCCCGGCACGATGATCATCAGCCGTTCGACCAGGTTCCCCAGTTCCCGGATGTTTCCCGGCCATTCGTACTGCTCGAACACCGCCATCGCATCCGGGGTGATTTCTTTCATTCGCAGCCCCTGTTCCTCTCCATGCAGCTTGAGAAAATGCCGGATCAGCAGCGCGATATCCTCCCGGCGCTCGCGCAGGGGCGGGACGATAATCGGCACGACGTTCAGCCGATAAAACAGGTCTTCACGAAAGGCGCTTTTTTCGATTTCCTTCTGGAGATCCTTGTTCGACGCGGCAAGGACTCGGACGTCGACCTTCATCAGCTTCGTGCCACCGACCCGGTTGAACTGCTGCTCCTGCAATGCGCGCAGCACCTTGGCCTGTGTGCTCAGGCTCATGTCGCCGATCTCGTCCAGGAACAGCGTCCCGCCGTCCGCCTGTTCGAACTGGCCCCGCTTCATCGACGTGGCGCCGCTGAATGCGCCCTTTTCGTGGCCGAACAGCTCGCTCTCGATCAGCGTTTCCGGAATGGCGGCGCAATTGACGGCGACGAATGGTCGATCAGCGCGCGCGCTGTGTTCGTGAATTCCCCGCGCCACCAACTCCTTGCCCGTTCCGTTCTCACCGCCGATCAAGACCCGGCTGTTGGTAGGCCCGGCCGTTTCGATCAGTTGACGAAGTTGCTTCATCGCCGGGGACTGTCCCACCAGTTCGAATCGCCGCTGTACTTTCGTGCGTAACGACCGGTTTTCCTGCTCCAGCCGGTGCTGATCGAGCGCATGCTTGACGCGAAGCGTGACGTTCTCGAGCGACAGCGGCTTCTCGATATAGTCGTAGGCTCCGAGCTTGATGGCTTTGACGGCCGTCTCGATCGACCCGTGCCCCGACATCATCATCACTTGCGCCGTGGGTACCAGCTCGCGGACGCGCTTGAGGGTTTCCAGTCCGTCCATTTGCGGCATCCAGATATCCAGCAGCATGAGATCGGGAGGATCCGTTGTGAAGATCTTCAACGCGTCCGTGCCGCTTTTCACCACCGCCACCTCATAGCCTTCATCCAGCAGGATGCTGCTGAGCGAAGACAGAATGGCCTCTTCGTCGTCCACCACCAAAATCGAAGCCGACATGAGTTCCTCACTTTATGATTCGCGCCCGACCGTCATGCCAATCGCCCAACCGGCGAGCACTGCTCAGACCGGCAATTCGAACGTAAAGATCGCCCCTTTGGGATGGTTGTTCCCCGCTTGGATGTGCCCTTCGTGGTCCGTGATAATACGGCGGACGATGGCCAATCCCAGCCCGGTCCCGGTTTTCTTTCGCGTGAAATAGGGCACAAACAGTTTTTCCTGGTCTTCCAACGCAATACCGCTCCCCTCGTCGGCAATGCTCACCACGGCGCGACGACGTTTCGTGTCATATTGGGTGGTGAGCCACAGCCGGCCCTTTTGACTCATCGCCTGAATGGAATTGTCCAGCAGGTTCACCAGCACCCGCTTGATCTGCTCCCAGTCGAACTTCAACGGAGGCAGGTCCTCGTCCAGCGAAACGACCAGTTCGATGTCTTTGTGGGCGCCCCGATACAGGGCGACTACCTCGTTGATGACGTCGTGCAGCGACTGCTGCACCAGTTGCGGCGCCGGCAATCTGGCGAACTTCGAGAATTCATCGACCATGTGCTTCAGGCTGGTGACCTCGTTGACGATGACGTTCGTCGATTCGTCGAATACGCGCTCGAAGTCCGAGGCCTTCTCGAAAAACTTCTTGCGCATGCGCTGGGCGGACAGCTGGATGGGGGTGAGCGGGTTCTTGATTTCATGAGCCACCCGGCGCGCGACCTCCTGCCAGGCCGCGACTTTTTGCGCCTTCAGCAGTTCCGTCAAATCCTCGAACACCAGGACAATGCCCAAGTCCTGGTTCATTTCGTCCTTCATCCTGGAACCGTGCAAGGCGATCGTCAGGAACTTCCCCTCGACCTCCGCGGTCCCATCCATCGTCAGGTCATCCCGCTGATCCACCAGCATGCGGTCGTAGAGCGTTTGAAACAGCGTGAGTCCGAATTCCTTGAAGACGTCGTTCGCGGATCGGCCGTGAAAGCGGTCGGCCGAGATCCCCAGGATCCTTTCGCCCGACGGATTGAAATTCGTGATGATCCCGTTTTTCCCGATCGACAGGAGACCCGCCGCAATGGTCGCCACGACGGTTTCGATATAGGCACGGCGCCGGTCCAGCTCGAGATTGTTCTGCCGCAGCGACACGTTTGCGGCCTCGATCGCGGATTTGCCGCTCTGAAGGTCCGTGGTCATGCGGTTGAAGGACTCGATGAGCGTGCCGATCTCGTCCGTGGCCTTGGCGTCGATTCGCACCGACAAGTCCCCCTGAGCGATGGCTTCCGTGGCCTCGGCCAGCCGCTGAATCGGCACGGTAATGCTCCGAGCCACGTAAAATCCGAACCAGGTCGCGCCAAAGAGAATCAGGACCGTGATGACCGCCACGAACAAATAGGCTCCGGCCTTGATCGGATTCTTCATCGCCTTGATCTGCTTGTATTCCTCATACTGACGCCCGATCCCGTCCATTTTGGCCAGCAGCGACTCCGGAACGTAGGCGTCGACGAGGACAACCCCGCCGACTTCGCCGCCGCGGCCGCTGGCGGCAATGGGAGCCGCGGCCCTGACCAACCGTCCCGTCGGCGCTTCCTGGACCGTATTGTTCTCCTGCTTGCCGTTGATCGCCTGCAGCACCAACTGGCCCACCGGCAGGTCCAGCACCCCGGCCGGCACATCGGGATCCAGCGATCTTGTAAGTGTTTCCATCTTCGCCGAATAGACCTCGATGCCCGCCACGCCGAATTCCACCCGTTTTCTCGCCATGGCCGAAATCAGGATGTCCCTCTGTGCCGGTAACAGGAGATCTTCGCGGAAAATTTCATGGCTGATCGCCCTGGCGCTGTTGACGGCCAGCGTAATATGGCCGGCGTGCTGCATGCGGGCCACTTCGTACGAGTCGCGCATGACCCGGTCAATCTGGTCACTGAACCACACGTCCACCGCCTTGTTGACCAGCCCGCTCGCGACGAGGGCGAGCAGCACCGTGGGAATCAATGAAAACCCGATGAAAGCCGCCACGAGTTTGGTGCGGAATCCTGAACCGATGAGCCGGTGCCGCCGCTCGAAGTAGGCTTTGATCAGGTTGCGGGATAGGAGCAGGAGCAGAACGACCACCCCGATCAGATCCAGGTTGATCAGCAGGAGAACGAGCGCGTAGCTGGTCGTCGGAATGAACGAATCGCTGTCCTCTCCTCCCGGAACGACGACTTGGGTGTAGTAGAAAGTCAGTGCGAGACAAGACACCAAGAGCAGGAAGACGACGCGGACCGGGCGGAAAAAATGGCGTGTCCGGCGCTCGGGCTCGAGCACGGCGGGCGCCATCCCCATCGGCCGGAGGGGAACATCCGCCCGCATACCCTGCTCCGCAGCCTCGGAAGGTTCGGTGGAAGGCCACGTCGGAGGTCCGGTTTGCTTCTGAAAGTCATTCATGGCCGGCCGCCCGGGGTGATCGAGCCCTGGGACGAAGAGTCAAGAACTCCTACTATAGCGGATTTATTCGCTCGTCTCAAAACGCCGCCGGCAGGGAGAGGATGATGAACGGAGGTTATGTTCCGGCACTCAGGCTGACGTACTTCATACGCAGGGCATAGAGCATGTCCCGCAAGACCGCTTGCTCTTCGGTCGTGAGGTTTCCGACAGTCTTCTCTTCCAGAATCGACAGAAGATCGATGATTTCCTTGGCTTGAGGCAGGTTGACGGGCATGGCCGGCTGCTGGGGATCCAACTTCTCCCCCATCAGCATCAACGAAGAGCTTCCCAGGGAAATGACGAACGACGCGAAGGTGACGGGGATGTCGTGAGCCTGCCCCGGATCATCCGGCGAAACTTTGCCGGCAGATTCCGCCCAGAGAGGCGGCGGCGTGGCAGCGGGCTGTTCCGTCGATCCGCCCCCTCGTCGATCTCGAACGACGAACCCCTCTTCCTTGTCGGTCGCCATAGACACGTCCCGAAGGCCACTCTCCAATTCGTCTCACACGCACCGCTCGCGGAGGGTTACCCTATCATAGGGTTCTCAGAGCGTGCAAGGCGCGCGGCGCATTGAAGCGCCGGTGGAACCGGGTATAATGACGCGCGCATCGACCTGACCGCGAGACCGAGCATGTCAACACGGTTCGACAAATTGGCGCAGCTGATGGCCGCATTGCGGGCACCGAACGGTTGTCCGTGGGATCGCAAGCAGACCCACGAATCCCTCAAACCGTATCTGCTCGAAGAATCCTATGAAGTGCTGGACGCGATCGATCATCAGGATCGCGCGAAGCTGTCCGAGGAATTGGGCGATGTGCTGCTGCAAGTCCTCTTTCATGGTCAAATCGCCTCGGAGAACGGCGCCTTCACGCTCGACGACGTGTTGGATCGACTGGCTGACAAATTGATTCGCCGGCATCCGCACGTATTCGCTCCCGGAACGAATGAGACGACGCCCCTCAATTCGGACCAAGTCCTCACCCGGTGGGAGGACATCAAGAAGGCGGAACGCCGGGCAGCGGGACGGCCCGACTCCGTGCTGGACGGCATACCCGCCGCGCTACCGGCGCTGCTCAGGGCCTATCAGATTCAGGCCCGAGCCTCCCGGGTCGGATTCGACTGGAGCCATGACCAGGGAGGATTCGAGCAGGTGCTCGCCAAGGTCGAAGAGGAAATCCGTGAGTTGCAAGAGGCCTTCCGCCTGCCCGAGACGGACGAAGCGTCTTCCACCCGACAGCGGGACATCGTCGCGGAACTCGGCGACGTGCTGTTTTCGCTGGTGAATCTGTCCCGGTTCATGAAGGTCAATCCCGAAGACGCGCTTCGCCTCTCCGTCAACCGCTTCGTCGAGCGCTTCCGATTCATCGAGCGAGAAGCGTCCCGAACCGGACGAAGCGTGGGAGAATTGTCATTCGATGAGATGAACAATTTGTGGGAGGCCGCCAAGCGAGGCGGCTCGGCTCACGCCCAGGACGATCCTGCATGAGCGACCAACCGGACCCGTACGAAGAAGGCAAGCGCGCCGGAGTCCATCCCTTGATCGTGGTATTCGCGGTCCTGCTCGGCTTGTGGCTGTTCGTCGCGTTGATCGTGCCGAGTTCAAAAAATAAACAAGCGACCGGCACCGAAGGACCGGCCATGCCGATGATCGAGGATCCGGAAGCCGCCCCGGTCATCTTTAAAGTCGAAGCGACAGTGCCGGACATGAATGCCGTCAGCCTGGTCGTTCCAGCCCAGGCTACCGAGAGCCAGGTCGTGGGTTTGTTGAAGCGACTCAAGAAGGAACGGCTGGCAGGCTCATTGTCCGATCTGATCCCGGCCACGACGCCGGGGCACAAGCTGGGGGATCATGCCATCGCGGACATTTACGTAACCTCCGATCCCAAGTACGCCAAGTCGGAGGTGATCAGGACCCTCACGCGCGGCGCCCATGCGCCTGGCGGGCTCTATCCGGACGCGGTCCCGTTCGAAGTGGCCATGGAGGAAATCAAGGGCCACTACCGCATCGATCTCCACAACACGGGCGCGCCGGACACCGGTTCGGTGGGATTCGCCGACGAATCAGGCGTCCATTCCAGGCACTATCGAAAAATCTTCTGAGGTCAGACGCCGGCACGCGCCTTGACTTCGGCCAGCAAGACTTGGCGTTCACGCTCGAACCACTCGTCCAGCTGGGCGAAGAGATGCGCCTGCTGCCCGGTGAACGGTTCGATGACGACGTCCCGCCGATCCGACAGAGTGCCCTCGGCTTCCGCGATCTTGAGCTTTTCGTCGGCAATCCGACGCGACAGCGCTCGGGCGATCAGCAGGTGCTGCCCCGGCGATCCGGTCACCTGGCCCAGCAACCGGCCTTTGATGACGTCGAGTTCTTCGGCAATGGCGACCTTGACGCGTACCGCGTGCGGCATGCTCCAGGATACCCGCTGGACCGCATAGTCGTAGGAGAACACCGGCTCTCGGGGCTCGCGAAAGGGGCCCGTCACCTCGAGGACGGTCAATTTGTTGTCTGTCGCCATGCTTTTCACATCTCCCTCACTCGTTCTCCTGCCAAATGTCGGACGACGCGGTCGGCCGCAATCGCTCCGGCGCGGATACAGTCGGGAATGCCCACGCCCCGGTATGCCGAGCCGGTCAGCACCAGCCCGCCAAACCGGCTGAGGGCCCTCTCGATTTCATCGAGTCGTTCCAGATGTCCCAGCACGTACTGCGGCATCGCCTTTGTCCAGCGGTTGACTTCGACGTACGTCGGCTCGGCGGCGAGTCCGCAGATGCGCTGCAGCTCGGCACGGACCCGGGTCACCAGCGAGGCATCGTCCAGCTCCAGCACGGATTCACGCCCGACACCTCCGAGATAACAGCGGACCAGCACCTGGTCGGACGGGGCGCGATGAGGCCACTTCAACGACGTCCACGTCGCCGCGATCAAGTCTCGTTGCTCGACGCGCGGAACGACGAAACCGAACCCCTGCACCCCCGGCCCCACCGCCGACGCAGGATACGCCATCGCGACCGTCACCGTCGAGGCATAGGGAATCTGTTCCAACAGGCCGCCCGCAAGCGGCGTCAACGGCCGAAGCAGATCCGCCGACACGAAGGCCGGGGTCGCCAGAACCAACCCGTCGACCGACAGCGCACTGCCCCCGCTCAACATCACGTCATAGGTCCACCGGCCCAACTCATGGGATCGAACCCGAAGCGATTCCACGGATGTACCGCTTCGCAGCATTACACCCCGGTCCGTCAACGACCGGCGAAGCGCGGCAACGAGATCTTCCAGCCCGTTCTTGAGACTGACGAACATCGTCCGTGTACGTCCATTTGCCCGTGAGACGGTCGCCTCGGCCCTCGTGGCCAGCATCCCGCGAATGACGCTGCCGTGGGTCCGCTCGAGATCGGGAAACCGCGGGAACGTGGCCTTGATGCTCAGCTGTTCGGCGTCGCCGGCATAGATGCCGGCCATCAGCGGCTCCATCATGCGCTCGAACGCTTGACGGCCGAACCGTCGCCTGAAAAAGGAGGCGAGAGATTCGTCTTCTTTCGAACGTCCGGCCGGCAAGATCATATCCATGCCCATGCGAAGCAATCCGGCAGGGCTCAACAGACCGCTGCGGAGAAAGGGACCGACTTGGCCCGGCGTGATGACCACCAGGCCTTCGGGCAATTCCCGGAGGCGGCCCTGGGAATACACGCAGGCTTTCGTGGTGGTCTTGTTGGTGTCGATGATCTGATCGGTGAGACCCAGCTTGTCGATGAGTTGCAGACCGGCAGGCTTTTGGGACAGAAACGAGTCGGGGCCGGCTTCCGTAACCAATTCGCCGACCCGGTGGGTTACGATCTTTCCGCCCCATGAGGAGCTGCGTTCGAGAACCGTGCAGACGACCGGTATGCCCGCCTGCTGTGAACGCTCCAGTATCGAAAATGCCGTCGCCAGCCCTGAGATCCCTCCTCCGACGATGGCGACGGTCTTGAGCGCGGTCACGACGTGAGCGTCAGCGAGGATTCATGGGCGGCCAGCACGTCCATCAGCGTCTCCACCAGCGCAAGCGAATCGTTGAGCATCGGCATGCGTTCGAGACGCATGCCGAGCCCTGCGGCCAACTGCCTCAATTCGATGTCGATGTCGTACAGCGTCTCGACATGGTCGCACAGGAATCCAATCGGGGCCACCAGCACGTGCCGGTGGCCGGCCGCGCCCAGCTCGTGGATCCTCGATTCGACCGTCGGCCCCAGCCATTTCTCTCCCGACCGGCCCTGGCTTTGATAGGCGAAGCCCGTCGGCTGGCCGCCTAGCTGTGCGGTGACGGCCTCCACGGTGCCCCGGACTTCATCCGGATACGGATCGTTCATTGCCACGATCCGCTCCGGTAGGCTGTGGGCCGTGAACAGCACGGGAATCGACGGCCTCGTTTCGAGAGGAAACCGCGCCAACGCCTGTTGGATATGGTCGGCAATGGCGTTGATAAGGCGGGGATGCTGATGCCAGCTGCCCACGTAACTCACGGGACAGGTGCCTCCCAGAGCAAGCCGGGCTTCTTCCACCTTCTTGCGGTAGGCCCCGGTGCTCAGCGACGATTGTTGCGGCGCCATGCAGAGACCGATGACGTGCTCCGGCTCTTCGCGCAGCAATTCCGCGTAGGTGTCACGAATGAAGGGGTGCCAGTGCCGCAAGCCGACGAACACACGATAGCGAGCGCGCGATTCGTTCAACCGCCGTTCGAGCCGGGCCGCCACCGATTGTGTGATGTCGACAGCGGGAGACTTGCCGCCGGTGGCTCGATACCGCTCGCGGATCTCTTCGACCAATTCTGGCGGCGTGGGACGCCCTCTGCGCACGTCGAGCAAGAACGGCTCTACGTTTTCCAGTTTGTCCGGTCCACCCATCGCCATCAGCAACACGGCGATAGGACGTTGGGCGTCGTTCACAATCCCCTCTTCGTCACGTTCTCTGGTGGCAGCGGACCGCCCGGCAGCTGTACCTCGCCGGTCGTCCATTTATCGCGAAAGGCCGAGGACCTCTACTTCATGCTCAGCTTGTGGACCATGCTGATGGCGGCTTCGACGTGTTCGACGGGCGTCGTCGGCAGGATGCCGTGACCCAAATTGAAAATATGGCCGAGACGTCCGGCTGCACGGCGCAGGATATCCTCCACCCGCCGCTCGATCTCGCCCAGCGGACCGTACAATGCGACAGGGTCCAGGTTCCCCTGCACGGCGCGGTCATGGCCGATCAGGGACCAGGCCTCGTCCAGCGGTACGCGCCAATCCACGCCGATGACGTCGCCGCCCGCTGCTCGCATGTGCTTCAAAATAGCGGTTGTGCCGGTCCCGAAATGGATCATGGGAACGCCTTCACGTTTCAACCCCTCGAAAATCAGCTGCACATGAGGGAGCACGTACTCCGTATAATCCCCGGCCGAGAGACAACCCACCCAGCTGTCGAACAGCTGGACGGCCTGGGCGCCCGCCTTGATCTGACGACGGAGATAGCCCGTCACCACACGGGCCAGCTTGTCCATCAGCTTGTGCCAGACATCCGGTTCCCGATACATGATCGACTTCGTCAGGACATAGTTTCGCGATCCCCCTCCCTCGATGGCATAGCTCGCCAAGGTAAACGGGGCTCCCGCAAATCCGATCAACGGCACCCTCCCGTGGAGAGCTTGGCGCGCCTGACGGATCGCGTCGCACACATATTCCAACTCCCCCCCCTCGATAAGTCGCAACCGCTCGACATCCGCCCGCTCCCGGACCGGATTGTGGATCACGGGCCCTTCTCCCTCGGCAAACTCCAGATGCAAACCCATCGCTTCGAGCGGCAGTAGGATGTCGGCAAAGATAATCGCGGCGTCGAGGGGAAACCGCTCAATCGGTTGCAGTGTCACCTGCGCCGCAAGTTCGGGAGTCTTGCACAGTTCGAGCATGGAGTGCTTCGCGCGAAGCGACCGATACTCGGTCATGTACCGGCCCGCTTGCCGCATGAACCAGACGGGGGTGCAATCGACCGGCTCGCGCCGGCAGGCTTTGAGAAATCGATCGTTCATAGCTGGGGCGGCATTCTAGGAGGGCCCTGCGGAATGTGTCAAATGGTAAACGCCGATCAGCGATGGTCGCCAGGCTTCATCGCATCAACCAAAATGCGCAGCATACTAAAGCAGTTCGGCGAATTAGTGGACAGGAAAATCCTTTTAAGTATAATGACTTGCAGGGTTGGCCATGCGGTCGGAATCGCCCGGTACCATTTGTCCTGCATTGCATGTATAATGAGCTCCCGTCATCGATAGGGTCCGAAGAACGCGAAACGTGAGCCTCTTCGTGATCCGGCTTCTGCGGCCTGCCTTGATTCACCAAATAGCTGCCGCGGTTCCACTGAGCCATACGGGATGTCGTCTGTGTCCGGCAGATTCTCTGTCGGATTTAGCTGGAGGTACCAGAATGTCCGACGTTCGCACCTTGCGCCCGACCAAGGTCCAGCATCTCTGGCTGACGTTCGTCCGATGGTTCGACTCATGGGCCGGACTCGAGTACATGAAGACGGACGGGACCCCGAAGATGGATTGGTTCCGTTGCATCCCTCTCATTGCCGTCCATGCAATGTGTCTGGGCGTCATCTGGGTAGGCGTCAGCTGGGTCGCCGTGACAGTCGCCGTTGCGTTTTACGTCGTTCGAATGTTCGCGATCACCGGTTGGTATCACCGGTACTTTTCCCACCGATCGTTCAAAACCACCCGGGCTTGTCAGTTCGCCTTCGCAGTCTTGGGCGGGTCATGCGCCCAGCGCGGGCCGTTGTGGTGGGCGGGTCACCATCGCCATCATCACATCGCCTCCGATACGAAAGACGACGTTCATTCTCCGCGTCATGGAGGTTTTCTCTGGTCGCATATGGGCTGGTTTACATCGCAGACGCATTTCCCTCC
Source organism: Nitrospira japonica (assembly GCF_900169565.1). Taxonomy (NCBI): domain Bacteria; kingdom Pseudomonadati; phylum Nitrospirota; class Nitrospiria; order Nitrospirales; family Nitrospiraceae; genus Nitrospira; species Nitrospira japonica. Next base: position 2,071,232 of record NZ_LT828648.1, on the reverse strand, counting down.
GCGGCTGAAGGGGATCGCGGACTTTGCAAAATACCCGGAACTGCGCTTCCTCGATCGATTCGACATTCTCGTGCCGACCATCGCGGGGTTCGGAATGTTCGGCCTGGGCAAGCTGTTGGAAATCTACGCCCCGGAACTGGGAACGAACGGACCTCAAATGCTGATCTGGGGATTCTTCATTTCGACGGTGGCCTTGATTCATGGAACCTGCACGATCAACTCCCTGTCCCACGTCTACGGTTCACAGCGCTATGACACCGGAGACGACAGCCGCAACAACTTCATTCTGGCGCTGATCACCCTGGGCGAGGGATGGCACAACAACCATCACTATTATCCCGCTTCGACGAGACAAGGATTCTACTGGTGGGAAATCGACATCACCTATTACGGGTTGAAGGTGATGGAATGGCTCGGGCTGGTCTGGGACATCAAGGACGTCCCGATCTACGTGCGCGAGCAAAAGAGCAAACAGGAAGCCCTCGCCGTCTGACCCGGTCGTCTCCTCGCTAGATCCATTCGGACTCTTCGCCTGAACGCGGCCGATCGACGACAACCCGATCGGCCAACGCCTCGCGGATCGCGCGGCTCTGCCCGTCGATCGTTGCCCGTCGCTCCTCGGCTACCACCCATGCATCGTCGGGCTCGAGTTCGAAGCGGAAATGATTCGACCGGCCGGAGAACCATTCCACGTACGGATGCGGGACGAGATTGGGATGCGGATCGAATGAAATCAGGTTAACCGTGCCGATCTGCGGATTCTCCATGTCGCCGATGACCTGCGCCGCCGTATCGTCTTCTTCGAAGCGCCGGTTGCGGAATTCGATGATCTCCCCGGCGATATCAGCCTTGAAATTTCCCTTCAGAAACAGGTCCACCGGACCCACCGCGGCCAATACGATTCGCCCGATCACGGTCCCTTCGACCCGGTTGTCCAGAAACCCCTCCCGCACCCACCGGCCGTTGCCGAATTTCTGTGCCATCGTCCCCCCTTACGCAGTCGCGGCCGCGCCGCCGCGCTCCGCATCCGCGCTGGCGCCGGATGCCAGCGCACCTACGACGACCGCCAGCAGGATCAGGCCACTGCCGAGCCATCCTTGGGCATCCAGTGTTTCACCGAGAAAGTACCAGGAGAGCCAGGCGGCATAGGCCGGCTCCGAGGCAAACACGAGCGCGACCTGCTGCGCGGGAACCAACTGCTGTGCCCACATCTGAACGGCAAAGGCGCCGGTCGCCAGTCCGCCGGTCACCCCCAATCCAATCAGCAGCACGGCGGTCGGGGCGAAGGCCTCGACGGGCGCGTCTTCCCACCACATTGCGGGAATGAACAGCAATGTCATGGCCGTCATTTGCCACAACAGGAGCGACGGCGCATCAAACAGCCGGGAAAATCGTTCAAGACAGACGATGTGCGCCGCGAAGGCCGCCGCGCAGGCGAGGGTCATGAGATCTCCCACGCTCATCGTCGTGCTGGGTTTGACCAGCAGCCACAATCCGACCGTGGCCACGGACGTGGCCAAAATGATCCGTCGATCGAATCGCCGCAGGATCAGCGGCACGATCACCACATAGAGGGCTGTAAGGAACGCGCTATTGGAGGCGCTCGTATACCGCAATCCGACGGTCTGGAGAAGGTAGCCAAGAAACAGAAACCCGGTGGCGATGGCCGCCGCGCGCAGCATTCCCCGGTCATACCGCAACCCATGGCCTGCCGCCGCAAACCATCCGGCGACCAGCACCGTACCGAGGAAAAATCTCAGGAAGAGGAAGGACAGCGGGGGAATCTGTTCCAGCGCCGCCTTCGTCGCCGGAAACGTCGCACCCCAGATCAGGGTCGTGAGCAGGAGCGCGAGACGAGGCATGTTGAAATGCCAAATGATGAATTATGAGTGCTGAATATAGCCGGAAATTCAACGTTCATCATTGACCATTCACCATTTATCATCCTACGGTCTGCACAGCGGGCACCGGCGTTGGTCCGTGGTGCCCGCCTGTTCCATCGCCGCCAGGGCGCGCTCTTTGTCGGGGTAGTCGAACCAGCCGCCGGCCCAATAGTCCGTGGACGATTGCGTCGACGGTACCTCCGAGCAGCGATCATTGTGCAACGTCACCCGATCGATCGAGCGTGCGATGTGAATCCAATAAATCACGTGGGATTAGAAGGGAATGGGCCGTGTGTCAGGGAAGGAGCTGCCACTCGTCCTTTTCAATGAACACTTTCACACCGGTTTCGAGTTTCTTGACGTCGTCTTTTTCGAACAGGCGAAAATAGCGTTCGATGCGATCATCGTCATCAATCCGTTCTTCCTGCATCATGCCATTGTGGCCCTTGTATCGCCGAATCAACACCGCCATCGCACGTCCTCCTCAACACTCCTTATGAACCCCTAGTCTCCGAACCAGGCAGGTGTGGTACAATACGGCATCGTTCGACAGCCGGTCAAGAGTCGGCGCGGGTGGAATCTCCAGCAGGAGCGATCACATGCCCATTTATGAGTACCGTTGCGGCCAGTGCGAAAAGGTCTTCGAGGCGACCCAATCGGTCCATGCCAGGACCGAAGACACCGTCTGCCCCTTCTGCCAGGCCCAGGATGCCACGAAACTGCTGTCGTCCTTCGCGTCCAAAGTGGTCGGCACCCATAAGACGGGATTCGCCGAAATGAAAGCCTACAACATGCTGAACGAACGCATGGACAAATTTTCGAAGCTCCCCCCGGTGATGGGTACCAGGGCGATGCCGCCGTCCGATCTGTTTTCCAGCCTCGAGACACCCCCTGCGCCTTCCAAACCTTCTCAAGAAAGTTGACCATGTTCGGCGAGGCGATACGCAGGCTTCTCCACCGGCTGTTCGGTCCGCGACCGGCATACCTGCGGGGCGCTTTTGCGGTTCTTGGACTCGGCTTGTGGTTGACCGTCACCGGCAGCGCCACGGCCGAAGTGTCCGGCAATCTGATCATCGCAGGCAACGGACCTGAACAGCCCATTATCGAATTGTTGGTGCGGGCGTTCGAAAGAGCGAACCCGCGTGCGTACGTGGACGTCGTCTGGGACGATCACTCCAAAGCGGTCGAGATGGTAAAGACGGGAGAGGCCCATCTGGCCGTCACGGGCTCCGAAGACGGCGGGCTTGCCTCGACGCAGATCGCCTGGGACGGCATCGGTATTTTGGTGCATTTGTCCAATTTCACGAAAGAAGTTACCAAACAGCAGGTTGCCGACATTTTTTCCGGGAAGGTCAAGGAATGGTCCGAATTGGGCGGTCCGGAAACCAAAATCCTGTTGATCGACCGGCCGCGAAACCAAAACGTCCGCGACGCTTTTGAATCGGAGCTCGGCATCACGGGCAAGATTCCGGATACGGCCAAGGTGATCGCCAGGGACGACAAAGTCGTCAAGACGGTCGTCGGCACCCTGCCCCCCTTGTCGGCCGTGTCCTATATCTCCCTGAGCCAAGGCTTATCGGTGGTCTCGGGAGGCGTGGCGGTCCGCCTCCTCCCGATCGACAAGGTGGAACCCGAGGTCCCCACCGTCAAGGATGGCCGCTACCCGTTACGCAGGCCGGTGTTGTTGCTCTCGCGGAAGGAACCCAACCCGCTGGTCGAAGCCTTCATCCAATTTGCCCTCTCACCTCCGGGACAGCAAATCGTGACCGAAGCCTACGTTCCCGTGACACGGAATTAAATCCCGGCTTTTTATACCGAAGGAGGTCTTATGCAGACGTGGCGTTCATCGGGGCTCATGATGATGACGCTGGGCGGATTCATATTGCTGGCACCCGTCTCGACGCCTCGGGCGGAAGAGGACGGAAAAGGCGCCATCGTGGAAGGAGCGGGTTTTACGCTCTACGACATGGAATCGATCAAGGGATCCGACGCGGAAAAGCTCGACAAGGATCCGGTCTGCGATCGCAACAAGCGGCCTCGCATCGCCAAAGTTGAACCGGACGAGGCCATGCCCGGCGACAAGGTCGTCATCTCCGGCGAAAATTTCGGCACGAAAGAGTGCTTCCACACGGTGACCTTCAGCGCGTCACCCAAGGCGCCGGTCGAGTATAAATTCGTCAACGACACGACGATCGAGGCGACGGTTCCCGATGCCAAGGCCGGAATGTCGTTCCTGATCATCGTCGCAGGCGGCGGCAGCGCCCAGTCGAAACCCCTCCTGATCAAGTCCAAATAGACCGCAGAGCCCGGAAAATCGCCACGACTTTCCGGGCTCTTTCCGTCGTCCGCTCCCCTCGACTCCCTCGACAGACCTCTTCCACCTATGCTAGCGTACGCGCTCTCTTTACGCCGACCGTCAAGGAATTCTGCGGGCACGGAATTCCGGGAAGCTGGATGAAGATGTTTCGGAAGATTTTGGTGGCCAATCGAGGTGAAATCGCCATGCGCATCATTCGCGCATGCCGCGAGTTGAATATCGCCACCGCCGCCATCTATTCGGAGGCCGACTCCACCGGAATCTACGTCAAGAAAGCCAATGAGGCCTATCTCGTGGGTCCCGGTCCGGTCAAAGGTTTTCTCGACAGTCGCCAGATCGTCGAGTTGGCCCAACGCATCGGGGCCGACGCTATCCATCCAGGATACGGATTTCTCTCTGAAAACGCGCAGTTCGCCGAGCTGTGCGACGCATCAGGCATTACGTTCATCGGTCCGTCCCCCCTGGCCATTACGACCATGGGCAGCAAGGTCAAGGCCCGTGAACTGGCCCACAAGATCGGCGTGCCCATCGTCCCGGGAACAGAGGGTGGAATTACGGACGTCAAAGAAGGACTCGCCTTCGCCAAACAGACCGGGTATCCGGTCATCATCAAAGCCAACGCCGGCGGTGGCGGCCGGGGCCTCCGCGTCGTGCGATCCGACGCCGAACTCCGCGAAAATATGGAAGTCGCTGCGCGAGAAGCCCTGGCTTCATTCGGCGACGGCAGTGTGTTCATCGAAAAATACATCGAGCGGCCCCATCATATCGAGTTTCAAATCCTGGCCGACCGCCACGGCAACATCATCCATCTGGGCGAGCGCGACTGCTCCATTCAGCGCCGTCATCAGAAATTGATCGAGATCGCGCCGTCCCTCGTCCTGACTCCCAAGCTGCGGACCGAGATGGGGAAAGCCGCCACCGCGATCGCCCGAGCGGTCAACTACGACAATGCCGGAACGGTGGAGTTTCTGCTCGACCAGGACGGCCGCTTCTACTTCATCGAAATGAATCCCCGCCTTCAGGTCGAGCATACGGTCACGGAGCAGATCACCGCGATCGACATCGTCCGCAATCAGATCGCCATCGCCGCGGGCAAGCCGCTCGACATTCAACAGAAGGACGTCATTCTCCAGGGGCATGCCATTCAATGCCGCATCAACGCCGAGGATCCGAAGAATAATTTCATGCCCTGCACCGGAATCGTGACGGATTACCTGTCGCCGGGAGGAATCGGGGTCCGGATCGACGGCGCCGTCTATAAAGACTACACCGTTCCGCCCTATTACGACGCCCTGCTCGCCAAACTCACCGTGCGGGGCCGGACCTGGGAAGAGACCGTGAGCCGTATGCGGCGATCGCTCGAGGAATATGTGTTGCGTGGCGTCAAGACGACCATTCCCTTCATGAAAGCGATCATGCAGGATCAGGATTTTCTCGCCGGTCGGTTCGATACCTCCTATCTCGACACGCATCCGGACTTGTACACCTACGACGAAATCGAGCAGCCGGAAGATCTCGTTCTGGCGCTCGCCGCCGCCATTGCGGCCTATGAAGGGCTGTAACCCCTCAGCGCCTTCCGATTGTTCATGATCTAAGCGAGAAGCCATGGCTACGAAACGGTCATCCGGAAAGAAACCGACGCACAAGAAACGTCCGCAAGCTCCTGCGGCCAAGACATCGAAGAAACGCGCCGTTCTGAAACAGGATTGGCCGATTCAGCCGGCGGCGGGCAAGCAGGTGCTCGTGACCGAAGTGGGATTGCGGGACGGGCATCAATGCCTCCTGGCCACGCGGATGCGGACGGAGGACATGCTGCCGATCGCCCAAAAGCTGGATGCGGTCGGATTTTGGTCGTTGGAAGTCTGGGGCGGCGCGACCTTTGACACGTGCCTGCGCTACCTGAAGGAGGATCCTTGGGAGCGGCTGCGGGCGCTGCGCGCCGCAATGCCGAACACCAAGCTGCAGATGCTCCTCCGCGGGCAGAACATCGTCGGGTACCGGCACTATGCGGACGACGTGCTGGACCGGTTCATCGAGCGCTCGGCCGCGAACGGCATCGACGTCTTCCGGATCTTTGATGCGCTCAACGACATTCGCAATCTGGAACGGGCGATCCAGGAGGTGAAGGCCTGCGGCAAGCACGTTGAAGCGGCCATTTCTTATACCGTGAGTCCCGTTCACCGGCTTGAAGGATTCGTCGAGATGGGCAAGCGGCTGGAGGACCTGGGCTCCGACACGATCTGCATCAAGGACATGGCCGGACTCCTGGCCCCGATGGACGCCTACATGCTCGTCAAGAACCTGAAGCAGGCGGTCAGCGTGCCGATCCATCTGCACTCCCACTATACCTCCGGCATGGGCACGATGTCCGCGCTCATGGCCGTCCTGGCCGGTCTCGATATCCTCGACACTGCCATTTCGCCTTTGGCCGGGGGAGCGTCCCATCCTCCGACCGAATCGATCGTCGCCTCTCTCCAGCGGACCCTGTACGACACGAAACTCGATCTCACGGCCCTTCAACCGATCGCGGACCACTTCCGCACCGTGCGACGGAAGTACCGGCAGTTCGAGAGCGACGTCACGGGCGTCGACGCCGAGATTCTCACCTCTCAGATTCCGGGAGGCATGCTGTCCAATCTCGCCGCGCAGCTGTCCGAGCAGAACGCGCTCGACCGCATGAAGGAAGTGCTCGACGAGGTTCCCCGGGTCAGAAAAGACATGGGCTATCCGCCCCTCGTCACGCCGACCAGCCAGATCGTCGGCACCCAGGCAACCCTGAACGTCCTGACCGGCGAGCGTTACAAGGTCATCACGAACGAAACGAAGAACTATTTTCTCGGTCTATATGGCCGGGCGCCTGGACAGGTGGCGCGCGACGTCATGGCCCGTGCGATCGGCGACGAAGAACCGGTCAAGACCAGGCCGGCCGACCGGCTGGAACCGGAACTGGAAGCGACCCGAAAAGAACTGCCCGACTCCGCCACGACGGTCGAGGATCATCTGTCGTTCGTCCTCTTTCCCGCGATCGCCCGCGACTTCTTCGAAGCCCGTGAAAAGGGCGATCTGGTGCCCGAGCCGCTCGAAGCCAACCTCGCAATGGGTCCCGCCGCCGGCGGCGAACTTCATCTGGCTCCGGTGGAATTCAATGTGACCGTGCACGGCGAAACCTATCACGTGAAGGTGTCCGGCTCCGGACGCAAGGTCGACGGACGCAAGCCCTATTACATCCGGGTCAACGACAAGCTCGAGGAGGTCTCCCTCGAAGCGATCCAGGAAGTGCTCGCCGGTACGCCCGAAGCCGCGGAGACGTCGAGCGGAGCGAAGCCCAAACGGCCCAAACCGGTCAAACCAGGCGACGTCGCCCCTCCGATGCCGGGTCGCGTCGTCAAAGTCCTGGTCGCCAAAGACGACCGCGTCTCGACCGGCGATCCCCTGCTCATCATCGAAGCCATGAAGATGGAGAGCCAGGTTCCCGCGCCGATGGACGGCACGGTGACCGCCATTCTGGTCGAGGAAGGGGAGCATGTGAAGACCGACGAAACCATCATCCAACTGGAGTAGGCCATTTCGCCGTTTGGTACCGCCAATCCGGCCCCTGTCGGCCTCTTCCGGATTCTCACTACCCTGCTGTTCTGGCTGCCGATGACCGCCTGCTCATCGCCCGCTCCCATCCCCACCCAGTTCGAGGCGTTCGAACGCATTCCCATCCGCACGGCCTCGGTCCACGGACACAAGATCGCCTATCTCGACGTCGGGCAGGGCGACGCCATGATCCTCCTCCACGGCTTCGGAGGATCCATGTGGCAGTGGGAACATCAACAGCCGGTCCTGGGCCGGCATGTCCGCCTCATTACCCCCGACCTGATTGGCTCCGGACTCTCCGATAAACCCGACATTGCCTACACGACCGGGCAATTGCTCGACTACTTTACGGGGTTCATGGACGCGCTGCACCTGTCCCGCGCCACGCTCGTCGGCAATTCGATGGGGGCCGGACTGGCCATCGGCATGGCCTTGACCCATCCGGAGCGCGTCGACAAACTGATCCTCATCGACGGTCTTCCGAGCCACGTGGCGAGCAAATTGACGAGTCCGACGATCAAGCGGGCGCTGGAATCCCGCGCGCCGGCCTGGATGGTGTCCTTCGGCAACTGGCTCTTCGGCGGATTGATGCTCGAATCGGTGCTGAAGGAGGTCGTTCACGATCCGGCCCTGCTGACACCGGCCGTGCTCGAACGGTCGGATCGGAACCGCCGGCGGCCGGGTCTCATCCCGCCGTTGATGGCCCTTCGGGACAGTCTGCCGGTGTGGGAAACCGATTTCGCTCCGCGCCTCGGAACCTTGACTCATCCGACCTTGATCCTCTGGGGTCAGGAGGACCGAGTCTTCCCCCTTGCCGTCGGCGAAGATTTGCACCGGACCATCCACGGATCGAAACTGGTCACGATTCCCCATGCCGGGCATATTCCGCAATGGGAACAGCCGGAACAGGCGAATCAGGCTATAATGGAATTCCTCACGTCTCGGACCGCAGAGCCATGACCGAACCGGGCATCGTCATGACCGTCCCCCGCATGCGACGACCACTGCTGCTCCTGGCGGCCGGCACCCTCGTCTTGTCAGGCTGCATGGGTTCGGGATCCGGTTCCGTCTTCACGTACAAGAATCTTCCCGTCGCGGATGGAACGGCGCAGACCGGGGAGGGACATACCGTTCTGTACAAGGGCAGTCCCATGGTCCTGACAGGGACCGGCATCAAGACCGGCGACCAGTTGCGCGACGTCAAGGTGGCCCAAGCCGATCTCTCGCTCATCAATATCGCGGAAACCAAGGGCAAGGGCAGGGTCCGCATCATCAGCGTCGTGCCTTCATTGGACACCAAGGTCTGCGAACAGCAGACGCACATTCTCAGCGGGCAGAACAAGGGGCTGGACCGGATGGTCGAACTGATTACCGTCAGCATCGATACACCGTTCGCCCAGAAGCGCTTTGCGACCGACGCCAAGATCGCCAACGTCACGTTTCTGTCCGATTACCGAAGCGCCGATTTCGGCAAGACCTATGGGCTGCTGTTGAAGGATCCCCACATCCTGGCACGGGCCGTCATGGTGGTGGATCCGCACAACAAGGTCCGCTACATCCAGGTGCCCCCCGAACTGGGCCAACTGCCGGACATGGAAGAAGCCTTTAACGTGGCGCGGTCGCTAATCACGGCAAATTGACCACGGGGAATCGCACCCACGACACCGGCCTGACACCTCAACGCGAACCAAGGCACCCGATGAGTCGCTACGACCTCCTGGTGATCGGCACTGGTCCGGCGGGACAGAAAGCGGCCGTACAGGCCGCCAAACTCGGCAAAAAAGTCGGGATCGTGGAGCGCAAGGTCGTCGTCGGCGGCGTCTGCATCAACACCGGAACCATTCCAAGCAAGTCTCTCCGCGAGGCGGTCCTCTATCTGTCCGGCTTTCGCCAACGGAGCATCTATGGGGCCGACTACCGCTTGAAGACGGCCATTACCATCGAAGACCTTGCGTTTCGCACCAATCACGTCATCAAGAACGAAATCGGGATCGTCGAGAACCAGATGACGCGGAACCGCGTGGACATGATCTATGGAACCGCCAGTTTTGTCGATTCCCACCGGCTCCGCGTCACGCAAGCCGGCGGAGGATCGGTCGAGTTTGAGGCCGACTTCATCGTCATCGCCGTGGGATCGGAACCGGCCAAACCGGACGACGTCCCCTTCGACCACGAATCGATCATCGACACCGATGAGTTGTTGACGCTCAAGCACATACCCCAGTCCATCGTCATCGTCGGGGGAGGAGTCATCGGGACGGAGTACGCCTCGATGCTGGCGGCCCTGGGCGTACCCGTCATCCTGATCGACAAACGTCCTCGGCTCCTGGAATTCGTGGATGCGGAGATCATTGATGCGTTGCAACAACAGATGAAGGAGATCGGCGTCACGCTCTACCACAATGAGGAAGTCGTCTCGATCCATAAACAGCAGGACGGCCTGATTCACGTCCAGCTCCGGCATGCCGGCCCGATCGCGGCGGCCACGCTCATGTATGCGATCGGCCGCGTCGGAGCGACCCAGGATCTCAATCTCGGCGCGGTGGGCATTACGCCGGACGCGCGCGGACGCGTGAGCGTCAACGAACACTTTCAAACGGCGATTCCCCATATCTATGCGGTCGGGGACGTGATCGGGTTTCCCGCCCTGGCCTCCACGTCGATGCAACAGGGCCGTCACGCGTCCTGCCACGCCTTCGGAGCTCCCGACGGGACCGATACCGAGCTGCTTCCCTATGGGATCTACTCCATCCCGGAAATCTCCATGGTGGGACGCAACGAAGAAGATCTCGCAAAGGCGGACATTCCGTACGGCATCGGCATCGCCCGCTATCGTGAAATCGCGAGGGGCCAAATCATCGGCGACGAAACCGGCTTGCTCAAGCTGCTGTTTCACCGGCAGACCCGCCAACTTCTCGGCGTCCATGCGATCGGAGAAGGAGCGACCGAGTTGATTCATATCGGACAAGCCGTCATGGCCTACCGGGGGCAGATCAACTACTTCGTCGATACCGTCTTTAACTATCCGACGCTGGCCGAATGCTACAAGGTCGCCGCGCTCGACGGCATCAATCGTTTGCCGAGGCCCTGGGTGCCGGTCACATAGTCCGAATTGCCTGACGAGCCGCGGAATGACCGCGTCGGCGACGTTCCGTCGAATTGGGAAAGGAGTCCTTCATGTCGTTCAGCGATCATCTCCGCAGGCTCGCCGAGCCGATCTGGACCGCGCAACTCTCACACCCATTCGTGGTGGCGCTGGGTAACGGCACCTTGCACCAGCGTAAATTCCGCTACTACATCCTGCAGGATGCGCGTTTCCTCGGCGACCTGTCCCGCGTATTCGCCGCCGGCGCCTTGCGCGCGCCGGACTCGGACTCGGCATTGCGATTCGCCAAGCTGGCGGAGGATACCATCACCGTCGAACGCAGCCTGCACGAGAACTATGGAACCGGGTGGAAAATAACCGCCCGCGCCATGGCCTCCGTTCCGATGGCTCCGACGAATTACGCCTATACGCGTCACATGCTCGCGGTCGCCGCCTCCGGCACGGCGGCCGAAATTGCCGTGGTGGCGCTGCCTTGCGCCTGGATCTATTACGTCGTGGGCCGGCATCTTTTGCGGAAAGGCCCGCCTCCGAACACCCATCCCTATCGGAATTGGCTCATGCTCTATGCCTCTCCGGAATTTGCCGACGTGCAGCGGTGGATGAGACGCCAGGTCGATCGCTGGGCGAAAACGGCCGGACAGGAAGAGCGGCGCAGAATGGAAGAGTCCTTCGTGATCAGCTCGCGCTACGAATGGATGTTCTGGGAAATGGCCTGGACTGAGGAGCAGTGGCCGGTGTAGCGGGCAGGGAATCCAGCGACTGTCGGCTCCGACATTGCGGCTCGACCGCACTAAGCCCAACGTCTGCTCGGCTGTGCAACTTGTTGCGTTCGATGCTTCACATGAACGCAACTTCGAACAGTGCTCGCCGTCCGCCGAGCGGACCACATCCGTTCGGCAAGTGCGGTGACCCGAGCCTCCATGCAAGTCGCCGGTCAGCCGCTGAATTCCATGAAAGTTTGGGAAATCGCACCGGCCAAGAAAGTGTGAGGAGAGAAGAAAGGATTACTGATGCGCGCGGCAACCCCCCAACAGCGTTCTGATAACGCTTCGAAACCCTCCCGTCCCTAGCAGATTGTAATGGCGTAGGCACCGGCCACAAGCTGAAGGGAGAGTAAAGAACGTGCGGAAGGCTGTGTGAACAAGGATCAGGCCGTTTCTCCTACCATTCTCACTCCGCGACAGATCGCGGGGCATGTCGTTGCCTTGCTGGTCGGTGCAAGCCTGTTGGCACTGACGTTCTGGCTGCACACCGGCTCACGGGCCGTGCCGGGCCTTATCCGGGACTTGCAGAGCCAGGACCTGCAGACCGAGATGCTGGCGGCACAAGGACTCTCGGAATTGAAGGCGGATGCGTATCCCGCCGCATCTCTGCTCGTCGATCATGCCTTACACCATCCTAACTGGAGCATGCGGTTTGCGGCGGCATCCGCGCTCCGCTCCATAGACCTTCAGGCCGCTCGCCAAGTCATGCACGATTCCCTTCCGGGGTTGGGCGATTCGGACGCGGAGGTCAGACGCCACACCTGCGCCTTGCTCGGTGGGCTGGGACTTCTCGCAAAGCCGGTTGTGCCGGCGCTGGTCAAAATGCTGGCGGACGAAGACGACCTCACTCGGGAACGAGCGATCGAAGCGCTCGGCGCGATCGGCGTTCCGCAGGCCGACGTATCAACCGCGCTGACCACGGCTCTGTTTGATCGGGCGCCCGGCGTGCGGCATCGAGCCGTCTCTCTGTTCGCCTTCGCCGTTCCAATCCCGACGACCGCGCTCGTCCCGCTGGCCGGTTTACAGAAGGATCCCGACAAAGCCGTGGCCTCGCTGGCGCGAATCGCATTGGACCGCGGCGGCGGCGTCCATCGCACCGACGTCCAGATGCTCATGGCGCGATTGCAGCGCAGGAACGATCGGGAGGAGGCATTGCAGCGTCTCGCCAGGCTGGGGCCCCCGGCGGCGGAAGCGGTTCCAGCCATCGTCCCGCTCCTCGACGACCGTCTCCCCCTGCATCGTTACCTGGCGGTCGAAACGCTCGAGGCCATCGGCCCCGGCGCCGCGCACGTGCTACCCGCCCTTCGGCGACTCCTTGACGACCCGGACCCGATCGTTCGCGAAGCCGTGGCGGTCGCCCTGCGATCAATCGAGTCAGCGACGCCCGCCACCGGAGCAACCCCGTGAGCGAAACCGTCTCGCATTCCAGGTTCCGCCGGACGACCGTAATCCTCTACTGGGCTTGCATTGGCCTGGGCCTGACTATCCCCTGGTTCGCCGTCATCCTGGTCGATCTGCTTAAACATCGCCAGTCGATCGGACAAGCACTGCATCAGTGGCGGATCCACCTGTTTGCGCCGGGCTATAATCTATTCCTTGTCGGGCTGTTGAATGCCGTTCCATTCGTCCTCCTGGCCCTTTTCCTGCTGCTCCATCTGGGCCGGACCTCGAGTCACTCGTTCCCGCTGGCCGGACGGCGCATGTTGGGCGTGACGACGGCCGCTCTTGCGGCAATCGGCCTGAGCGCCTGGGTCCAGTTTTCCACTCTATGGTTTCCCGACGCACAAGGCGCCCTCGCGTATATCTTTCTCCCCATCGGACTCACCGGACTGCTGCCGGTCGGCTACGCCGTGGGACGAGTCCTCGGCCGTCTGCTGGTTCGCTGAACGACATGCTCCTTGCTAGACAGGCCCGGTGCCCTGAGCTATAAAGACATCCGATTCTCTCATTTGGACTTCCTATGAACACGACGCTCAAACAAGTCCTGACGATCGCCGGATCCGACTCCGGCGGAGGAGCCGGCATCCAGGCGGACATCAAGGCGATGTCGGCCAACGGCGTCTTTGCCATGTCCGTCATCACGGCCATTACGGCTCAAAACACCCAGGAGGTGACGGACGTGTTTGAACTTCCCACGTCCATCATCGCCGCGCAGATCGACGCTGTGTTCGACGACTTCGACGTGGCGGGCGTCAAGATCGGAATGCTGTCTTCCGCCGCCGTCATCGACGTCGTGGCCCGGCTTCTGAATCCCCAGAAGGTTGCCAATCTGGTGGTCGACCCGGTGATGATTTCGAAAACCGGACACCCCCTTCTGAAGCCGGACGCGATCGAAGCCTTGAAGACGCAGTTGTTCCCGCTCGCCTTGCTCGTCACGCCGAACATCCACGAGGCGCAACAACTGTCCGGCATCGAAATCAAATCGTTGGCAGACGCGCGCCGGGCTGCAAAAGTGATTCACGGATTCGGCTGCCGGCACGTCTTGATCAAAGGCGGTCACCTGATCACGGAGCGGGGCACCGATCTGCTCTACGACGGTCGTTTTTTCCACGTGTTTCGGAGCCCGTTCATCGAAACTCCCCACACCCACGGAACCGGCTGCACCTTTGCTTCGGCCATCACCGCGCAACTGGCCCGGGGCAAAGCGCTCAATGACGCAATCCAAACCGCAAAAAATTATCTGACCGAAGCCATCCGGCACGGCTTGGCGATCGGCCATGGCCATGGCCCGACCAATCATTTCTATTTTCTGGATAACTGACAGGATGTTGAAAAAGTCCGCCAGCTTTTTGGACATCCTGCGTGCCATTCTGCCTCAATCAGAGAGCCTGATTGTCTCGGCATTGCTGGCGTCACACAATAGTTCTTCAACAACCTACTAGCGATCGATGGCCTTCCCAGCCTGCCGCCCCCTGACGTTCATCATGACCGGATTTGGCTGGCTGCTGCTCGCCTCGTTGCTGGGGATGGCCTCGCTGATCGGATTGGTCCGCGGCACTCCGCTGCCGCCCGGACTGAGACTGGTGCATGTGCACGGCGCCTTGGTCGGCGGCGTCGCGCAGATGATCATGGGGGCCATGCTGACTTTTGTGTCCACGCTGTTGATGACCGGCCGGGACCGGCGGGACTCTCATCCCGTGCTCTTCGCCGCCATGAACGGCGGCGCCCTGGCGCTGGTTTTAGGATTTGGGTTCCGCAATTATCAGGTGGTGGCCGCGGCAGGCTGTGTTGTACTCGCGGCCTTCTTCTGGGTGGGCCGAGACACCTGGCAACAGGCACGCCGAAGCGTCAACCGGCCGCCGCTGAATGTCTGGTACTACGCGTTGGCCTTGGCGGCACTGGCGGGCGGGCTCGCGCTGGGCATCGGCATGGCGGCGCAGGTCATTCAGCCGGCCTGGACCGGCTCGGCCAGGCTGGTCCACCTGCATTTAAACCTCATGGGATTCGTCACGGTAACGATCGTCGGTACGATGCACAACCTGCTTCCGACGATCCTGCAACAGCCGCTTCACAACCCGCGCCTTTCCAGGCTCGTGTTTTTCCTGCTGCCGGCAGGCATCGCGGTGCTGATCAGCGGGTTTGCCCTTTCTTCCCTCTCCATCGAGTTCATCGGCGGCACCGCGCTCGCCCTCGCAGTATGTCTCTATGCCTTCAACCTGTTTGCCACCTGGCGAGCTTCCAGCCGTCCGGGTGATGCCGCATCGGACCATCTGTTGACCGCGACGTTCTTCCTGGTCTTGGCCGTGTTCATGGGATTGCTGGTCGCAGCCAATTACCTGGGAGAGCATCCCTTCCTGCCGTTCGGCACGCTCCATCTCGTAGCCTATACACATACGGCGCTGACCGGGTTCGTCCTGCAGACGATTTTCGGCGCACTCTCCCATTTGGTCCCGGTGACGCTTGCCGCGCATCGGGTCGCCAGCAACAAGAAACGCGGCCCCTACCTCGACATGCTCATCCGCATCATGAATCGATGGCGCGTCGCGCAAGTCGTCGGCTTGAGCATGGGAACAGCGGGGCTTGGCCTGGTGGCTTCACTCACGTGGACGGCACCGCTCGGTTCCGTCGTTGTCCAGACTGCGGTGTGGGTCACATTTGGCCTGTTCCTGACGTCGCTCACGCTCTTCTCGGTCAAACTTGCCTGGGTCTTCAGCACCCGGGCCGGCAAGGACACGGCGTGACCCGAGACGGCGCCTGTGGCCCGTCGCTAGTACCTTGAAACGGATACAATGAGATGGAAGAAACGATAACGATTCAGGACGACCTGGGACATCACGTATCCGCGGTCCTCAGCTCGCCGGTGCAAGCTCGTGGCACAGTAGTGCTTTGCCACGGGTTTCTCTCCAACAAACACAGCACCACCAATAAAACCTTGACCCGCCTGTTCAATGAGCAGGGCTTCGCGACCTTTCGATTCGATTTCTTCGGTCACGGCGAGAGCGACGGCCGTTTCGAGGACATCACCGTCTCGCTGGCGCTCGGCCAAGCCAAAGCCGCGGTGGATTTCGTGGCCGCCCGCGGCCATGGTCCCATCGGCCTGGTGGGGTCGAGCTTCGGCGGATTAGTCGCAATCCTGGCGGTCGCCGAACGGCCGGCGATCTCCTGCTTGGGGCTCAAGTGCCCGGTAGTGGATTTTGCCGAAGAGCTTCGCTTAGAATTTGGCGTGGAAGAATTGGCCCGCTGGAAGGATACGGACAGGGTTCCGGACATTCATGGAGGTCCGAACCGCATGCGGCTCAACTATCGCCTGTATGAGGACAGCCTCGTGCGCGTGGCCTATGAGCCGGCAACCCGTATCACCGCCCCGACCCTGATCGTGCAAGGCGATTGCGACGAGTTGGTGCCGCTCCATCAAAGCCGGCAATTGATGGACGCGTTACAGGGACCCAAGCGGCTTGACCTTCTGCCCGGTGCGGACCATCAGTTCAGCAGGGGCGAGGATTTTCGCACCATGACGACCGCCATCGCCGATTGGCTGATTCTGCATCTTGCCCCACCGCGAGTTTAGGACGTTCCATGCTGTCGGAAGGCGTTCAGCAGGTTTTGACGGTCATCTATCCCCTGTACAAAGACGAGGTCTATAAACGCCGTGAGCAGATGATGCGCCTGACGGCGCTGGGCTCGTTCGGGCTCATCGCGATGCTGTTCGCTCTCCTCCTCAGTCCCCAAAAGCACCGGATGTCCTCGGCTGAGACCGTCTTGTTGGGAGTCGTGGGCCTGACCTGGTGCGGTCTATTTTGCGCGCTGGTCTTGCAGCAACAATACCGGCATCGGTTGGCCAAACAGGTGCTGATCCAGATTGAACAGGCCCTGGGCTTCTACGAAGAAGGCTTGATCGTCGAGAATCAGACCCTGTACCCGGATAGCTGGAAAACCGCGTGGCTGGGCGATCGCAGCGGGACGTTCTATCTCTCCGTACTTTCTCTCTTGACCCTCCTCCTCCTTGTTGCGCTCCTTCTGGATTGACGACCAATCCGTTCGTATTGGTACTTCTCGCAGGCGCTTTCCTCCACGGGGACCCATCCGCGTCGCGGCTGTCATAAAGCCATCATTTGCGACCGAATGGGAATTTTCGCGTCAAATTGCAGACTTCCGTGTCAGAGCGATGACACAGCTGTTTCGGCTCCGTCAGACAGAGATTCGGCACGCTCATTGCGATGACCGCGTGAAACGAACTCGGGACATCTCCGCACATGATCACCTGCCGAGCCCGAAATCTATTCTCAATCAAGACGCCGACCTTGCGCGATCTGGTGGCTTGTCTGGCCATCCTTTCGGCCGCGGCACCGGCGTTTGGAGCTGACCCCGCGGTAGGAACACGTCACAGCTTGATTCTCAGGCCAGTCGCCGAGAAGATGCGTGCCATGGCGTCCGTTTCATCCCTGGAAAATCAGGCTGATCCCGGCGCTGCCAGTGCACCATCTGCGTCTTTGCCTCGCAAGCTAGCCAAGTATCCCGCTGTCGAACGGATCCAGGTGATCGCCGAAACCCAAACCACGACCCCGGGCTCTGCCCGGCAAAGCCAGTCTCAAACCAATTCAATCCCGGCTGTCCAACCCGTTCCGGTCGTCTCGGTTGGACCCGGTCAGAGGCCGGCCAGCGCTATCAACCTCTCCAGCACGTCCCGAACTGTTCCTATTGCCGCAGCGGGTCCGATCCAAGCGGCTCAGCAACCTATGGCGGTTGCGCATCCGGTCCAACCGATCGCGGCGAGCGGGACCGGATCGAGCAACGGATACGGCGGCTCGCGCGCCGCGCTGAACCTCTTCAACATCCGTGGTCTGGTGAATCTGGTTCACGCTCCCCTGCCTCCGGTCGTCACCCCGTCGAGCACTGCTCCGACAGCCCCCAAGTCGACGCCCCAGACGGCCCCGAGCACATCTTCCAATCCCCCGCCAAGCTCTTCGTCCGGTGGCTCGACGCCAAATCCCCAGACCAGCACCCCTTCGTCGAACCAGCCGTCCAACGCACCGGCCCCTGTCCAGAAAACGGGCAATGCGATTCTGTCTTGGAATATCGGCACGGAGAACGACCTGGCAGGCTACAAAGTCTACGTCGGGACCAGGTCCGGGACCTACAGCTATCCGGGTTCGCCCTTCACGATCGGCCGAGTCACCACGTACACGCTCAATAACCTACCGCAGGGACAGACGTACTACTTTGCCCTATCCGCCTACGACAACGCGGGGAATACAAGCGGGCTGTCCGCCGAAGTCCACAAGAGTATCTACTGAGCAAGACCCTTCCGTGGGTACCCGTAGCGTCTGCAGCGAGAGGGGACTGACACCCTTTCCCGCGTCCGCGCGGTGTCTGTCCCCTTTGAGATAAGGGCGGAATGGAAGGGTGGGTGAGAAGACCGTCTATTTCAGCGTCTTGTTATTTGGCGCAGCGGAAGCCGGTATAGCTGTTCCTTGTCTCCGGCGGAAGTTTGAACCGTCCGTAGGTGAGCAAATACTTGGGGAGATCAGACCAGGAGCCGCCTCGCAGTACTTTGAATTGCCCCTGATCCGGACCGGTCGGATTACGATCGGATGACAGCTCGTAGTAGTTCGCCCCGTACCAATCCTGCACCCATTCGTAGACATTGCCCGCCATCTGCAAGGCGCCGAACGGACTCTTCCCGCGCTCGTATGAATGGACCGGCATGAGGACTTGGCTGTAACTGAATCGAGCTCCGAGCGCGAAATTGGCCAGATCCGGAACAGGGCCTTGATTGCCCCACGGATAGAGACGACCGTCGGTCCCTCGCGCGGCCTTTTCCCATTCTGCTTCAGTCGGCAGCCGTTTCCCCCTCCACCGGCAGTAGGCGTCCGCATCGGCCCAGTCCACGCCGATCACGGGACGATCACCGTGACGGGAGAGCTCGACCGTTTCCCACTGCCAGGGCGCTGGGCGTCCGGAGGCCTTCAGAAACTCGGCATAGTGAGCCGTCGTAACCTCATGCACATCGATGGAGAAGGCCGCAAGCCAGGGCCGATGGGCCGGCCGCTCGTCTTCCAGCGCCTGCGTCCCGTCGGCACCCATGACAAACTCACCTTCCGTCACCGCCACCATTGGAGTATCGGGCACCGGTACAGCGACGGCATCTTTGGACTTGCGAAGCCGGTCGAGCTGGGCGTCGGCAATCTCATAAACCGAGACGAGCCTTTCACCAGGCAAGGCCGCACGGGAATTCGCTGAAAGACGACCGGGAACGCCGTTCGGGACGGGATGCGCTTCAGCGCGACGGGGCTGGATGGGTGGGACAGATATCGTTTTCCTCCTCCTGATCAATGGATGATGCCCCCGACCACCCAATGACGATCATCCACGACGTCGATCAGGAGGCGGGTCAAGTTCATGCGGGCCAGCTGGGACGTGATTTCATCCTCGGTGAAGGCGGCGAGCAGTGAATTATAGAAGTCGCGGCGCAAGACGTCCGGTTCGCCGGACGCGTAACGATCGACGATCACTCGGGCTTCTTCCGGGGAATCCGGCCTCAGGAGATCCATGACGAGCACAGGGGAGCCGGGCTTCACGAGTTGCCGCAGCTTGTTCCAGAATTGAAGCGGGTTGGGCAGATGATGCAGCAGGCTGTTGGACACCGCCGCCTCGACGATATTGGCCCCGGCCAGACGTTCGAACCGTTCGCATTGGAAGGCAATCCGATCCTGCAATCCTTCTGATTGAACGGCACGCTCTGCAAACCGGATCATGGGCGCCGACGCATCGATTCCGGTCACGCGGCACCCGGGAAAGGCCTTCGCCAGCCTGATCGGAATATCACCGGGACCGCATCCGAGGTCGAGGATATGACCCGCCGTGAAGTCTGGGAAGTACTCCTTAAACCGATCGACGAATCCCTGATTCTCCTCGGCAAAGTCGGCATTGGCGTAGGCGACGACTTGCTCGTCGTCTTCCATCAGCTCTGGTTCCAGAATACGATCCATCATTCACACTCCACGAGTGTATGGCTGGTCGCAAATAGCACGTGCGCGAAGCATGCAGTCCCGGGAGCCGCTTCCTGCTCTTGCCATACGCCATCGGCCATCAGCGCTTCAGAATCTCAACGGCATCGCCAGGCCTGACGACACCGCTTTGCAGCACACGGGCATAAAGACGGCTCCATCCCGGATTGTTGTTCTGGTGAATCCGGCTGATGTCCCGGTCACGGAACCATTGGGCGTTCAGTTCGCACGGGGCACAATAGCTGGCAATCTCCAACTCGACCTCCGGTCCGATCCTGAGCTTGGCTCCCGGTCCCAAGCCGGACCATTCAAGTCCGGCCAACGTCAGATTTTCACCCGAAGAACCGGGATCGATAGGATGGCCTTCATCCTGGAGTCGTTCGATCAGATCGAGCGAATACAAACAGACCGCCCGCTCGGGTCCGCCGTGAAGCTTTCGATTACGCTGCGCATCACCCGCCAGGCCGTCCTTCCCCACGAAAGCTTCAAGCAGGGGATGTTTGGGAATCCCTCCGTCGGAGACGTTGATCTGATGCACATGTGGATAAGACGGGCTGCTCGATCCGTTCATGATTCCGGTCCGTCGCAGGCGTCGGCACGAAGAAATTCCACGGCCGTCCAACCATCAAGCTCGCGCACCCCGCCCTGGTACAATCCGGCGCGCGCAAACCCCTCGGCAATCTCCCCGCGTTGATCGACCAACAGGCCCGAGACGAGCAACCTGCGTCCGGTTGCCACCGCCAATTCGTCAGTCAAGCTCGTCAAGGTGGCGGCGTCCAGATTTGCAAGGACGAGGTCGAACCGTTCTCCCCGCGCCAGAGTTCCGCAACCCAGCGTGAGCTCCTCACCGAACCGGTTATCGCGCGCATAGTCCTGTGCGCATTCGACGGCGACAGGATCGTCGTCGAACCCAACCGCCCGCACGGCGCCGAGCCGTAGCGCGACCATGGCCAGAATTCCGCTGCCGGTCCCCACGTCGAGCACGGTCGCTCCATCCAGAGCCAGCGTTTCGAGCCATTCCAGCAACATCCTGGTCGTGGCATGATGACCGGTCCCGAAGGCTTGTTTGGGATCGAGCACGATTTCAACGTGATCGGCCTGGACCTCCGCCGCTTCCCAACTCGGCCGAATGACGATACGCCGGCCGATCCTAAGCGGCTTGACCGATTCGGCCCATTGGCGGTTCCAATCCTGATGGGGCAGCGAATCGATCCGAATCTCCGGAAGCAGTTGCTCTTCTCCGCGCAGCCGGCGCAGCGTGAGCCTCACCCGATCCAACCGCTCGGAAGACCATCGAAGAGTCGGCCAGTAAAGATGCAGCGACTCGCCGTCTTCCCACACGCCGCCGACGTCCGGATCGTCGAGCAGTCCCAAAAATTCACTGGCGGCGGGACAGGAGAGGATTCGTACGTCTATCCAGTCGGAAGGCGTTGACGGCATGTCGGGCTTCCAGTAAGGTCCCATCACCTATGACGGCATTCTCGCGCGCAGCCCAACTGCAGCGGCTTCTGGGCCAGATTGATCGCCTGATTGCGCGGGGCGCAAGAGCCAGCTCAGCCTACACGAAGTGGCGCCTGGCGATCTTCCTCACCGGCCTGGTCTGCACGGTCACGCTCTATAAGACCGCCTGGTATCAGACCGGCAACCTGGCCTTGGGCGGGTTCGTCGCATTGTTCGTGCTGGTGGCCTCCAATCATAGCAGGCTTGAGCAGCGGATTCACAGACTGCGCCTGTGGCATACGCTCAAGTCGGTCCACTTGGCACGGATCAGGCTGGACTGGTCCGCCGTGCCATTGCCTCCGGGAAGCCGTCCGGAGTCACATGCCTATGCCAATGATCTCGATTTGACCGGCCCGCATTCCCTGCTGCATCTGATCGACACCACCGTTTCGGACCACGGACGCGATCGTCTGACCTCATGGCTGTTGACGCAGCCGCCGTCCGAGGCGCAATGGGAGGCTCGCCGGCGCCTCGTTCAAGAATTGACCCCGAGATCGCTCTTTCGAGACCGTCTCCTGCTCGCCTCGCGCCTGACAGGCGAGCAGGAGATCAACGGCCGCCGCCTCGCCGCCGTGCTCGCCCACCCGGTCGGATTTCCCAGGCTCTCGCTGATCCTGGCCATCCAGGCGACGCTCGCCGTCATGACCCTGTTCTTGGGTGTCGGGGCATTGCTGGGTTGGCTGCCTGGTTATTGGATGTTTACGTTCGGCGCCTACGCCGTGATCTATCTGATGACGGATCAGGGAGAGGAACTGTTGGAACACGCCGTCGGCCTGCACGGCGAAATGGAGCGTCTGGGAGTGGTGCTCGGCTATTTGGAACGCCACGCGCGCGGACGCCGGTCGGCACTCGGCGACGCCTGCGCGCCGCTCATGCACGGCCGGCGCGGCCCATCGGCATCGGTGAAGCGGGCCGCCAGAGCCCTTCACGGCGTCAGCGTCAAAGCGCATCCGTTGATTCACCTGGCCGTGAACGCATTCTGCCCGTGGGATTTGTGGTTCACCAGGCAATTGCGCGGCATACAGGAGGACATCGCGCGGCAGCTTCCCGTCTGGCTCGATCGGCTGGCGGAGGTCGAAGCCGCATCGGCATTGGCGACCTTCGCCTTCCTGCATCCGACTTATGTCTGGCCGTCGCGAACCGCCGACACGGCCGTCCGTGCCTCCTCCCTGGCTCACCCGCTCATCCCGGCCGGACACCGCGTCGCCAACGATCTCGAGTTGGCCGGCCTCGGCTCCATCCATCTGATTACCGGCTCCAATATGTCGGGCAAGAGCACGTTCCTGAGAACCATCGGCATCAACCTGTGTCTGGCACAGGCAGGCGCTCCGGTCTGCGCCGAGCGTCTCGACTGGTCGCCGGTCCGGCTCGCCTGCTGCATCCGGGTGGACGATTCCCTCGATGCAGGCCTCTCCTTTTTCTATGCCGAGGTCAAACGCCTCAAGACCATCCTCGACGCAATCCGGGACGACACCGCGCCGCCGGTCCTGTTTCTCATCGACGAAATCTTCAAGGGCACGAACAACCGGGAACGGCTGATCGGCAGCCGGGCCTATATCACGGCCCTCTCGACCGGAAACGGCTTCGGGCTTGTGAGCACGCACGATCTGGAATTGACGGATCTGGAGAAGGACATTGCGTCTCTGATCAACGCCCATTTTCAGGAGACGGTGACAGGCGGCGCCCTGTCGTTCGACTACATACTTCGCCCCGGGCCCTGCCCGACGACCAACGCGCTGAAGATCATGGAGATGGAAGGATTGCCGGTGCATCAGGAAGAACCCGATCGCCGGCTTTGATCTTTGCCGCGTCTTCCTCCATAGTAGGCAGACCGAAACTTCAAACCTCATGACCGATCCCTCTCGCCACTCCCTCCGCGGACTCCTGATCGCCCAGTTCTGCGGGGCATTCAACGACAACGCCTGGAAGTTGATGGTCGCGCTGCTGAGCATTCGCCAACTGTCGGCGGTTCTTGAGCCCGGCCCGGAACTCGAAGCGGCTTCCCAGGCGCAAACGACGCTCGCATTCGTCGTCTTTACGCTCCCCCTTGCCCTGGTCTCCCTCGTCGCCGGACTTCTTGCAGACCGGGTCAGCAAGCGTACCGTCATCATCGTCATGAAGAGTGTGGAAATGCTCTTGATGGCGACCGCCACGCTGGCCCTCTGGCTCAATCCGGCCGGTGGCATACTGCCGCTGGTTGTGCTCGGAGGTATGGGGGTGCACAGCGCACTATTCAGTCCGGCCAAGTACGGCATCCTCGCCGAGTTGGTGCCGCACGAGCGGCTGGCGGCCGGGAACGGGCGACTGGAGATGTGGACGTTCCTCGCGATCCTCACCGGCACCGCAGCCCCCGGCATCTTGATGTCCCTCACGGGGGATGCGCTATGGCTCGCACCTCTGGCTTTGTTCGGGCTGTCGATCGTCGGCTTCACCGCGGCCTGGGCAATTCCCCGTGTCCCTCCGGCACGCGCACACGGAGGTCTCGCCGATACGCTGGGCGGCGCCTGGTCGGCGCTTTCCAAGGACCGCATGCTGCGCCTGGCGGTCACGGGGGCCGTGTTCTTCTGGACCATCGCCAGCCTGTTCGCCCAGGACATTCTCGTCTATGCCAAAGCGGTACTGGGGGTCTCCGATTGGCAGTCCGGATTGCCCCTCATGATGCTGTCGATCGGCATCGGCATCGGAGCGCGGTTGGCGGGCCGTCTCTCGCAGGGCCGCGTGGAGTACGGACTGATCCCGCTGGGCGCGCTCGGCGTGGCGGTCATGCTCAGCGCCGTCGGCCTGTTCGCACCGGGTCTCGGAGTCACACTGGCCATGATGGTGGTGTTGGGGACGTCCAGCGCGCTGATCTTCGTGCCGCTGAACGCCCTGATTCAGTGGCGGGCTCCGGCGGACCGTCGTGGATCGGTCATCGCGTTCGAAAACACTTGTGTATTCACCGGCATCCTTCTGGGATCCCTCGGCGCCGGCGCGCTCGCCGCCGGCGGCGTATCCACAACCGGGATCTTCCTGGCCACGGCGGCGCTGACCGTCGTCGGAACCGGATGGGCGCTGTACCTGTTACCCGAGGCGCTGCTGCGCGTCATCCTCGTGATCGCGACCAATACCCTCTATCGGCTCCGGATCCGCGGGCATGAGCAGATCCCGGTCTCGGGCGGCGCATTGCTGGTTCCCAACCACGTCTCGTTCGTCGACGGCTTTCTGC